>CAYMWP010000006.1:0-61602 GCA_964393895.1 uncultured Anaerolineales bacterium | reverse complement strand
TACATTAGATGTTTGGCTTGAGAAAATCCCGCTTTGTACGTCAAAAGGCTAATTTTTCCAAGGTTGAGCTTGAAATCCCTGTGTCTCTGTGGTGAAATTCCTGTTTTTTCAGTAGAGTCATACCTAGACAATCGGCAACCAACTGACCACCATGTCCGATCCCCTATGGTACCTGCAACGGGTCGAGTGGATAGACACTCTCGACATCCTGCTCGTAGCTCTCATATTCTTCTGGCTCCTGTACGCTGCGCGCGGCACTCGGGCCGTCCCTCTATTGCGCGGCGTAATTCTGCTCATCATCGTCGTGACCCTATTGAGCGGAGGAATAAAGTTGCGCGCCCTCGGCTGGTTGACCGAAAAAGCCCTGCCAGCACTGCTCGTGGCCGTACCGGTCGTTTTTCAGCAAGAACTGCGCCGGGCGCTGGAACGATTGGGACGGGCCGGCGCGCTGTTCGGCCGGGCAACGGGAGACCGCGCTACTTTGGAGCAAACGCTGACTGCAATCGCACAGGCCTGCCACACTCTGGCCGAACGGCAACACGGCGCGCTCATCGTAATGGAGCGTGATACGGGCTTGCAGGAATTTGCAGACACCGGCATCTTTCTCGACGCCACCATCACCCAGGAACTATTGGTGACCATCTTTGAGCCCCACACCACCCTACACGATGGAGCCGTGATAGTGCGACGCGGGCGGGCGTTGGCCGCTGCCTGCGTCCTGCCCCTCTCCACCGCCTTCCTCGCCGACCGCGAATTGGGGCTGCGCCATCGCTCCGCCATCGGGGTGACGGAGGAAGGAGACGCCATCGCCATCGTCGTTTCTGAGGAACGCGGCTCCATCTCTATCGCCCACAACGGTCGCATCATCCGCAACCTCGATTCCAAACGGTTGGAAACGGTCTTGCGCGCTTTTTATCAGCCCGTGCTGGAGCGAGCGTGGCCGCGCTGGATCACTCGCGCGCGACGCTATTTGGGCCGTGGGAGGAAACAATCGTGAAAGCTACCCTCCGCTGGGTCGCAGGCAACACGGCCCTGATGGCGCTGGCGCTCACCCTGGCAGCACTGACCTGGATCGTAGCCGTGGAGCAGGAGGATCCCACGCTGGAACAAGCCTATTCCCAGCCCATACCCATAGCGCCGCCGGAAGCGCCGGCCGGTATGATCATCGTGGGGGAGTTCGACGAACACGTACAGGTCACGGTCCGCGCTCCTGAATCGGTCTGGATGTCCCTCACGCCCAAAGACTTTACGGCCACCGTAGACCTGACCGGCCTGGGAACGGGAGTGCACGAGATCCCCGTCCAGGTAGAATTGCACGCACACCCTGCCCGGCGGATACTCTTCGAACCCAAGCACGTCACCGTGGAACTGGAGCGTAGAACAGAACTCGTCATGCCTGCGTGCGTAGAAGTAAATGGAGAACCGGCCCTGGGCTACATCAGGCGACCAGCGTCAGTAGACACACGCCAGGTGACAGTTAGCGGGCCCGACTCTTTCGTCACCCAGGTCTTGACAGTCGCCACACAGATTTCAGTGCAGGACGCCAGCACCGACCTCGAGGGAGAATACCAACTGCAACCCCTGGGCGCTGACGGCGCTCCCGTCCCCTACGTCACACTGACGCCCGCAAAGGTCAACGTGCACATCCCCATCGAACTATCGGGCTATTACCGCTCCCTGGCAGTCAAAGCCGTCCTCGAAGGGAACATCGCTCCCGGCTACTTTAACCCTTCCATCGCCATCGATCCGCCCGCCATCACCGTCTTTGGCTCTCCCAGCGTCATCGCCGCGCTGCCGGGCTTTATTGAGACGGAGCCAATAGACGTGGAAGGAGCCCAGGCCAACGTGATCGTTCGACCAGCACTCACCGTGCCGCCGAACGTCGCGGTCGTCTCGGGCCAACAGGTAGAGGTCAGTATCTTTATCGAGCCTATCCAGAGCAGTGCGACTGTAGAAGTCACGCCGGAACTCCAGGGGCTGGAACCGGGTTTCACGACCACCATCTCGCCAGAGACCGTCGAGGTCATCCTGAGCGGTCCGCTGCCTCTTCTGGAAACGCTGGCGGCCGACGACGTGCGTGTAGTCCTGGACCTGTTCGGACTGGAACGTGGCAAGCACCAGGTCGAGCCGCAAGTGGTAGTGCCGGAGGGAACGACCGCCCAAAACATCCTGCCGCCCACGGTGCAGGTGGAGATCATCACCGCTCCCCTCACCCTGCCCAGCCGCGACGACCAATGAACCACCACCCACTCGCTGATTCGCTGACTCGCTTATGAGCAAACCAATCGTAGCCCTCGTGGGCCGACCCAACGTGGGAAAATCCACCCTCTTTAACCGCATCGTCGGGCAGCGGCTGGCGGTAGTACACGAGCGGCCCGGCACCACGCGCGACCGGCTCCACGCTCCCGCCGAGTGGAACGACGTCCCCTTTACCGTGGTAGACACGGGCGGCATCGAGGTGCTGCCAGATACCGTCATCGCCGGGAGGCGACCGGGGCCAGACCGGGTGTTGGCGCAGGATTCGGCCCCTTTCATCCCCCTCATGCGCGCCCAGGCCGAGCAGGCGATCGAGGAAGCGGACGCCATCATCTTTGTCACCGACGTCGTCAGTGGGTTGACCCCGGCCGACGAGGAAGTCGCCAACATCCTGCGTCGTGCCCGCTGCCCCATCTTTGTGGCCGCCAACAAGGCCGATAACGCCAACCTGCGCCAGGATGCGCTCGAGTTCTACGGGCTGGGTATGAAGGCGGAGGTGTACCCCATCTCTGCCCTCCACGGCGCCGGCGTCGCCGACCTGCTGGATGAGGTAGTAGAGGCGCTGGCTCCGTCGGCGCCGGATGTCGAGGATGAGAGCATCAAGCTCGCCATCGTCGGCCGGCCCAACGTGGGCAAGTCATCGCTTCTGAACAAGATACTGGGGGAAGAACGGGCCATCGTCAGCCCCATCGCCGGCACCACCCGCGACGCCATTGACACTCACCTGACGTGGGAGGGCGCACCCATCACTCTGATTGACACGGCCGGCATCCGTAAGCGGGGCAAGATCGAGCGCGGGGTCGAGCGCTACAGCGTGCTGCGGGCGCTAAAGGCCATCCAACGGTCCGACGTGGCGCTGCTGGTGATAGATGGCGTTGACGGTGTCACCGCTCAAGACGCCCACGTTGCCAGCTTTATCCTCGACGAGTGGGCCAGCACGGTGGTGTTGATCAACAAGTGGGACGCGGTGGAGAAGGACACCCACACCATGGTCGAGTACACCCAATGGGTGCGCCAGACCCTCAAGTTCCTCGACTACGTCCCCGTGCTTTTCATCTCTGCGCTCACGGGGCAGCGGGTGCACAAGGTGATACCGTTGAGCCTGTCCGTGCAGGAGGCGCGCTTCCGGCGCATCGCCACCGGAGAGCTGAACCGGCTGGTGCAGGACGCGCTGGCGCGCCACGCCCCACCCAGCAAGCGGGGCAAACGGCTCAAGATCTACTATGTCAGCCAGCCCGGCGTGGACCCGCCCACCTTTGTTTTTCACGTCAACGACCCCGACCTGGTGCATTTCAGCTACGAGCGCTACCTGGAGAACCGGCTGCGGGAGGCGTTCGAGTTCCCCGGCACTCCACTGAGGCTGATATTCAAGGCCCGCAGCCGCCAGTGAGCAGCAAACGTCTTCCCCTCCCCCTCCGTGAAACGCCCTCGACGCACGACTCTCCCTCACCGCTCTTCCACGATCACTGCTACTGCCACCGCGTCCGACATGCGCTCGCCCGCGCCAGTCGCTTGCAGCGAGAATTCTCCAACCCGCTCGGCGCGGATGGCAAAGCTGGCCGTGGCGACGTCGTTGGGCGAAAGGGTAAGCGTCTTTTGCGGCGCTGAAACGAGCGTGTACCACTCTGCGGGGGCCAGTTCTACCTGCACGGCCTGATCTCGCCCCAGGTAATTGTAGAGAGTGACGGTGATAGTGATCTCCTCGCCCGGCGCGACGGTCGGCGGCAGATCGAGATCGAGGAAAAAGTCCTGCAAGACGACCAGGTCGTAGGTGGCGACCCCCAGCTCGCCCTCTTGCGTGGAGGCCAGCGCCGTCAGCCGCCAGGTGGTGACGTTGTCGGCCAGCGGCAGATCCAGCGTCAGTTTGCCCTCCTCGTCGGTGAGCGATTCCGCGCTCCAGTAGAGCGTCTCCGGAAAGACCTGGCGCAGTGGGAACGGCTCGGTTGGGACAGCCTCCGGGGGCGCGGTCGGCGCAGGGGTCGGCTCTTCCGCCAGCGCCTCTGTCGTCGCGGCCGCAGTCGCTTCAGCCGGCGCTTCGACTTCCTCAAGCGGAGGTGCTTCCGTCGGCGCCGCCAGGGGCGAGCACCCGGTCACCCAGCCGAGCGGGCCGGCGTAGAGAGCCGGATGGCCGAGCGTGCGGGTCAGGTCGGATCTCAGCCCGGGGACAAAGGGTAGGTAGATGGCGAGGGGAACGAGCAACAAGCCCAGCAGCGTGATCGTCCAACCGGCGGCGCGCTGCCCCTCCAGGGCCAATCCCTGGCCCAAGACAGCCAACGCGGCCACGGTCAGCAGGAAGGCGACCGCCACCAGGGCCAGCAACAGCCCGGCCGGGTCGCCGCCGCGCGCGGCCAGTCCGACCAGCAGCCCGCCCAATACCAGATAAGCCGCCAGCAGGCCGGTCGCCAGTTGCACCCGCGTATCACGCCGCCGCCAGCCGTGAACTACCAGCCCAAGCAGAAGGACGATCACGGTCAAAAGCACCAGCGCGGGCGCGCCGACGCCGAGCGCGGCCCACAGCAGCCACATCGCCCCCCCGACGACGAGCGCCAGCAGCGGCGAGGCGATCAGCAGCGCCAGCCCACCGCTCCCCACCCGGCGCAACGCGCGCCCCAGGACGCCACTCGGCCCCAGCCCTCGCGCGACGACGACGCTCAGGAGCAAAGGCAACAGGGCTAGCAGGAGGCCAAGTCGGTTGGAGAGGGCGACCAGCGCAGTCAGGTCTCGCCTCTGCCCGGCGGTGGATTTCTCGGAGAGAGTAAAGCTCGTCCCTTGCGCTCCGGCCCAGGCGGCCCGGGCGGCTACGTCTTGCGCGGCCTTTACCTCGGCGTCAAGCAGCGCGGGCACATCAAGCGACGGTACGCTCCGCTCCCTCAGCTCCTGCTCCAGGATAAAGTAGGCGCGGACGAAACCGGGGGACTGCGTTTCGAGCGCATAGACCGACTCGTCCACCACGCCGATGCCCAATGCGGACTGGACCGGCTGGCCGGCGGAAAGCGAGGTCTGGAATTGGAGGCGGGCGGTTTCTCCGGGGCGATACTCGTCCCGGTCGGCGCTGAGAGCCACGGCCACCTGGCGCGGCGTGTCCACGATGACCAAACGTGTGTCTCCCGCGACACTCCCATCCGAGAGCAGGGTGTAGGCGTGCAGTTCGAGCGTGCCCACCATCGTGCCGTCCAGGTCGAGCGCAAGTACGGCCCGGCCATCCTCAGCCAGAGCGGAGAGGGCGGCAATCGTCTGCCGCGCCCGCACGACGTCGAGGTAAACGACGGCATCTCCCACCCCGGCCACCAGCGCCTCCGCCCGCAGCGTGTCGCCGACCTCGTAGGCGGCCTGCTCGGCCCGCAGGAGCAGCGTTTGCGGGGCGCGGTCGCTTTCAAAAGTAAAGGCAGCATCCCCTGCGGCCCCTTGCGCGTCGCGGGCGTGGATCTCGAGTCGGGTAGCGGGGCCGGTCGGTACGTGGCGGAACTCGGCCAGGCCGTAGGAGTCGGTGACGAGTGTGTGCTCCGCGCCGTCCACCGCGACGGTCAGCGTCGTCGCGACCGGCCGCCCGTCGGGGTAGGAGGTCAGGATAAAGATGCCGTTCTGGACTCCGGGCTTGAGCAGTCCACTTTCGGGAATCGCGCTGACGAGGATCGGTTGCGCGGCCACGGGCAGAAGGAGCCGCATCCCCTCCCGCCGTCCGGCCGCGTCCGCCACCTCGACCCCCAGATTGAACGATTCCACTCGCCCGTTCGCCGGCAGGTCGAACGCGAACTCGAAGCGACCCTCGTCGTCGGTCTGGCCCACGAGCAGGGTCGCCTGCACTCCCTCCGGCTCCCCGACGCAGCCGCGCAGCGTCGCCTGGCCCTCGGCGACCGGCTGGCCAAAGAAATAGTTCGCCTGCGCAAAGCCGGTCACGCGCTCGCCGGGCGCGTAGAAGGGGCGGTCGGTCTCGAGGGTGACGCGGAAGGCGGGCAGGTCGTATGCGCCGACGGCGACGGCCCGCTCGGAGAGCGTGTCGCCCAGGGCGGCTTGCAGCGCATACCGGCCAGAGGCAGCGTCGGACGGGAGGGTGAGATCGAGCGCGGCGATGCCAAAGTCTGAGGTCGCCGCTGCGCCCTGCGCCAATCGCTCGCCGGCGGGATTGAGGAGGGCGAACACGATCTCCTGCCCCGCCTCCGGTTTCAGGTCGAGCGCGTCGAGGGCCAGCGCGCGCAGGTGGATCGTCTGACCGGGCCGGTAAGCGGGTTTATCCGAACTGAGGAGCAGTTTGTGGTCGCGGGCGATGATGATGGGGTGCACGATCTGATCCACGTTGTCGGCGGAGGTGGTCTCGACGACCAGGCTGGCCTCGCCCTCCAGGTCAGCGGGGACGGTAAAGGCAACGTCGGCGCTGCCGTCGGCGCCAGTACGGCCAGTGTAGACGACACGGGCCAGCCCCGGCGCGCGTCCGATGCGCACGACGACCTCTGCCCCCGCGACCGGTTCGGCCTCGTCAGCGGCGCGGACGACGACGCGCAATGCCGCCTTGCTGCCCGGGGACAGCCGTTCCTGGCCGAGCACCAGCGTCTCGTGCGGCGCGGCTGGCGGGGACAGTTGTAGCACCCGGGTGACGTCGAGCGCCAGGATGAGGACGAGCACGGCCAACGCCGCCTGCGCGAGCAACCCCCGTCGCCGCCACAGCGCCCACCACGGACGACGCTCGGCGCGGGCGCGCAGTCGCTCACGGATGCGGGCATCGGCGGCGCGGGGCAAGCGCACGGGGAAGAGGGCAGCCTCGAAGGTGGCGTCCAACTCGCGCTGCAAGGTCTGCAATCGTTCCAGTTCGGTGGCGCAAGCGGGGCACTCTGAAAGGTGGGCCTCGACCCGCGCCCGCTCGCGCTCGCCCAGTTCCCCGTCCAGGTATGCCAACAGTTCCATCTCGACGTGCAAACTCATCACCTACACTCCCACCTCCGCTGATCGCAGCCGTCCTTTCAGTTTGCGATGGGCGTGATACAGCCGCGATTTGACCGTGCCCTCGCTGATGCCCAACGTCTGCGCAATCTCTTGGTAAGCCAAGCCTTGTTGGTAACGCAACAAGACGACGACACGCTGCTTTTCGGGCAGATCGTCCACCGCTCGCCACAGTTCGACCGCCCGCTCTCGCCGCAGGGCGACGTCCTCGGGATCGTGATTGGGGTGCGGCTCCGGGATGCGCTCCAATCGCTCCTCGATGTCGTCCCACTCGGCCGAGGGAAGCACCTTGCGCCTCATTCGAGAACGGCAGCGGTTGACGGTGATACGGTAGAGCCAGGTCTCGAAGCGGGCCGGCCCCTCGACGCGGTAGTTGGGCAGCGCGCGCAACACGTCGAGAAAAGTCTCCTGCACCGCGTCCTCGGCGGCTACACCGTCGCGGGTTACAAAGAGGGCGACGCGGTAGACATAGTCCTTGAAGCGGTCGTAGAGCGCTTCAAATGCCCGGGGCTGGCCGCGCTGAAAGCGGCAGATCAGGTCATCCGTAGATACACCCAGCGACTTTGCCTTGTCGCCGACTTGTTGGACGAAAAATAGAGCACGAGAGACGCCGGCGCAGCGCCAGCCACGCAATACCACGATGATGCCGGGCCAGCGCCAGGTCAAGTTGTTGGCGAATAAGGCCACCGGTGTTCTCCGGGCGGGATCGTTCCCTATCTATACAAAGGGAAGCGACTCTCTATACGTTACACGCGACTAGGCGGTCAAAAGTTCAATCGAAAGGGCGTAAGCATTCAGGGGGATGTCTATTTACCACAAAGGACACAAAGGTAAAGCCACAAATAGCCACAGAACCTGGTGAAAACGTCATAGCTGTGCTGCTTGCTTGGTGTCCTTCGTGCTCTTTGTGGTTGACAACACGAATGACCTGAACACTTACGAAAGGGCTACAAACCACGTAGAAACGAGCCGAGGATGAGAAGGCCGCCGGCAATAGCCAGAAGGGCAATGGTATATGGATGCGGGATGGAGAAAAGATTGAGCGCGCCAAAGAGGCCGACGAGATAGAACGCTACGGCGATGACCAGCGTGCCTTTGCGCGGCGACCGAATTGTGAGCAGCTTGCGGCGGGAAGAACGTCGTCGCGCCATCCCCCTACCCCCTCAGCACCTGCCAGACAAAGATGAGGATCATCAGGATACCAATGACGAGCTGAACGCCGCCGGAGAGAAGACAACCAGCCGCCCACCCGCCGCCAGCTTTGAACGCCTCGGCCCAATCCTCCCGCCGATGATACTCGGCGACGATGACCCCGGCGATAGCGCCGACGATGGCGCCCGGTATCGCGCCGACTCCCATAAAGATCAAGCCGACGAGCGCCCCGATCACTCCCAGCAACAATCCCACCAGCAGCGAGGTTGGAGAAGCACCGCCGGCCCTGCCCCCCACCTGGGTCATCCACAGGTCAGCAGTGAAACCAATTGCGCCCAGGATAGTGAGGACGGTAAAAGTGATGAGGTCAATAGTGGCGAACCGCTCAGCGATGGCATAGATCAACACCACGATCCAGATAAAGCCAACGCCGGGGACAACCGGCAGGATGACGCCGATTATGCCGACGAACATTGCTATCAAAGCTGTCACGAACGCCCACATTGGAAGTGCCATGTTTTCCCCATAAGGACACAAGTAGACAAGGTCACAAGTAGACAAAAGTCTTGTCTACCCATCACCTTGTCTACTTGCCTACTTCCCTCTGGTGGGCCGTGCAGGATTCGAACCTGCGGCCCTGGGCTTAAAAGGCCCCTGCTCTGCCAGGCTGAGCTAACGGCCCACAGGAAGAAGTATAACACGCTGATGGATGGTTGTCAAACTTTTCCAACGCCGGCCAGACTGGAAGCTATTTCATCCTGTAACTCTGCCGCGCTCCAGCGACGCCCACCGTCAATCACGAGCGACTTGGCATTGTCGAGCAGCCACTCGTCGTGCAACCCCTCGAGCTGAAGGAGATAGTCCAGCGCTATGCCGCTTTCTTCGGCACGGTCGCGGACCTTGATGCGCTCCAGGCAAGCCTCCGCAGGCGTGCGCAGATACAGTATCAAATCTGGCTGAACGCTATAGTCCGCGACCAAAAAGTCCCACAGGCCACAGTAGAGCTGATGCTCGGCGGGCGACATCAGCCCCGTGCGATGGCAGTTCTCGGCAAATATGTAGCGGTCGCAGTAGATCGAACGTTCCAGGACGACCCGGCTGCGATCGGTGAGCGCCAGCATCTCTTTCCACGTCTTGGCCCGGGTGACAAAGGCGCAGGTCTGAAAGGTAAAAGCCCAGCGGTGAGGGTCGTTGTAGAATAGCTCCAACATATTGGCCGCGTACCCCTCCCGCCACGCCGCCGTCGGCTCCTCGATGAAGCCAAACTCTCCCGATGCCGCCAAAGTTTTGCCTACTGTGGTCTTCCCAGCACCGATATTCCCCTCGAGTAGTATCATTTGTCTATCGCCCCTGTCGTCTCGACTCATCGTGATCCACCGATCCAGCAACTACGCACGTCTTGTCGTGTATTCACCCAGTCCTCCTATTAGCAAACTTGCATACTTGCGCAACTAGCCAATTATAGGCAAGTCGGCAAGGAGGTCAAGACGTTGACGTGAGCAGCAGGTGAGTTATAATCGGCTCATCATTCAACTCAGGAGGTCAAGGGAAAATGAAGGTCATTGATCTACGCAGCGACACAGTGACGCACCCCACTCCCGCGATGCGCGAGGCAATGTACCGGGCCGAGGTGGGCGACGACGTCTACGGCGAGGATCCCACCGTCAACCGGCTGGAAGAAATGGCGGCCGAGATGCTGGGTAAAGAGGCTGCTCTGTTCGTCGTCAGCGGCACGATGGGCAACCTGGTTGCGCTCCTGACCTATTGCAGGCGGGGCGACGAGGCGATCGTGGGGGACCACAGCCATACCTTTCTCTTCGAACAGGGCGGCATGGCGGCGCTGGGCGGCATCACACCTCGCACCGTCCCCAACCAACCCGACGGCACGCTCCGCCTGGACGAGATCGAAGGAGCGATCCGGGGGGATAACGTCCACTTTCCCCGCACGCGGCTGGTCTGCCTGGAGAACACACACAACATGCGCAACGGCGCGCCGCTGACGGTGGAGTATACCACCCAGGCGGCGGATTTGGCCCACGAGCACGGACTGCGTCTGCACCTGGATGGGGCGCGCGTCTTTAACGCAGCGGCAGCGTTGGGGGTGGACGTGCGAGAGGTGGTGCGGGCGGTAGACTCGGTGATGTTTTGCCTCTCGAAAGGGCTGTGCGCGCCGGTAGGCTCCCTGGTCTGCGGCGACGCCGATTTCATCGCCGAGGCGCAGCGCACGCGCAAGGTGGTAGGCGGCGGAATGAGACAGGCGGGCATCCTGGCTGCGGCCGGAATCGTCGCCCTGGAGCAGATCGCGCCCCGGATGGCGGAGGATCACGTCCGGGCCAAGCGGCTGGCCGAGGGACTGGCAGAGATACCGGGAGTAGAGGTCGCTTCGGCGGAGACCAACATCCTCTATTTCTGGCTGACGGAAGAGGCGTCCAAGACGCATGACGAGGTATTGAGGGAGCTGAAGGAACGCGGCGTGCTGCTCCTGGGCCGGCTGGATGGTCGCTTCCGGGCAGTGACGCACTACTGGATCACGGATGAGGACGTAGAGCACACCATCCAGGCAGTGAGGGCAATCCTGGCCTGAAAGAACCCCGGCTCTGATTCGCTATCGTTCATTCTTGTGGAACACGACTGGTTGATTGACAAATCTCTATTGGGACGCAGATCAACGCTGATCTATATTGAGAATCAACAAAATCCGCGTCCTGTCTCTTCCCTCCCTTCAGATAATCAGCGTTTTGTCAGTCAATCAGAGGACACGGACAAACACGGCTGTATCAATCCCCAACCGTAAAGGCGGCGGGTAAGAAACCCGCCCGCGCGCTCCCGGCGTCTTGTGGGGCGTTTCTAGGCGTAACCGCTCCTGATAGGGTGGCTCAAATGGGCAAAACAGGTATAATACCATCGTTGAACCCTGTCACCAGGGAATGAGATGGTCTACGAGATCGGTTCATTGCACGCCACCCGTGACAAATCACCGATCTCGAATCAAAAAACCTCGATCACCCCAGGAGGTGCTATGGATAATCTGCTCGGCCTTACAACTCCCGCTCCGCTTTCGCTCACCACGCTGGCGATCAACCTGCTGTTGAGCATCGTCCTCTCCAGCACGTTGGCGTGGTTCTACACTCAATACGGCAAATCACTCTCCAACCGCGCCAGGTTCGCTCAGACCCTGCCGGTATTATCTATGACCACAGTGCTCATCATCTCTATCATAAAGTCCTCGCTGGCGCTATCGTTGGGCCTCGTCGGCGCGCTCTCCATCGTCCGCTTCCGCACCGCTATCAAAGAGCCGGAGGAACTGCTCTATCTCTTTATAGCCATCACTATCGGCCTGGGAATGGGCGCCGACCAACGCCTGCCGACCATACTGGCTGTGCTGGTAACCCTGGGCTACCTTTTCACCCGCACCTTCCTGATGCCCCGCCCGACCAGGAGCAACCTGTACCTGAACGTGATGGCCCCCGTCTCGGATAGCTCCTTCGCCCAGATCAACCGACTCCTGCTCGAGCACGTCGGGAACGCCGACCTGCGCCGCCTGGATCGTAGCTCATCCACCCTCCAGGCCACCTACCTGATTTTCTGCCCCAACGACGAGGTGCTGGTTTCCCTAATGGACGATCTGAGCGGTCAGATTCCGGCGTGTGAGCTCAGCTTTGTCGAGCAGGATAACACCCTGAGCGGGTAGACTCTAAAGGTTTCAGAAAACCTTTAGAGTCTCTTCCCGACGATGTCCTATGAAAATCGGTCAACAACCTGAGCGGCGCTCGACGCAGAGCCTGAGATGGATCGGCGCGCTCCTGCTCGTGTTTATCGTTGGCCTGCTCGCCGGCGGGCAGGAATGGGACGACGCGCTCGACGTTTTGCGGTCAATCCCACTCCGTATCACCCAGTCCATAACCCCCTCCACAGACCTGCCCATGCTGGTCGTTGATATGAATTTTAGCTCCTACAACGACATTCTGGGGCAGCGGGAGCAGGCATTGCAGGACGGCGTCTACATCCCATCCAACCAGGACTTTGTCACCGCCACCATCAAGTCATCGGTGGGCGCAGCCACCATCAGGTCATCGGTGGACGCAGTCACCATTCAGTCAGAGGAAAGCGCCGTCCCGGTCAGAATGAGGCTGCTGGAAGGCCCCGCCGACCGCCTGGACGACGATGGAAAATGGGGCTTTGAAGTCCGCACCCGCCAGAACCGCCAACTGCTCGGTATGCAGCGCTTCTACCTCTCCGACCCGGCCACCAACAACTGGTTGGGCGAGTGGGCCTTTGCCCGCGCCCTGGAGCGCGAGGGCATACTGGCAGCCCGCTGCCAGTTTGTCCACCTGATCTTTAACGGCGACGACTGGGGACTCTACAGTCTGCAAGAGGGGTTCGCCAACGAACTGCTGACGTCCCAGGGACGTCCGGAGGGCGTCATCGTCCGCTTCGACGCCGACCTGCTGTGGGAGTCAGTCGCCCACTTTGAGGGAGACGCCCAGGCCGCCTACGCCGATCCCATCGCCAACCTCTCTACCACCGACTTTCAGTACTTTGAGGTGGACGCCTTCCGCGACGCCGCCATTGATAGCGACCCCGCTCTATCCGCCCAGAGAGACGCCGCCATCGGCCTGCTGCGCGCGCTCCAGGCCGGCGAGCTAAGGGCCTCCCAGGTGTTCGACATAGAACAATACGGGCGCTTCCTGGCCCTGGTTGACCTGTGGGGCGCGACCCCGGCCACGTCGCTGGTCAACCTGCACTATTACTACAACCCCACCTCCGGCCGGTTGGAGCCGATCGGCTTTAACGGCAACCCATTAGCTTTTGAAACCGGTCATTCTGATGGCGCCGCGTTAGGCAGCGACGCGCGGGTCTCACTCTCCGCCACCTACGACGACCCCGCCATCCAGGCCGCCTACGTCCGGGAAGCCTGGCGCGTCAGCCAGCCCGAATACCTGGACCAATTGCAGGCCGATTTGGAGGAGGAATACGAGCGTCTCCGCCAAGCGGTGAGCGCCGATGGATCTCCCTGGGACGAACTGCGCGCCCGCCAGGAACAAATGGCTCGCTCCCTCGACCCCGTGCAGCCGGTGTTTGCCTACCTGGGATCGCCCACGCTGACGATGAGCGGGACGATACGGGTCGCCGTGGCGAACGTCTTGAACCTGCCGGTGGAGATCGTCGGCTTTGACATCGGCGGGGCGACCTTTTTGCCGGCAAACCGCGAGTGGCTGCAAGATGGCGCCGCCGAACTCTTGCTCGACGATGCCGGCCCGATCATCCTGCGCGCCCTCGACACAACCCGAGCGCCGGTGCTGCGCTACGTCTACTTTGATCTGCCCCTGGTTGAGATTCACCGCCTGGATAACGAGCTTGACTTTATGCAGGAAGTGGACATCCAGGTCGCCACCCAGATTCCGGGCCTCTCGACCGCCCATCTGACCCTGGCGCGCCAGGGTTACCCGGACATACTCGCGGTAGAGACCACGGAGTGAATGATCGGTTTTAAGAGTTTTTACTGCTGCTCGACAAACATAAGGTCGAGTACTTGCTGGTCGGCGGTTACGCGGTTGGTTATCACGGTTACCCCCACGCGACCGCCGATATAGATTTCTTCCATAACGAATCCTCTTCCTAACCGCAGAGATGGTCGAAAATGATTCCCCCAAGAGGTAATGCGTGCAACAAACGTCCAAGCGCCAAAGACACGCCCTGCACCTGTGGATCACCCTTCTCACGGTGCTGGCGCTGGCCGCACTCTACCCCGTCGAGATACTGACCGCCCGCCGTCCCTCCACGACGGACCCCGCGCTGGAGCCTACCTTATACCCACCCGGCGGCTACTACGACCACGACGTCCGCCTGGAGATCCGCCCGCCCCACCCCGACTCCCGCGTGATCTTTACGCTCGATGGCCGCACACCCACCCACACCGCCGGAGAGCTCTACACCCAACCCATCCACCTGAACAGCGCCGCGCCCGCCGTCACCGTCGTGCGCGCCAGGGCCACTCTGCCAGGCGGTGAACCAGGGCCGGTGGTCAGCGCCTCCTACTTTGTCGGCCTGCAGGCGGAATTACCCCTGATCTCTCTGATCATAGACCCCGATGACCTGTGGAACGCTGAGCGCGGCATCTATGCTCCCGCCAACAGTCACGAGAGGGGAATGGCCTGGGAGCGACCGGCAGACGTCGCCTACATAGACCGGGATCGCCGCTCGGGGTTCCACGTCCCGGCCGGTGTGCGTCTCCACGGCGGAGCCAGCCGCGACTTTGACAAAAAGTCACTGCGGCTCTACTTCCGCCAGCAGTACGGGCTAAACCGGCTCGAGTACCCCCTGTTCGCCGATAGCGACGCACGATCGTTCAAGCGCCTGGTGCTGCACAACGGGGGACAGGATTGGTACACCTTTCCCCATCCGAACTACTCCAACTGGACTCTCATACGCAACCAGTTGGCCGATAAGCTGGCGCTCGAACTGGGCGGATACGCCGTGCACAGCCAACCGGTACTGCTGTTCATCAACGGCGCGCCGTGGGGCATCTATTACGCCCGCGAGCGCATAGACGACCGCTTCTTGGCGGAGCGCTACGGCGTCAGAGCGGCCGATTTTCTGGACTCGCCCGAACACGTCGGGGAGCGGGCGACCCTGATGGGAGACCGCGAAAACTGGGACCACCTGCTCCAATTCGTCGCGACTCACGACCTGGCAACCCCGGCCAACTATGCCTACGTCCAGACCCAGGTGGATATTGCCAACTTTATTGACTATACCATCCTCCACATCTATGCCGCCAATTTCGACTGGCCGCACCACAACGTGCAACAGTTCCGACCCCGCGTGCAGGGGGGACGCTGGCAGTGGATGTTCTGGGACACCGACCACGCCTTTGGGGCGGACGGCCACAGCTATGCGGAACTGAACCTGGTGGAGCGAGTGCTGGAATACAACTGGCCCGAAACAGGGGGACGCGACGCGCTCCTGCTGCGCAAGCTGCTGGAAAACAGCGCCTTCCTCCACCGCTTTCTCTCCCGCGCCGCCGACCTGCTCAACACCACCCTTGCCCCTCCCTCGGTCATCGCGCACGTTGACGAGCTGGCCACCGCGCTCGAGCCGGACATAGCCTACGAGACGAGCCGCTGGTCAAGCTCGGTTGATTGGGAGACGAGCGTGGAGGAACTGCGCGACTTTTGCCGCCGCCGCCCCGATTTCGTCCGCCAGCACATCGTCGAAAGGTTCGGGTTGGGAGGCACCGCACGGCTCACCCTCGAGCCGCCGGTCAGCGGAGCCGGCTACGTCGCCATCAACCACCACCTGGTGCAAGACCTGCCCTGGCAGGGCGTCTACTTTCAGAACGTTCCCATCCAAATCACCGCCGCCCCCGTGCCCGGCTTCCGCTTCGCCGGGTGGGAGCCATCCGACCTCCCCCAGACCCCCGCCATCACGCTGACGCTCGATGCCGCACAGACCATCGCGCCCCGCTTCGAGCCGCTCTCCGACGACGTCCCTCGCCCCGGCGACGTGGTCTTTGCCGGCTACCGGATGGGCGAGGAGAGTTGGTTCGAGCTGCGAGTGATACGGCCCGGCGGAGTAGACCTGCGCGGCTGGCGCATCACCGACAACGACACCAAGAGCGCCAGCGACGAAGGCTCGCTCATCTTTGCCGGCGACCCGGCCCTGGCCCGCGTTCCGTCCGGCACGATCATCCGCATCGTCGTGGGCGAGGATGGCTCCCGGGATGACTTGAACTGCTGGGACCGGCTGATGGTGCTCCACGCCGGCAACCCCGCCCTGGACGCCCGCACCGACCCCGGCTTCAACCCAGGGCCGAGCGACAACCTGGTGCTCCTGGCCCCCGGGCCCACGCCGGCCTTTGCCGACGACCGGGGCATCGCCTTTATCAGCACCAGCAACGCCGTAACCCCGGCCTCCTTCGGCGTGCTATCGGACGGCCTGCTGCCAGCGCAATAGGAGACTCAAATGACGACATCAATGGACCAACAATCACACGACGTCCAATCCCACGCCGACCTGCGCTACGAGCTAAAGCTGGTCTGCGCCCCTCATCTGTTGCCCCAGGCCCGCTCGTGGATACGGCTCCATCCGGCCGGGTTCGCGGTCGCCTACCCGCCGCGCCGGGTCAACAGCCTGTACCTGGACACACTACACCTGAGCAGCTTGAGCGAGAACTTGGCCGGCTTGAGCGCACGAGACAAGCTACGCCTGCGCTGGTACGGCGAAGCGATGACGGACATCCAGCCCTATCTGGAATTGAAACAGAAGCGCAATATGCTGGGGAAAAAGAGGCGTTACCTGTTGCCGTGCAAGCTGGATATGAGCGCGCCGTGGAGCGAGATATTGGAGACCATTCGAGCCAACGTCGGGCCAGATTGGCGGGCGATACTACAAACGGTGAACCGACCCACCCTGCTCAACCACTACCGGCGCGAGTATTACGTCACCCCGGATAGCGCCATACGAGCCACGTTGGATTTTGCCCAGGCTGCCTACGATCAACGGCTCGTGCTGCGCCCCAACCTCCAAGCCCGCCTCCCCATCGCCGACAACGTGGTGATCGAGATCAAAAGCGGGCAGGAACAGGCGGAGCGGCTGACAGAGATCGTCGCCCGCTTCCCGGCGCCCCGCAGCCGCAACTCGAAATACGTCAGCGGCCTGGGGGCCTACGGCTGGTAAGAAACCCGCCCTACGAAGGCCAAAGACCAGGGACTGCAACCCTATGGCTGCAACGCTTCCTGCAACCCATCTCCCACCAGATTGGCCGCCAACACCGTCAGCGTGAGCGCCAGCCCCGGAAAGAGGCTGGCCCACGGCGCATCCCTCAGATAGCCGCGACCATCGGCCAGCATCACGCCCCATTCGGGAGTGCCCGGAGGCACGCCCAATCCCAAAAAGTTGAGCGCCGCCCCGCTGAGCAGAACCCACCCCAGTTGTGTAGCAGCGAAAGCAATGAGCGACGGAGCAGCGTTGGGCAAGATGTGACGAACCGCAATCCGCCACGGGCTACATCCCACAGAGCGAGCCGCCTCGACGTAGGGTTGCCCGCGCACCTCCAGCGCGACGCTCCGCGCCACCCGAGCGTAGGGAAAGGCAGCCGCCAATCCCACCGCTGTCGCCACCGAGGCCAGGCCCGTTCCCAGCGCCGCCACTGCCACCATGGCCATGAGGAGACCCGGAAAGGCGAGCAGAGCATCCACCAGCCGCATCAGCACCGCATCGGTTCGGCCGCCCAAGCTACCCGCCGCCAGTCCCACGGGCAGCCCCAGCCCCACCGCCAACGCCAGCGCCACCGTCCCCATCCACAAGGTCCAGCGCCCGCCCCACAGCAGGCGGGCCAGGATGTCCCGGCCCAAAAAGTCCGTTCCCAGAAGGTTCCCCGCTCCCGGCGGCAGGAGCACGCGGGTGGAATCGGCGACCAGGGGGCCGCCGGGGGCGAACAGGGGGACCAGCATCGCTCCCAGCGTTATCAGAACGAGCCACGTCAAGGCCGCCAGGATCGCCGGGCGGCGCAGCGGCAGGCGGCGCGTCGAAGCAGACCAAGAGATCACGCGAGTTCTTCCCGCAGCCGGGGGTCGAGCCAGGCCTGGATCAAATCAGACGCCAGGTTGACCAAGACGTAGGCCAGCGCGCCGACCAACACCACGCCCCGCACCACCGGCAGATCTTGCCACAGGATCGCCTCGACCGCCAGGCGGCCCAGCCCGCGCCGGGCAAAGACCGACTCTGTGACCACCGCCCCGCCTAACAAAAATCCGAACTGAAGGGCAGTGACCGCCAGGGCCGGCCCCAGCGCGGCGCGCAGCACGTGGACGCAGAGCACCCGTCGCGCCGGGAGACCGCGCGCCCGCGCCGCCAGCACGAAGGGGGACTCGATCACCTCCGCCACTCGCGCCCGCACCATGCGAGCGATGGAGCCGGAGAGGGCAAAGCCCAGCACCAGGGCCGGCAGCGCCAGGTGACGCAGTCCCCCCTCACCGGTAGCGGGCAGCCAATGGAGGCGCAAGGAGAAAAACAGGATCGCCAGGAGACCAGACCAGTAGGTAGGAGTGGAAATGCCCAACACGGCGACGACGGTCGCCACTGTGTCCAGCCAAGTGGTCCGGCGGACGGCCGCCAGCACTCCTACGCTCAGCCCCACCGCCAACCCCACCGCCGTCGCCGCTACCGCCAACTCGGCCGTCGGCAAGAGCTGCTCCAGGATCATTTGGCCCACCGGGCGGCCGTGCAACCACGACCAGCCCAGCTCCCCCCGGGCCAGGTCCGCCACGTAGCGAGTGTATTGGAGCAGAGGCGGATCGTCCAAGCCCAACTCTGCCCTGCGCTCGGCAACGTCCTCGGCGGTAGCGCCGGAAGCGGCCAGCAACGCCCCGGCCGGGTCGCCGGGGGTCACCAGCAGGGCAAAAAAGACCAGGGTTGCCGCAAGCCAAAGCACAAAAATCGCCTGCAACGACTTGCGGCCCACGTACCGCATCGTCATTCTAACCAGGCTGGACGGCTAGGGCTTTTCCAGCGTGACGTCTATCAACCACGGGAACCAGCCCAGCGAGTCGAAACGTAGTCCGTGTACTCGATCGTTTACCCCGTTCAGGTTGACGTAATCACGGATGGGCACGATCAACGCCTGATCCATCACGCGCTGCTGAACCGAGCCGTAAAGGGCGACCCGCTGCTCCCGGTCCGAGACGCGCACCGCCTCGTCGAGCCAGGCGTCCAGTTCAGGATCGTTCACCCTGGCCCAGTTAAAGGTCGCCTGGGAGTGGAAGAACTTGCGCAGGATGTCGGGGTCGCTGCTAGAGAGATTGAAGGGCATCAGATGGTGGCGCCCCTCGCTGCCCACTTCCAGCGCCTCTGGATAGCTGACCACCTGGCTCTCCACGCCGATTCCCAGGTCGGCCCATTGTGCCGCCAGCAGTTGCCCGATCTCGGGCATATAGCCCCAACCCATCAGGTAGAGATCCAGCAGCAGCGGCTCCCCGGCCCGATCGCGGACGCCGTCCCCATCGGAATCGGTCCAGCCCGCTTCCTCCAGCAGCGCCGCCGCCTGCGCAGGGTCGTGAGGGTAATAATCTTGTACCGCCGGATCGTAGCCCCAGGTCGCCGCCGCGAGCGGGCCGTAGGCCACCGGGGAGGTGTCACGAAAGATAGTGGAGATGATGGCCGGGCGGTCAGTTCCATAAACGAGCGCCTGCCGCACCCTGATGTCGTCCAGCGGTGGGCGGGTAGTGTTCATCAGCAGCATCAAAGAGACGCCGGGCGGCGCGGCCGGTGCGATGTAAAAGTCGGCGGCGGCCTCCAGGCGGGCGGCATCCTGGGGGGGGATCTCTCCCATCACGTCCGCCTCTCCGGTCTCCAACGCCGGGGAGCGAGTGGCCGGGTCGGTGAAGAAACGAAATTCTATCTCGTCCACTTGCGCCGCGCCGTGCTCGTAGAGCGATGGCCCCCAGTCATAGTCGGGGTTGCGGCGCAGCAGGAGATGATCCCCAGGCACATATTCGACAAAGATGAACGGGCCGCTGCCTACCTGGTGTAACTGGTATTCGTCCCCCCACTTTTCGACCGCCGCCGGAGAGGCCATTCCCAGGTAGACCTGGCTCAGCGCATCCAGCAGAGGGGCGAACGGCTCGCTCAGATAAATGCGAACCGTATACTCGTCCATCACCTCCATCCGCTCGTAGGGGCCGAGCATAAAGCTGGCCTTCTGGGAGGCCAGGTCAGAGCTGGTGATGCGCTCCAGGTTGAAGCGCACCGCCTCGGCGTCGAAGGATGTGCCATCATGAAAGGTGACGTCCTGGCGCAAGTAGAAGGTGTAGACCAGTCCGTCGTCAGAGAGCTCCCACCGCTCCGCCAGCCCGGCGACAAACTCTCCCGTCTCTGGGTCCCGGTAGACCAGGGTGTCATAGACGGAAGTGAGAGGAATACCCAATTCCGACGAGGCATTGACGTGGGGGTCAATGCCAGAAGGGGAGAGCGTGAGGCCATAGATCAGATGACCGCCGACAGCGGGCGAACCACAGCCAGCCTGAAGAGCCAGCGACAATGCCATCAATAAAAGTGGAATGGAACAGTAACGTCTCGCCATGCAAACCTCCATACGGTGGATTTTGGGGTGGTTATCAAAACGCCAGGCTACCTCAACGACTTGAGAGTTTACACCATACAATTCAATTGTCAAGTCATGGCGCCGGTTGACTTGAACGCCAAGAGAATGTATAATCCAATGTACGTATATCTTTGAGCAAGTTCGTATCTGCGCGGTCTTGTCGCAGTGGAGGTAGGTATGGCACTAAAGGGGAACTTGCAGGATTTTAGCACGACCCAATTACTCAACCTAATCAATTTGGCGCGCAAGACGGGCACCCTGGCAATTGATACACGAGATGCACAGGCCCGTTTGTGTTTCAAAGAGGGCAAACTCGTCTACGCGGTGTTGGATGGGCAAGGCGCTCCTTTGGCGACAGTGCTACACCAAGCTGGCAAGATCACAGAAGAGCAAGCCCGTAAAATCCAGTCCAAAGCCAGCGCCAAGAGCGACAGGGAATTAGGCGCCCTGTTGATAAACGCTGGCTATGTGAGTCAAACCGACATCGCACAGAGTATGCGCGTCTATATTCTAAACAACACCTATCCCCTCTTTACCTGGCCAGAAGGGACCTTCCGCTTCGAATCGAACGCATTACCGTTCGAGGATCGCATCACCATCCCTATTGACCTGGAAAGCGTAATTATGGAGGGCAGCCGTCGCCTGAAGGAATGGGAGCGACTACAGGACGAACTGCCCAATTTGGATATAGCACTCAAGTTCGCAGAGCGCCCAGGCGTGCAACTGCGCAACATCAATCTGAGCGTCGAGGAATGGCGCGCCGTTTCCTTCATCAATCCCCGCAACACCATCCGCCAGATCGCGCAGTACAACAACCTGAGCGATTTCCAGATCCGCAAGATCGTATACGGCCTATTGCAAGCAGGCCTGGTCGAGTTGGTCCAGCCAGAAGGAATAAAGACCGCGCCCTCGAGGCCATCCGAGGAAGCCCTTATGACCATGCGCCGCCCGGCCGTCAAGCGTGGTGTGGTCGAGCGCCTGATCAACTTTTTTCAGAAATAATAGCCAGGTATCATCACTTCTAAGGGACGATAACTATGCAGACAGTCAAAATAGTAGTGACCGGTCCATTCTCGGCTGGGAAAACGGAATTCATCCAAAGCATAAGTGAGATTGACGTCGTAGCGACGGAAAAAAAGATATCTCGTGCAGAAGAACGTGTCAAGGATCAGACTACAGTGGCCATGGATTTTGGCCGTATCACCGTGGATGATGACCTGGTGCTCTACCTGTTCGGCACCCCCGGACAACGTCGCTTCGACTTTATGTGGGAAATCCTCGCCGAAGGAATGCTTGGCTTTGTCGTTTTGCTAGACAGTGTGCGACCGGAGACGTTCCGCGAGGCTCGCAGCATCCTCGACACCTTTCGTTCCTACGCCCCCGTGCCCTATGTCGTCGCTGCTAACAAGCAAGACCTGGAAGATGCCTGGACACCCCAAGATCTGCGCATCGCGCTCCGCATCCCTCGAGAAATAAAAATGACGCCCTGTGTGGCTACCGATCCAGAGAGCGTCAGGCAGGTTCTACTGGAACTCTTGTATTCAATTCTCAGCTTGATGGAAGGAGAGGAGGATTAAGTACCTGGTTCCGCAACTGGAAGCAGTGTCAAAGAGACAGGGAACTTGCCGCAATCACGTACCTGTGTTACAATTTACCCTGCGTGGCCCGCTAGCTCAATTTGGCAGAGCAGGGGACTCTTAATCCCTTGGTTATAGGTTCGAGTCCTATGCGGGTCACCTGATTCACTGTGCCTCATCGGTAAGGTGCAATTGGTGAAACAGGGCCGTCCCCTAGGTTCGTTCCCAGAGGCGGCCCTGTTGGTTTTCTACTGTCGCCCTGGTATGGAATGGCAAACTCCAAAGGTTGCGGAAAACCTTCAGGATGTTCCCCAATGAAAACGAGACCAGCCTGGACGAACCATCTAGGGCAGGACTCGCCGTTTCTTCCCTTCGACAACCCCTCGTTCGGCAACCCGGACTTTGGAGAGGCCGCCTACCGAGTGCTGATCGCGCGGCTATCCCCCTTCCAAGACGTAGACCGCTCCATCCCGCACCTCTTTCTCTTCCAGGAAGTGCGGCGGGCGTTGCCGGATGCGTTCGTTGACCTGGCCTTTTTCCCCAACGCGGCCGAGAGAGAGTTGTTCGAGCAAGAGAACGTCTCATTCCTCACCGGCACACAATCGCTGCGCCCCGCCGACGAGTTCGACCTGATCCTGATCTCTAACAGTTATACGCTAGAGTTGATCAACCTGCCCTACCTGCTGATCCGTTCGGGTATCCCGCTCTTTGCCAGTCAACGACGGCTTCAGAAAGCCAAAGCGGAGTGGCCCATTCTTATCCTCGGCGGCTCCAACGCTATGGCAGCTCAGGCCATCATCCGTGAGGACGGGGACAGCCTGGTGGACGGCATCTTTTTCGGTGAGGGGGAAGGGCTGGTCGGCGACCTGGTGCGTCGTCTGCAAGCTCCTCCCAAGAGAGCGCTGGCGCAGGCGGCCCAACAGACACAGGGACTCTGGGCGGCCGGCTCGTTACACCCCACCGACAAGGCCATCCTCCGAAACCCGGCCCCGCAGTTCTTGCCGCTCGAGTACCCCCTCCTGAACAGCCCGGAGGCGCACACCGCCAACCTCCAGATCAACTATGGCTGCCCGGCTCTTTGCTCCTTCTGCTTCGAGGGGTACGACCGCAAGCCGTACCGCGAGCTTGCCTGGGGCGACGTCATCGCCGCCGCTGGACAGATCAAGTGGGCGCAGGGGGTCGAAGAACTGAACCTGTACAGCTTTAACTTTAACACGCACCAGAGCATCCTGGAGATGATACTGGAACTGCACCGCCTCTTCGACCGGGTGAGCCTCAAGAGCCAACGGGTGGACATCCTGGAACACACGACTCACCTGCTGGAGGCGGAAATCGAGGCGGACAAGCGGGACTTTACCCTGGGCATCGAGGGCATCAGCCAGCGCCAGCGGGACTGGCTGCACAAAAGCCTGCCCGGCGACGACATCCTGTCTCTGTTGGCCCGGCTCCTGGGAGCCAGGATCCGCCGCATCAAGCTATTCTACATCCTCACCGGTCACGAGACCGAGCAAGACGTCGCCGAGTTCCGCCGCTTTGTCAGGTGGCTCAAAGAGGCCCGCCGCTCCCACAAACGGCGCGCGCGCGTGATCTTTAGCTTTGGCCTGCTGATCCGTATGCCGCGCACACCGCTACAGTACGACCGGCTTTTGCTCAATGAGGAAGCGTGGAAACCACTGATCGGTCAGGTCAAATCAGCCTGCGAGACGAACGGCTTCGAGTTCCGACTCGCCTTCGACTGGCCTGCCTACTGCGTCAGCCAGGTGTTGGCGTTGGGCGGGCATTGGCTGGCGGACCACGTCACGGCCCTGGCCCAGAAGGGATACTACTTCGACGCCACACTGCCGCCAGGGTACTGGGATGAACTCGAAGAGCGACTTGAGAGAGCGGGGCACTTGAACGACACATTCCTGAATGAAAAAGGGCCGGATCACACCTTTCCGCTGGAATTCGTCCGCTCGAACGTGCCGCCCGAGTTCCTGTACCGCCAGTACCGGGAGGCCCAAACCGGCGAGGACGGCGGCTACTGCCTGGGGAGCGGCGAGCGGCCCGGTCGCTGCCTGGGGTGCGCGGCCTGCTCAGACGAAGAGCAACGGCGAGCAATCACGCATCACCAGATCAGCCAGCCGGAGCACGAACAGTATCTGGCGCAGTTGCAAGAGGTAATGGCTCGCAAGCGGCGGCTGGAACCGGCCTACTTCCGGCTGCGCCTGGATCCGCGGCCGGTCGGCGTCCGGCCCGAATTCCTCAACGGATTTGTCTTCAGGGGACTTTTGGCCCAATATCCCGAACTGGTGGATAACCTGCTGGCCGTGCGAGAGAGCCTGTTCGCGCTTCCCCCCAACGCGAGCCGCTTCCCCGCCGTGAGCGGAGAGACCGTCTTTGGGCTAAAGGCCTGGGACGTCGAGTCGTTAGAAACTAGTCTTATCAGAAGAGGCCCGTGTTCTGGATTCGAGATCATAGGCCCGGCCGCAGGGTTCACTCCTGGCGCGTTTACCCGGTTGAGCCTGGAAGTGCGTCTGCCGGCCAACCTCTTCCCCGAGCCGCGCGCCCGGCTGGAACAGTACCTGCGCTCCGCCTATCTGCCCTACTCCTTACGACGAGAAGCTGACCGCCTACACTTTGACCTGCCCCGTAAAGCGCTCAAGAAAAATATCCTGTTCGACGGTTTCTTTGAGACTCAGCAGGGCGATTTCTTTGCCAGATTGGAAGTCGGCCCCAAGTTCGATCTGGCGGCCTTCTTGCGGACCTTTGGCGGAGAGAATCTGTTTCGCCGCGCACGGGCGCGAGTATCTGGGATAGAGTGGTAGTCGCCAGGAATTGCCTTTTCGCCCGTTTCCGGTATAATCTGCTCAAATGCACTCAGAGCTGGTGATTACCCACAAGTATGCAGATGTCTATTCGAGGTGATCGTTTTTTCACCACAGAGGCGCGGAGGACACCGAGATAGGACTTTTTGTGTTTTCTCTGTGCTCTCTGTGTCTCTGTGGCGAGATGTGGGCAATCACCAGACTCAGAGGTATGCAAAGTGATACGCCAAACCTGGAGATTCCACACCTATACGTATCCCGGCGGGTTGTAGCGCGGCGACAGACGTTGGCGCCGCTCCGCGCGCAACCCGCATCCCCCAGACCCACGCTCAGTGGGTTTTTTGTTACCTCCGACCATCCAAATTCACGAGAAGAGATGATTTTCCAATGAACAAGCCTACAATTGACGAACAAGTCGCCATCTTGATGCGCGGCGCGGAATACGGCGACGAGCAGATCAAAGAACATATGCGGGAAGAACTGCGCGAGCGATTGGTCGAAGCGGAGAAAACGGGGCGCCCGCTGCGCGTCTACGTGGGCTTTGACCCCACCGCCACCTACCTGACCCTCGGCCACACCGTGCCGATGCGCAAACTGCGCCAGTTCCAGGATTTGGGCCACCACGTGATATTCCTCATCGGCAGCTTTACGGGCCTCATCGGCGACCCCAGCGACAAGACCAGCGCGCGCGCCCAGCAGACGCCGGAGCAAGTGGCGGAGAACGCCCGCACCTACACCCAGCAGGCGTTCAGGATACTCGATCCGGAAAAGGCCGAGGTGCGTGACAATGCAGAATGGCTGAGCAAACTCACCTTTGCCGACGTCATCAAACTGGCCTCCCACTTTACCGTCCAACAGTTCCTGGCCCGCGAGAACTTTTCGCTGCGCCACGAGAAGGGAGACGCCATCTGGCTACACGAGTTCTTCTACGCCCTGATGCAGGGGTACGACGCCGTGGCGCTAGAGACCGACGTGCAGGGCGGCGGCACCGACCAGCTCTTCAACCTACTGGCCGGGCGCAAATTGCAGGAATCATTCGGCCAGCGCCCCCAAGTCTGCATCACGCTGCCCATCCTGGTGGGCACCGACGGCCACACTCGTATGGGCAAGAGCAAGGGCAACTATGTCGGCATAGACGAAGCCCCGGAGACCAAGTACGGCAAAACAATGTCCATCCCAGATTCGGCCATGCGCAACTGGTTCGAGCTGGTCACTCGCTGGTCGCCGGAGCAAATCAACGAACTACTGGACACAGTGGAACGGGGCGACCTGCACCCGATGGAGGCCAAGAAAAAGCTGGCCTGGGAAATCGTATCCATCTTTGACGGCGACGAGGCCGCCGACGAAGCCGCCGCCCACTTTGAGCGCGTGCACCAGAAGCGGCAGTTGCCGCAGGACATACCGGCCCACCCGCTGACCGGCCCGACCAACGTCGTGGACGTCATCCACAGCGCCGGGCTGGTGCGCAGCAAGAGCGAGGCCCGCCGGCTGGTACAGCAGGGCGCGGTCAAACTGGACGGCGAGGGCGTAACGGCAATTGAGACAGAGATCGAACCCCGAGGTGAAAAGGTATTGCAAGTGGGCAAGCGGCGCTTCGTGCGGCTGATACCGGAGAGTTAGCGGCTCAAGCGCGAACTAGAGTTTTCGTTGCCAACATACCCAAAAGTCAAACGGGTCTGTTTCATTTCAGTAGCCAAAGCCACACCGCGGGCTGATTCTCATCCACAGAAGAGCCAGTGCTAGATGCGCTTGGGAGGGCGCGGCTGGAACCGCGCCCTACTTCCCCCACCAGTCTCTTACCCTCCGTCCCCACTTGTCAAGCGCGCCGGGTTAAGGTATGATTGGCCCGCTCCCCGGAGGCTGCCTTGATCAAATCTCGAGCTCGTCTGCTCCCGCAGAACAGGAAACCCAATCCCAAATCGGCCAGCCATTGGTCATTCGACGTTGGGCATTGGACATTGGTAATTTTCATCCTACTGCTGGCCGCGGCGTTGCGGCTGTATCGTCTGGATAGCGTGCCGCCTGGATTGACGCACGACGAGGCCAACTATATCCCCGACGCCATCTCTATCGTACACGGCGCGCGCCCCCTCTACTTTCCGGTGCCCCAGGGCAAAGAAGCTCTCTATCTCTACAGCGTAGCCCCGATGATGACAATCGTCGGCCCGACCCCCTTTGCGCTGCGCTTGACGTCGGCTTTCTGGGGGATTTTGCTGGTCCCTCTGACCTATGCCTGGGCGCGGCGAGCTTTTGACCGCCCCACCGCCCTGTGGACGGTAGCCGGTCTGGCCCTCTCTTTTTGGGGGGTCAGCACGAGCCGCATGGGGCTCCGGTCAATCACTCTCCCCGTTCTGTTCACGGCGGCCGTACTGGTCTCCCGTCTCGCCGAGAGGAAACAGCCTACGTTTGCCGCTTCCACCCTCGCCGGATTTTTGCTGGGCCTCACCTTCTACACCTACCTGGCCGCGCGGGTCATGCCCGCCATCCCCCTGCTGTTTGGCCTCTATCTCTTCTTGCTCAAGCGGGATCACTGGCGGCGGCGATGGCGAGGCTGGCTGGCGATGCTGGTCGTGGCGGCGGTCGTAGCAGCGCCGCTATTCATCTACCTACGGGCGCACCCCTCGGCCGAGATCAGAGTGGGGCAGCTCGACCAACCCCTGCGCGATCTTGTGAGCGGCGACCCAGGCCCGCTACTGAGAGACGCACTTCAGGCGCTGCGCGTCTTTAGCTTCCAGGGGGATGACTTTGTGCCCTACAACATCCCCGGCCGGCCGCTCCTTGATCCGCTGATGAGCCTGCTTTTTTACGCCGGGCTGGTCATCGCCCTGCTCCGCTGGCGCGACCCGGCCCACGCCTGGGCCCTGCTCTGGCTGGGAGTGGGCTTTTTTCCCGCCCTGGCGACAGGCTCAGACGCGGCTAACCTGCGGGCCATCGGCGCTCAACCGGTCCTATTTCTCTTCCCTGCCCTGGCCCTGGAGAACGGTCGGAGAGCGCGGGTGGGTCGCCTGAGACTCTCTACCCTGGTGGGAGGAGGGGCGCTGGCGCTGGTCATCTTTACAACGGGGCGAGACTACTTTGTCCGCTGGGCCAACGACCGGGACGTGAGGGTGCATTACCACACCAACCTGATGTCCATAGCTGAGACCGTCCGCGAGTGGGAGGTGGACGAGCCGCTGGCTATCTCCGCCTTTTATCCCGGTCAGTACCGCGACCCGCGCATCCTGGAAGCCGTGCTGGGAACAGAGACGCCGCCCGCCCGCTGGTTCGACGGTCGCCAGGCGCTGCTGCTCCCACCGTCCCGGGCAGCCAGCTTGATCTTGCCGGAAGCCATTCCCCTGGACGAGACGCTCTGGACCTTTGTCGAGCCACACGTCACTCTTCGAGAGCGCGTGACTCTGCGGGCCGATGACTTTAACCCCGCCTTCGAGATCTACCGCTGGTCGGCCCAGGAGACGCTCTCCGATCTGCGACCGACAATGACAGTTCCATCCCAACCGGCCCGACTGCCAGTGGATGTGGGAGAGGAGCTGAGTTTCCAGGGCTATCAACTGGTGGGGTGGACGGGGGAGCCAGGGACCGAGTTCAGCTTGCTCACCTTGTGGCAGGTCGAGGAGCGACTGCCCGACGACCGGGACGGAGTGTTCTTTACCCAATTATTGGACGGCCAGAACCGGGTGATTGCCCAGCGGGACCAATTGGGAGCTCCTTCCTGGGACTGGCAGCCAGGCGACGCCGTTTTACAGCTCCACCGTCTCGCTCTGCCCGCCGATGCGCCGCCGGGACAGTATACTCTGATCGCAGGCGCCTACACCGTGCCCGACCGGGTGGACGCGATCCTGGCCGGTCACGCGCCTGACCCGAGCATGCCCCGGCTGCCGGTGCTGGTGGATGGCGCTGCCGTGAGCGATCACCTCCTCCTGCAAGCGATGGAGGTCGTGAGAGAATGACCAAACCCCAAGCCCCAAAGCCCAAATTGGTCATTGGTCATTGGTCATTGATCGTTACCGTCCTGCTGGCGGCCGCCTTTTTCCGCCTGTACCGGCTGGATTCCATTCCCCCCGGCTTGACGCACGATGAGGCGGACACAGGCTATTTCGTCTCGGCCGTTTATCGAGGCGAACCGTCCCAGGTCGAAGCGCCCTACGGCTACGCCTATCAGCCGTTCACGATGTATTCCGGGGCGTTATTTATGATGCTTTTCGGCCCGACCGATCTGGCGTTGCGCTTCCACTCGGCCTTCTTTGGCCTGGCGCTGCTGGTTTTCACCTACCTGTGGGCCAGGCGGCTGTTTGGCGCGGCGGTGGGGCTGGGTAGCGCCGGTCTGGTGGCAGTATCTTTCTGGACAGTCTGCGACAGCCGTTTTGCCCTCAACTCGGCGCCCGCTCCAGCATTGTTCACCGCAGCGGTGTACTTTATGTGGCGCGCGATGGATGACGGCGCCAAAAGACGGTGGTGGGATTGGGGGTTGTTTGCTCTCTTGTTAGCCGGCTCCTTCTACGCTTACGAAGCAGCGCTGGCGGCGGCGGCGGCCTTGGGATTGCTGTTTATCTACCTGGCGTGCGTTGATCGGACTCGCTTGCGGCGTCACGGCGCGTGGTTTGCCAGTGCGCTGATCGTTGCCGGCGCGTTGGCCGCCCCCCACTTGCTAGATCCTGCCGCGTGGGGACGAACGAACGCGCTGACCGGGCCGTTGCGGGCCGCGGCCCACGGCGACCTGGGCCCTCTGCTGGAGAACACTCTCAGCACACTGGGCGCTTTTAGCTTCAGTGGAGATAGTTTTGTCACTTACAACCTACCGGGCCGCCCCATCTTTGATCCAATAGTCAGTCTGTTCTTTTACGGTGGTATCGCCCTCTGTTTACGGCGCTGGAGAAACCCTGCCTACGCTTTCACATTGATGTGGATAATAGCCGGCATATTTCCTTCTCTCGTCATAGGCGAATGGACCAGCACGTTGCACAGCAAGGCGGCCGAAGCGCCGATCCTGGCGCTGCCGGCTCTATGCGCCGCTGAGATTGGGCGTTTTGTGATCGCGCGCGCGGGCCGACGCTGGGCCACGGTATTCAGCGCAGGTTGCGTGACGTGGTTGATCATAGTCGCTGCATCCACGGGGTACGATTACTTTTTTCGCTGGGGGCAGGCGCCAGAGACCCGGGCGGCTTATTTCCACACCTTGACCGCTATAACCGACTATCTGGACGAGACGGAGTACAGCGGCGCCGTGGCGCTTTCCTCTCCATTCCCTGACCTGCCCCTCGACCCCTCCATCGCCGCTATGCGATTGCAGCGCGACGACCTGGCGTTGCGCTGGTTCGATGCCCGGCGGGCCATACTGTTTCCCGACACGTCGCACAGCTTGCTCGTCGTGCCGCCCAACGCGCCGCTCGCCCCTTACCTGGCCGAACGGCTGGAGCTGCGAGCCATCGAGCGCGTCCACCTGCGGCCCGACGACGTTGACCCTTACTTTGACGTCTTGGAGTGGAATCCACGAGCCGCGCTCCACCGTTTCCAGGCGGCCACGGACGAGACGGCGACCGCCGGGGGGGAGCCGCTCCACTTGCCGGTGAACTTGGAAGCAGTCGAGCTTTTGGCCTACGAATTGCCCGAGCCGGTTGCCCGGCCGGGAGAGACAGTTACACTGGTCACCGTCTGGCGCATCCTCGACCCGGCCGCGCTGGGCCCGGTGCCTGCGCACGCCTATGGACGGGCCGCCGTCATCTTTGCCCACATCCTGGAAGCCAATGACGCCATCGTAGCCCAAGAGGATCGGCTGGACGCGCCGGCCTGGGACTGGCGTCCGGGAGACGCCTTTGTCCAACTGCACCGCTTGCAACTAGAGGCAGATACGTCCCCCGGCCTCTATCGCCTGGAAGTAGGCGTCTACACTCGCGCAGACCTGGCCCGCCTGCCCGTCCTGGCGAACGACATAGCCGTGGACGACCGCATATTACTGCGACAGCTGGAGGTCGTGGGCCAGTAACTCAATGCTCCAACCCTGGCCCAGGTCGTTCGTGGATCATAATCGCGCCCCTATCCCGTTGCCTCGAGAGCCAGCGGCGCAATCCGCTTTACGTTGACAAAGACCGTCCTCCATAGTAAAATCCATCGTGCTCCAGTCTCGTATGCTTTGAACTGGAGCGTATCTTTCGGGGTCACACGGCGCCAATGGCGACGTAGTGTCTTGTCAAGGCTAGTTTGATAGGTAAAAATGGCTACCGGTAAGCGAAATTATCCACCAAATGTCTTCTCAAAAAGTTGGGGGAAAAGTAAGGCGGAATGCCATTCCGCCTTACATTACCCCGGTTTATTGAGATGATACCACCAAATTGCGTTTGACAGGACAGTAGTTCAAGGAGGTTGATGTGAAGATTTACGAGAAAACTTGGCGTTTGGGGCGGATGTTGTTAGCCGGAGTCCTGGCGCTGCTGTTTGCGGTCGTACTTTTGACGTTGCTGTCTCACTATTCTGTCGTGGCTGAGCCTACGCAGGCCATGACAGTCGAGAAGGAGGCAAGCACCACCCACGCCGGCCCTGGTGACACGCTGACCTACACCGTTCGCATTCAGAACAATGTGGGGCCTCCAATAAGTAGCGTATGGCTCACAGACACGTTGGTGGATGAACTGGATTTCGTCTCTGGGAGCTTGACCGCCACGTACGGAACCTTTGGCACTGAGAATGGAGTAATTACCTGGACTAGCGACCTGGGAACAGAAGTTTACATAACTTTTAGCGCGCGCATCTCTCCCGAGATCACCTACGCCACCATCGTCAACACGGCCGAGGTCACTGGCGATGGCGAATTGGTCGCCGATTCGGCCACCACAGAGGTTGGCCCCGGCAATCTCGTGGCCTCCAAGTCGGTCTACCCCTCCTCGGCTAGCATCGGCGAACAGCTAGGTTACACCATCCGCATAACCAACACCGGCCACGGCAGCGTCGGCGCGGCCCAGATGAGCGACGCTCTACCGCCAGAGGTGGATTACTTTGGCAACCTAAACGCCACCAAGGGAAGTTGGGGGGAGGCGGGCGACGTCGTCACCTGGAGTGGGTCGCTGGCTCATGCGGAATGGGTGGTCGTGACGTTCGACGCTCAGATCGCCTCGGGGCTGAGTGACAATCCCTATTTCGTCAACACGGCCGAGGTCACGGGCGCGGGCAGCCTGGTGACCGCCTCTGCCGGGGCGACGGCGATCACAGAATTCAAGCTTTGGCTGCCTCTCATATTTCACTACTATCCGCCCATCCCAGAACTCGATTCTATCCCCACACCTGGTGACAACAACTCGTACAGAGTCAGTTGGGAATCTATTGTGACCGATCCATCACACGACGGGTACGTGCTCCAAGAGGCGACGGACGCCGACTTTACGGAGGACGTCGAGCAGTGGGCCACCTCCACCACCTACCGTGATTTCGAGAAAGGTTTGGAGATAGGCACTTATTACTACCGCGTGCGCGTTGACGACGCCGACCGCTGGGGCCAGGGGCCGTGGAGCAATGTCAAATCGGTCTCCTTCGGCTACTATGACGACTTTAGCAGCTCTAGCAGTGGTTGGCCCAATCGCGGCGGGCTGATCTGGGACGGGGGAGAATGGGATGTATGGTGGTACACACGATACCTGACATCCGTGGGCCAATACCAGATCAAGATTGACAACGGGCCAGCTCCGGTGACCTGGTTCTGGCAACCGGATGCTATGGCTCCCTACCGGCCTCCGACCAACAAATACTGCGTCGAGACCGAGGTCAAGTTCAGGGAACCATACGGCTGGTGGGCCAACGCCGGGCTGGTGTTCGGCGCCAACGAGTCCAACACCGACCTCTATATGCTGTGCCTGGGCATAGGAGCTAAACCTCATTTGGGTTGGTTCGTGGCGCGAAACTCGGACTATGACTTTCCTCACATTGGCTGCGCTACCAAATCAGGCAAGATAGCAGAAGGTGAAGAAGGCACCGACTACTATGGCTGGAACAAGTTGCAAGTTGGCGTGGATGGGAACAAGGCCAAGGTCTACGTGGGCGGCTACCACGTTGGTTCGTGGACGATGGACGGTCTGATTTACACGACGCGCGTCGGTATAGTCGGCGGCGACTATGAGGTATCCGACAACGACATCCGGTTTGACTATTTCAAGGTAGTGCCGAATGTGTCTTGCGAGCCTTGATTCCTTCCCAGGTTCTGAACTCGTCGCCACAAGTGCGAGCGGGGATGCCCAGACTTGGGCGTCCCCGTCACTATGTCAGCGTTGCGAAGGATGAGACACTCTCCACTTTCTAGGCTCGAACTGCTCTTGCTGTGCGCCATAGTGCTCCTGGCAGCCTGCTTACGCTTCAGTCACATTGATCAGATCGAGTTCCTGTGGGACCAGGCAGAGATTTCCAAGTGGGCCTTGCGGATGGCCCGGCAGGGCGAGATTGCCTGGGTCGGGCCGCGTTCGTCCACCGGCCTGTACACCTTTCTGGGAGCCCCTTGGCTGATGGCTATCCCTTATGCCCTCTCACCCAGTCCCATCGTCGCCACCGGTTTCATCGCTGCGCTTAATCTGATAACAGTGATCGGCTGTTACTTCCTGGCACGCCGCTGGTTTGGCCGGACGGCGGCCCTAGTGGCGGCTCTCTTGTTCGCCGTCGCCCCATGGGCCGTGATCTACTCGCGCAAGATCTGGCACGTGGAACTCTTTCCCCCGTTCACACTGCTCTATGCGGCGACCGGCTGGCTGGCTTTCGTGCGTGGGCGTCGTTGGGCGCTGCCGGCGCATAGCCTGGCATTGGCAGCGCTGATACAGATCCATTTCTCTGCTCTCCCCTTTGTCGTGCTGACTGCTCTGTGGGCACTGATTTTTCGTAAGCGGCTGGATTGGCGCGCCTTGTTGATCGGCGGATTGCTGGCCGCTCTCACCTTTACCCCATACATTGTTTTCGACGCCCAGAACGATTGGTGGAATGTCCACCATCTCGCAGAGATCATGCAGCAGCCTGCTGCAACGAGCGCCGATGCAGTGCACGCCACCTGGATCATCTCCACCGGTTTGGATTTGCATTGGCTGACCGGGTCGGACCGCTACCCAGAGTTCGTGGCCGCGACCCCCAACGTCCGCTGGCTTTTCGCCGTCGAGGGAGTATTGATGATTGTAGGGGGAGGGCTTGCATTGTGGCGAGCAGTGCGTCAGGCGCGCGCCGGCCTGGACGACGAGATGGCGGCCGCGCTGATGACCACCACCTGGCTGACGATACCAGCGCTGTTCTTCACACGGTACACCGTCCCACCGGCGCCCCACTATTTTACCACCACCTTTCCGGCCCAGTTCATCCTGGTCGGATGGCTGGTTGCGCGGGCCGGACGCTTGCCGGGCCGGGCGGCGCGAATCGGCCAGGGGCTGCTCGCCGCGTTGGTCGTGTCGCTCGCCATCACACAAACACACGAAATCACCTCCCTCCTGAGGTTCGTGACGACCCACGACACGCGCCGGGGATACGGCACGCCTATCTCCTACGAGATTCAGGCGGTCCAGACGGCTGCGCGCCTGAACCAGGAAATTAGCGGCGCAGAGGTGATCCTGCTCGCCGAGGGCGACGATCCTCGTATGTTCGAGATGCCGGCCGTGGCCGACGTATTGCTGCCTGACACTTCTCATCGCTCGGTGGATACCCGCTCAGCACTGATCCTGCCCTCCACTCCGACCGTCTACTGGGCGACCTGGGATATGTCACCCGGCGAGACGTTGCTCGCTGCCTTTACTCCCGAGGCGGTCGAGGCGCGCATCCCGCTGCGCGAGGGAGACCGCTCTTTCCGTTTCTATCGTTGGCCTGGCGGGACCCCATCCATACCCGACCTACAACCGCTTCCCTCCCCGCTCCTGTGGGCCAATGGCGCGCGCCTGATAGGCTACCGCGTCTCCGGCGACCTCAGCCCCGGGGGAGTGCTTCACTGGACTCTCATCTGGCAACCCGCCCACACACCCACAGAGAACACCTTTTACCACTGGTTCAACCACCTGCTGGACGGTGAGGGACAATTGCGCGGGCAACGAGATGGAGCCAGTGTGCTGCCTTCTTACTGGCGGGCCGGGGATACCATCTTGAACTGGTTCGACGTCGCCATTCCCCCAGATGCTCCCCCAGGCGACTATACCATGCGCGTTGGGATGTATGCGTATCCATCTATCAGGAATGTCTCGGTACTGGATGAGGAGGGCGCTCCGGCCGGCGAGTGGGCGGAAGTTGGCCTCATCACGGTCGGTGAGCGGTGATATGTTGGTACTGTCTGCCGGAAAGGCTCAAATCGAACTAGCAATTCCCGTCTTGGCAATTCTGGCTCAAAAGCTAGGAAAAACTACCAGCACCGTCTGTTTTACGGCAGTGCGGCCTCAAAACGGAAATTACTCAAATTGAACTAGAACGGAGGTTCCTAGGAAATCAAATGAACGATAACACACAAGTCTTGATAATCGGCCTCGACGGCGTGCCGTTGAGCTTGATACAGAATTGGGCCGATGCAGGAAAGCTCCCTAATCTTCGACGCCTGATGACGGATGGCGCAGTGGGAAATCTCAAGTCGGCGATTCCACCGACCTCGGGGCCTTCCTGGTCCTCGTTTCAGACGGGCAAGAACCCCGGCAAGATGGGCATCTATGACTTTCTCTACCGCCGCCAGGGCGGCTACGCCTTTGCCCCGGTCAATGCCAGGCGGCGAGATGGTCAGACGATCTGGAGCCTGGCGAACCAGGCCGGGCGCAGCGTTGGCGTCTTGAACATGCCGATGACCTACCCGGTGGAGCAGGTTGATAGCTTTATGATCAGTGGCTTTCTGACGCCTTACAGCGCCAAAGACTTTATCCACCCCCCAGAGTTGCTGGCCGAGTTGGAGAGAGAGGTGGGGTATTACCGCATCTATCCCACAGCCACCTTCTCCGAGGGGCATCTGGAGAGCTTTTTGGACGCCTCTTATCAACTGCTGGAAATGCGCACCCGCACGGCTCTCTATTTGATGGCCCAGCACCCCACAGACCTGACCGCCGTCGTCTACTTTGACACCGACCGGATTCTGCACCAACTGTGGCACTTTCTCGATCCTCGCCACCCCTGGCGGAAGGATGACCAGGATCAGAGTGACGTCGTCGCCGCTTACTTCCAGCGATTGGACGAGAGCATCGGGCGGTTGCTGGAAAAGGTGGACGAGGATACGCTGGTCGTCGTCCTATCCGATCACGGGATGGGCCCGGCCTACAACTTTATCGTGCTCAACAACTGGCTGCTGGACGTGGGGCTGCTTAAACTAAAACGTAATCCGCTGACCCAACTCAGAAAGTTGCTGTTCAAGGGCGGATTTACCTTGAGGAACGTCCACAAGGTCATCAACCGGCTGGGACTGGCCCAACACGCCGAGTACAAGGCCGGCTACTTTGCCGAGCACTTGATCAAGATGGTCTTTTTGTCTTTCCTGGACGTGGATTGGTCCAAATCGCTGGCCTATTCCTTTGGTCGCCACCTGGGATCAATCTACGTCAACCTGAAGGGCCGGGAGCCGCAGGGGATCGTCCAGCCTGGCGCAGAGTACGAACGGGTCAGAGAGCAGATCGTCGAATTGACCAAGAATTTTACCGACCCCAGGGATGGACGCCCCCTCATCGGTCACGTCGCCCGGCGCGAGGATATCTACACCGGGCCGCACCTGGATGAAGCCCCCGACTTGACCCTGTTCCCGGCCAGGGAAACGGACATCTTTTTCGGCCTCTCCGACTTTGGCTCCAATCATACCGTAGACACAGTTTACCGCTATTCTGGGATGCACCGCGATCACGGGTTGCTCATTATACACGGGCCGGACATTCAGCCTGAGACGCAAATCGATGGGGCCGTCATCTCGGATGTAGCGCCCACCATCCTGTACGCGATGGGGCTGGCGGTTCCCAGGGATATGGATGGCCAGGTCTTGAAGGCGGTATTCAAGAATTATGACCCCGCCCGCCTGCTGTTCTCCGACAATGGTCGTTCTCCGGGCCGGGAGGTGGATGCCGATACTGGCTACACACGGGAGGGTGAAAAAGAGATCATGGAGCGACTCGAAGAGTTGGGCTACTTGGGATAGATGCACTGTGGGAGGTTGGCGCGCTTGAAGAAACTACGCTACCTGATCGGGGCGATCGTCGGACTGGCTCTGCTGGCCTGGGTATTGCGGGGGTTCGATTGGGGAGAGATGGGCCAGGCCGTTCGGTCGGCGGATTACGTCTGGCTGCTCCCGGCCGGCGCAGCGATGTTGGGGATGTTCGCCCTGCGGGCGCTGCGCTGGCGGATTCTCCTCAGATCGCTGGGCAACATCGAGTTCAGTGACCTGTGGTCGGGAGTCTTGATCGGCTACTTTGGCAACTTTGCCCTGACCGCCAACGCCGGTGAGCTGATCCGCGCTTTCGTCCTGGGTCGGCGGACCGGATTCAGCAAGAGCGCCATCCTGGCCAGCATCGTGGTCGAAAAGACATTAGACATCATAGTGTTGCTTCTGTTTCTGCTGGTCCTGTCCATTGCTCTGCCCCTTCCCCCCTGGGTGGAACTGATGATCTTGTTGGCTGGCCTGATGTTCGTGGCGGCTTGTCTGGTCTTGTTCTTCTTGTCGCGCTGGGAGACCCAGACTGCCGCCTGGATCAGCGGTCTGGTTGGCCGGGTTTCTGCTTCGCTGGCCGCCAGGGTCAAGCGGTTCATGCACGCCTTTGTGACCGGCCTGCGGGGGCAAGGCAGGGCTGTGATTGGCGCTATTGCGCTGACCGGCTTGGTATGGCCCTGCCTGGCCATATCCTTCTTCTTTATCGGCCGGTCTTTGGGCCTTTCTGTAGCGGCGCAGGCTTACCTCTTGCTGGTGGCGCTGATCACGCTCGGCGCCATCATCCCCACCTTGCCAGGCCAGGTCGGCACGACAGAATTCCTGATCGTTGGTGGATTGGCCGTCTTTGCGGTGGGTAAAGAACCGGCTCTGACCTTTGCCATTCTTCTGCGCCTGGTGCGTCTCCTGCCCCTGGGCCTGGGGTACACCAGCCTGCTGCGGGCCGGGTTGAAGCTATCCGACGTCGGGGCCATTCAGAGAAAAAGTTTGGCCCAAGAGCAGGTGTGACTTGAAGCGTCGCTCTCAAATGTGGCTGATCGGGGCAACGGCCTTGCTTCTCCTGGCCGCCTATCTTCGCTACCGGGTTCCCCTGGCCGTCCCTCCGGGCCTGGGGATGGACGAGTTGATCGCACTCCAAATCTCTGAGCAAGTGCTGGATGGCGACCTGCAACTCTTTTACGAGGCCGGCCAGGGGCGGGAGCCTATCTTTAACTATTGGCTGGCCCCCTGGCTGCCGCTCATGGGCCGGCGGGTCTTTACGCTGAGGGTCGCCTCGTCCGCGTTGAGCCTGTTGGGGCTGGCCGCCGTCGCCGTGCTGGCGCGCCGCCTCTTTGATCCGGGCGTGGCGCTGGCGAGTCTGGCCGGTGGGGCCGCCTCATTCTGGACACTCTTTGCCGCCCGCGCCGGGGCGCGCTCGGTCGCCATGATCCCGTTCGCTGCCCTGTCCGGCTATCTCTTTTGGTGTGGCTTGGCTTCCCCGGCGCAATCCCGCCGCCGATCACTTTTTATGATCGGCGCCGGCCTCTGCCTGGGCCTGACCTTTTACACTTTCACGGCGGCGCGTGTGCTGCCCGCAGTCTTTGCCCTCTTTCTTCTCTATCTGTGGGTTTTTCACCGCCCCCGGCTGACCGGCCTGGGCAGACCGTTGCTCCTGGGAGCCATCGTCGTCCTGCTGGTGGCGCTTCCCCTGTTCTGCTACCTGCGCACCCATCCCCAGGCCGACCAGTTCGACTTTCGAGAGTTCAATCGCCCCCTGGCCGCGCTGATGAGCGGCGACCCAAAACCGGCCCTCCAGACCAGCCTGGCGACGCTGGGAGGCTTTGCTTTCCGAGGGGATCCGCTCATCTTTGATAACGTCCCCGGCCGGCCCGTCTTTGAACCGCTAACCGCTTTCCTCTTCCTGTCAGGTGTCGCCGTTGCCCTGGCGCGGTGGCGCCAGCCCGCTTATGCCTTTATCCTGATCTGGCTGTTGGTGAGCCTGATCCCTGGCATGCTCAGTCAACCGGCGCCCAATTTCTACCGCATCGTCGGCGCCCAGGTCGTCGCTTTTGCCTTCCCTGGCCTGGCTATCGTCGAGGGCGTCCGCTGGTTGCGACGGCAGTATTGGATCAAGAACCAATCCAGCACCGGCTCTTCCAGGCCGGTGCGGACCGACGCGGCCCTGGTCGCAATCCTGGCCCTCATCCTGCTCGTTCACCTGGCTGGGGCCTGGCGCGCCTACTTTGACACCTGGCCCGTGGTAGAGGGGGTCAGTTTCTTCTGGCAAAGCGGCCTGGCCGAGGCGGCTCGCTACCTCGACGACGCGCCAGACCACAGCCCCGTCGCTCTCTGCACCGTGTTGACCTACGAGCACGACCCCTGGTGGCGACCAGCCTGGCAGAGTATGGTCTACCTGCTGCGCCGCACCGACCTGGACATCCGCTACTATGACTGTCGCGCCACGCTGGTACTGCCGGCCGGCCAGGCGGTGCGCTACCTATTCCCCGAGACCAGCGAGCCGCTCTCCCTGATCCCGGCCGAGTTGCAGGGCGAGTGGCTGGCAGAGGCAGCGCCGATTCCCGACTTTTTGCCTGCCGGGCTGGGCGCGGCGCTCGAGCTGGACGACTCGCCCCAGACGCTGGAGCCGAACTCGGGCCTGGCCTGGTGGCCGCCGGAGGCGGGAGGCGATCCCGCCCCGCTGCCCGTGCGCTTTGGCGATAGCCTGGCCTTGCTCGGCTACCGGCGCGTCGCCAGCCCTGGCCCCGGCCAGCCTCTGCGCCTGGTCACGGCCTGGGAGGTGCTGGCGACTCCGCCGCCCCGCCTGGTGCTCTTTTCCCACCTGCTCGCCGACCCGCAGACATTGGCGGCCCAGCAAGACAGCCTGCCGCTGACCTCCCACAGCCTGCGTCCCGGCGACCGCTTCCTGGTGCTCCACGATCAGATCGCCATCCCGTCCGACTCGTCGGCTGAGCAGTACCTTTTCTCTATCGGACTTTACGACAGTGATACAATGGCCCGACTGCCCCTCTACGATGGAGACCGACAACGGGGCGACCGCCTCTTTCTGGAAGCGGTGAGTGTGGCGCGATGAATCTTGTTACTCTGTTCAAAAAAACAAAAATACCGCTCCTGTTGGCCCTTCTCGTTCTCATCCCCTTTTGGGATCTGCTGTGGCTGCCCACCGGTCAAACGGTTGGCGGAAATGAGCTGAACCACTTGTTCCTGCCGTGGTTCCGCTTCACCGTTGACAGTTTGCGCCAGGGAGAGCTGCCCCTGTGGAACCCCTACCTCTTCTCCGGCGTCCCCTTTGTGGCCAACCCTCAGCCAGCTCTCTTCTACCCGCCGACTTGGCTGCTCATCCTGCTCCCCGCTGCTCAGGCCATTGGATCGCTGCTCTGCCTGCACCTGTGGCTGGCCGGAGTGGGGATGTATGGCTGGCTGCGCAGCGAGGGGGCGGACGAGATGGGCGCGCTCTTTGGAGCGGTAGTTTTCGCCTTCAACGGTGCTTTCTCCGTGCGCCTCTATGCTGGACACCTGGGCGTGGTGATGACCCTGGTCTGGCTCCCCGCGATCCTGTGGGCCTACCGCGCCGCGCTGAAGCGAGAGAAATGGAGCGCGGCGCTGCTGGGCGGCTTGCCTATGGCCCTCGCCATCCTGGCCGGGCACACTGCCTCCTTCCTCTACGTGGGGTTGGTGTTCGTGGCCTACGTCCTGTACTGTGCTTTCGACGCCTGGCGACGGGGCAAAGCTCCCCTTGCCGCGCTGAAACCGCTGCTCCTGGGCGGCGTGATGGCTCTGATCGGTCTGTGCCTCGCAGCCGTCCAGTTGCTTCCCACGGGAGAGCTGTTGAGCCTTTCCACCCGCCAGGAGGCCACGTATGCTTTCGCCGCCGATTACTCCTGGCCGCCGGGCTACCTGTTGACGTTGCTCGTCCCCAACTTTTTCGGCGAGCCGGGCCAGATCGGATACTGGGGTGACGGGATTTACGTAGAATCAATCTTTTATATCGGCGTCCTGCCTCTGTTCCTGACGCTGGCCCTGGCGTTACGCAAGCGCGCGCGCCACCGCTTGACCCCCTTCTTGCTCGCGCTTGGTGGGGGAGGATTGCTGCTGGCCCTGGGCAAGTTCGGCATCCTCCATCGGTTGGCCTACAATTTCCTTCCCTTCTTCCGCTCTATGCGAGCGCCAGGACGGGCCGGGTTCCTCTTTACCTTTGCCGTCGCCGCCTCAAGCGGACTGTTGCTGGCCTGGCTGCGCCAGAACGGGACGGAGGCGCGGCGCAACCTGCGGAGATGGACTCGCGGCCCGCTGCCGTGGGTGGTCGTCTCTGTCACCGCCCTGGTTGTCCTCGCTGGATTCTTTCTCTTTGCGTGGCAGCGGGATACCGATCCCCAGGTCGGCCGGCTGTGGCACGTCGCCAACAACAGCGCGCTCTTTCTGCTCCTCTTTCTCTTGGCCGTGGTGTTGCTGCGCCTTTGGGGAACAGGCCGTCTGAACCCCCGCCAGGGGACGTGGCTGGCTATCGGGCTGGTGTTGCTGGACCTGTGGGGATTCGGGCGCTATCTCGTCCGGCCGGCCGCGGTGGAGGAGAGCGCCTATTGGAGAATCGTCGCCGAGATCAGCCGGGCGGACGGCAAAGAGGGGCGCGTGCTCCCCTGGGGGCTGAGCGTCTTTGAGCAGAACAAGGGAATGGCCCTGGGAGTGGAGAGCGTCTTTGGCTACGATCCCCTGGAACTGGAACGCTATTCCCGCTTCATCACCGCGGTCGCCGACCCCCAGGCCCGGGCCTACGACCTGTTGCACGCCCGCTACCTGGTGACGACTCAAGAGCTGGACTTGGCCGAGGGAAAGGACGTGCCCCAGTTGATCGGTCAACAGGAGGGAGTTTGGGTGTACGAGCGCCCGGGCTCGCTGCCCGCTGCCTGGCTGGTGCACCAGGTGGAGGTGCGCGAGGATGAGTCAATATTGGAGCGGCTCAACGATCCCGCTTTCGACCCCCAAAGCGTGGCGCTGCTGGAACAGGAGACCGCCTGTCCCCTGTCTGAACCGGCGCAGCCAGAAGAGGTGCAGTTCCACCGCCGGGGGAACAACGAGATCGAGGTCGAACTGCGCGCCGATGCCGACGGCATACTGGTGCTGAGCGAGATTTTCTACCCCGGCTGGCGAGCGATGCTGGACGGCGAGCCGGTCCCCATTCTGCGGGCCGACTATGTGCTGCGCGCCCTCTGCGTGCCGGCGGGCGAGCACCGGGTCGTGATGGTGTACGATCCGCCCTTGTTCAAGATCGGCCTGGCGACCACGGGTCTGGCGCTGCTGCTCGTCAGCGGCGCCGCTATCTGGACTGCGAGGCAACGCAAAAATGCGGCGTAGTCTCACACTTGCTCATTTACCCATTTATCTGGTTCTGATCGCCTACCTCTCGTTGTCCTTATTCTACAGCTTCAACTCCCCTCTCTACGAGCCAACCGACGAACTGCGCCACTTTCGCTACGTGCGCCACATCGCCGTTTACCACAGCCTGCCTGTGCAGTCGGCTGAGGGGCCGCGCGCCCAGAGCCACCACCCGCCGCTCTATTACGCCCTCGGCGCGCTGGTCAGCGGCTGGGTGGGCGTCGCGCAGGAGGTGTACTATGAGCCGCTCATCAATCTCCACTGGGATGAGCGCGTCTGGGAGGTGAGCAACGATAACAAGAACCAGTACCTTCACTCCGACGACGTAGGGCAATTGGGCAAACTGCCCCACCTGTCTGGCATAACCCTGGCCGTCTACCTGGTGCGCTGGATGACGGTGCTCATCGGCGCGGGCGTCGTCTGGCTCACCTATCTCGTCGGGCGCGAGCTCTTTCCCGACCATCCCGCGCTGGCCGTGGGCGGAGCGGCGCTGGTCGGGTTCAACCCCCAATTCCTCTACCTGAGCGGCGCGGTCAACAATGACATCCCGGCGGCGTTGTGCGGCGCGGCCGTGTTGCTGATGTGCGTCCGGCTGGCGCGGCGTGGCCCCGGCCCGCGCACCGACGCGGCGCTGGGCCTGTTGTACGGTCTGGCGCTCCTCACCAAGCTCCACCTGGCGGCCTTGTTGGCTCTCATCGAGCTGGCCTACCTGCTGGCCCTCTGGCGAACTCGCAATTGGCGCGCTTTCCTGCGGGGCAACCTGATCGTTCTGGGGTTGGCAGCCGCCATCTCGGGCTGGTGGTTCGGGCGCAACCTGGCGCTCTACGGCGATCTCACTGGGATGAGCAAGGTCAACGAACTCTGGGCGGGCCGGTCGCCGGCCGGCAACTGGTGGGCTGTGTGGCAGGGCTTGCCCTATCTGTGGAGCAGTCTGTGGGGCCGCTTTGGTTACGGACAGTTGCCCCTGCCTCAGATGGTGTACCAGGTGATATTCTACCTGGGCGCGCTGGCGCTGGCCGGTTACTTGACTCCCCGGCGCGGCCCGCTCCCCCGGACTGGGCTGGCTCTCTCGTTAACGCTCTGCCTCATCTTTTTGGCCGTAGTGGTGTATTATATTTTGATTCAACCCGCTGGCGCGATGGGCCGCTTTTTGTTCCCTGCGCTGCCGGCCTTTGCGGTCTTGCTGATGGGAGGGTTGAGCCGCTTCTTTCCCCGCCGTTTGGTCTGGGCGGCGAGCCTGGCTATGACGGTGGGGATGGCGGCGCTGGCTGTCTATGGACTGGTCGGCGTGCTGGCCCCGGCCTTCGGCCGCCCCCGCCCGCTGACCGAGTCCGAGATCGAGGCCGTGCCCAATCCCACCGATGTCGAATTTGGCGGTCTGGCGCGGCTGCTGGGCTACCGGGTCGCGCCGACGGAGATCGAGCCGGGCGGCACGCTGGAGGTCACCCTCTACTGGCAAGCGCTAGCCCGGCCCGACCAGAATTATGTCGTCTTTGCTCATCTCCTGAGTGACGTGGGTACGATGGTGGCCCAGCGCGACACCCATCCCGGCCTGGGCCGCTATCCCACCACCGCGTGGGAGCCGGGCGTCGCCTTTGCCGATACCTACCGTCTCCACGTTCCGCAGGCGGCCTACGCGCCGGACGAGGGTTACGTTCAGGTCGGCCTATACCTGCCCGGCGGTCCGCGCCTCGTCACATCCGATGGAGTCGCTTCGCTTCCCCCTATAGAGGAGGGCGGGCGCGATGCGTTGCGGCTGGCGGAGGTCGAGATCCGGCCTCTGCCCGGCCAGTTCCCCAACCCGGTTGATGTAAACTTTGGCGGCCAGATCGTGCTGGCCGGCTACGACCTCGACCGGCGAGTAGCGCGGCCCGGCGAGACGATTCGGCTGACGCTCTACTGGCAGACACTGGCCGCGATGGAGCATGACTACCGCGCCTTTGCCCATCTCCTCGGCGTCGAGGATCAGGTCTGGGCCAACAGTGACAGCCAACTGACCGATGGGACTGCCCCCACCAGCCACTGGCGGCCCGGACAGATCGTCCAGGATGTCCGCGAGCTGACGGTGGGATTGACCACCCCGCCCGGTTTCTACGACGTCGAGGTTGGCCTGTACACTGATAGAGACCGACTGCCGGTCTTGGCCGAGGATGGTCACTGGCTGGGCGATCGGGCGTTGTTGAGTAAAATACGGGTGGTGAGCGAGTACAGGAGTACTGAATGAAAAAGCATGGGATGAACCTGTTGCGAGTGTTGATCAGTGTCGGGGCGCTGGCCTTTTTGTTCTGGCAGATCGGCCTGGGCGAGACATTGGACGTGTTGCGGCGGGCTGACCTGCACTATCTCCTGGCCGCTTTTCTGCTCTACACCTTCAGCCTGGGTATTCGGGCTTGGCGCTGGCTTCTTCTCCTGCGCGGCCTCGACCCGGCGGTTCCCTTTGGCCGCTTGCTGCGCCTCTACTTTGTGGGGCAGTTCTTTAGCAGCTTTCTCCCCAGCCAGTTCGGCGGCGACGTGGTGCGAGCGCTGGAGCTGACCCAGGATACCGATTCCTCCGCTTCCGTCGGCACCGTCCTGCTCGACCGTATGACTGGCCTGCTGGTGCTCTTTGTGATGGGGCTGGCAGTGCTGCCCTTCAACGTCGCCCGGATAGAGCCGTGGCTGGTGTGGGTGCTGATCGGCGTGGCTGGCGGCGGGCTGGTCGCGGGAGGGCTGGTGCTGGAAGGACATCTCCTGCGGCGGCTCACCCGATGGCTGCCGCCCGCGCTCTCACTGGCGGGCCAGGGCCCGTTGGCCAAGGTCTACGCTGCCGTGACCGGCTGCGGCCGGCGGGCGGTGTTGAGCGCCTTTGGCGTCTCGGTGTTCTTTAACCTCGTCAACATTCTCATCAACTGGCTGTGCGGGCAGGCTGTAGGGGCCGGGATTGGCCTGAGCTACTTTTTCGTCGCCACGCCGCTGCTCTCCGTCGCGGGGCTGATTCCCTCCATCGGCGGGTGGGGGGTGCGGGAGGCGGTCAGCACGGCGGTCTTTACCCCGGCGGGCGCGGGCGAGAACGTCGCGGCGGCGCTGGGAGTGGCGGTGGGCGGCGTCACCCTGGCGGCGGGTCTGGTCGGCGGGGTGATTTACGGCATTGAGGGATTGCGCGGCCTGCGAGAGCGCACATAATTTTTTTTGACACCGCCACAGCGATTTGGTATAATACAACCAGGGGGAGTACATGGCGCAGACAGAGATACAGACACGTAACAGGACGCCGGCACCGCTCAAGGTGCCATCATCGGTGCGCGAAGCGTGGGGGGACGCAGCAACCGATGCCTTCACCGACTGGATGGAGGCGGTCGTTATGCCCCGCATGGTGCCGCGAGACGAGTATCGAGAAATCACCTCCCGGCTGGATGTCCTGGAAAGCCGGATGAGCGGGCTGGGGAGCCGGATGGACGGCCTGGAACAGGCTGTAAGGCAGAACCGGGTGGAATTACATCAGCGGCTGGACGGAATACGGACCGAGTTCAAGTTGGAACTGCAAGGGGTGCGAGAAGAGTTCAAATCGGAACTGCAAGGGTTGCGGGAAGAGTTCAAGTCGGAACTGCACGAGCATCGGCGGGAGACACGCATTGCGATTGATGAATTGCGGCAGGAAATGAGAGAGAATTACCGGACTATGCACGCGCAGTTGGATACCATGACCGAGCGTATGTTGGTGCAGACTCGCTGGATGATCGGTTCACTGACGGTTATCGGGGCACTGGTCACCCTCCTGCTGACTGTCGGGATGTTTGTGAAATAAAAGTTCTCTATCACCTCGCACCTTTTCAATATTCCGGGGACGCGAGGAAACATTGTGCTGCTTGAGTGCAACGCAGGGCGGTTCTCGCGCGACTGGTACGGGCACCGACCACTGCACACTATCGAGATTCGCATTATAAAGTCGTAATCCAGTGACGCGACAAAGCGTCCCGCCCAGTCTTTGATCAAGCGGTGGCAACCGCCACTAGAGCATACTTCGCAGAACGAGGCCCGCCCATTGCCAGATTGAGGTGGGCCTCGTTTGGTAGATGGAGTGTGTGTGGAAGGAGTTGAAGGAGGGACCCACTATGCGTTATGCGACTGATATTCAACTCGAACAACTCGTCGTGCACATCCTGGATCCGAGACGGCCCGACGGCAAAGTGCTATCTGAGAGAACGTGCCCCCTCGGCGATAACCAACGCCTGGTTGATTATTTCGTCACCCACATCGAGAACTCGCTACAAGACACCACCACCCGGGCCGCCCGCTTTACGGCCCAAGATGAGGAAAGCGCTTTTGAAGTGTGCAAGGCCCTGCTGGATGGCGACCTCGATCTGGTCAGCGGATCCACCCAACTGGCCGAAAAGCTGTACGGGATCATAGCCGGTGATCAGCGCATCTCGCCCGGCAACCTGGCCGCGTGCTTCTACCGGGCCGGCAACCGCCCGCAAGTGTCTCATTACCTGGGCTTGCTAAAGCTCGACCCATCGCCGGTCTTTCGCACCAAGACAGAACGGGATGCGCAGGGCAACCTGTACGTCAGCTTTGAGATTCAGAGCGACGTGCTGCCCACGACCCGCGAGCGGCTACACAAGTGCGCCTTCGTCCGACCATTGGACGTGCAGAGCGACTATGACCTGTTGCTCCTCGACCGGCAGGTGCCCCGCTCCTTGCCCCGCGCGGTAGCCAAGTTCTTCTCCGAGGATTTCTTGGGCTGCGAGTTGGCCCTGGACGCGCGCCAACGCACCGACCGGCTGTACAGAGCGCTGGTCACTGCCCACAACCAACTCCGCCCCGAACTCGGCCCCGATGAGGACGACGCCCTCCGGCGGGCCGTTGATAACACCATCGCCCTGAGAGAGATCAACCTGGATGCCTGGCTCGCCGGTCTGCCACTGGACGAAGCGCACAAGGAGCGGATTGACCAGGCGCTCCGCCAGCAATTGCCCGACCGTGAATTTGGGATTGACACCGGCTATGCCAAAAAGCTCGTCCGCAAACGACGCTTCAAGGGCGATCACGGGCTGCGGGTCGAGGTTCTAGCCGACGACTACGAGCAAGTCGTCCAGGCGGTAGACTATATCAAGCAGAGAGGAACACCCCCCTACTACCGAGTGGTGCTCCACACCGAAACGTGGGATGAGGTGAGGTGACGATGGAAGTACAGGGAGACTGGTGGGACGAGCTTGTCGGGGCACTGCTCGACTTTGGCGAGGCGGCGGGCCTGGACGACGAGATGTGGGCCAAGCGGGAAGAGTTGAAACAGCTCAAATATTACAACCCCAATTTCAGCGCTCAGGTAGCCGCCGGATTGACCCTGAATCTGCTCGCTGCGCTCGCCCGGGCCGGCGGCGACGCCCTCACCTGCCGCTTCCTGCTGGATAGATTGGTCTTGCTGGAGGTAACGTCGGATCTGACCGAGGCGGACTTGGACGATTTTCGCGCCGTGGCCCGATCAACCCGGACGATCATCCTCGACCTGAAACTGAACAAGACCAAGTTGATCGAGGACCGGCTGGGCATGTTCCGAGGTTGCAGGCCGTTCCTCTACCTGTTTCCGGCGACTCTCGCGGCCTACCTGTCCAACCATCCAAGCCAACTGGAAAACGACCTGTGGGGTAAGGGTGGCAAGAAAACCGTGCCCAAGGTTATCCTGTTGGTCCCGGCCCGCGAGATATGGCTGGATGGCCCTTATCTGGCCGTGGTGGGTGGCACGCGGATGGAGAATTGGAGAGCAGCGATACCCCAACAACCGCCCGCCATCGAGCGTGTACAGTTCATCTACGATACCTGCCGCGACACGCTCAAGTGGCAGGAGTCGTGGTTGAGATGCCTGACTCCTCTACACCTCGAGGTGAGTGGAGAGGCCCAGCCCGATGACCCCATCGCCAACGCACTGCGGGTTCATTTGATCAACCTGGTCATCCTGTACACGGCCGACCGCGCCGTCTCCCACGCCGACGAAGTGGTAGCCACCTACGCCGGCGCCAATCAGAGTGCTCAAGTGACCCTGGCCGACCCCGGAGAGCCGGTAGGTAAAATTTCCCCACAGGACGTGGATAGTCTGGTGCAGTTAGTGGAGTGGGCATACGATCCTCATTGGTCAGCCGACCGCCTGGCCCTGGTACAGATCGCTATGGCGCAGGCGTTACACGCGACCGATCCTGCCGTGCGTCACCGGCTGTTGTTGCTCAACGCGAGCAGTATCTTTGAGAGCCTCAAGTGGCATTGGAAAGCCTTCATTGAGCGCAAAGTGGATTCCTACACGGCCCAGGTGCGGGCGTTGGAAGACTATGTCGCCGACACCGCCCAGGCCTTTTCCGATCAAATCTCGGCCATGATCAAGGGCCTTTCGGATACCATGCTGGCCGCCATAGGCGCGCTCCTCGGCTCTTTCGTCGCCGCTCTATTCAAGGAAGAATTCAACCCCATCGTCTTTCTGATTGGAATGGCGGTCTATGCGATCTACGTGCTGGCCTTCCCCCTCAGTTACAACATGCTCAACCAGTGGGAATGGTACCAGGCGCTGATCGAAGAGTTCGAGGAACGGCGCCGGCGCTTTGAAGAGCGCATCTACCCTGAGAAAGTGGAGAAAATCGTAGGCGCGCGTTTTGCAGAAAGTCGAGATCGCTTCAAGCGTTGGTTTCTGGCGATCTCGCTCACCTACATTGTGGTGGTAGCACTGGTTATCCTGGCGGCGCTGAGCATGCCCAGAGTGTTAGGCGGCGCCCCTCCCTCCCCACCCACCCCTACCCCTGCGCCGTAACGGGCGCCCCTGGGTCTACCCAGGTGCGGGCAAAAAATCGGCCACCAACGCGGCCGCCTCGTCCTCACACCCGCCCAAGATGTGGTTCGCGCCGGGGACGAGATGCAACCTCTTGGGTGAACGCAGCCGCGCCACGTATTCGCGCAGCGGCGCGGCGGGAGCCCAGGGATCTCGATCTCCGGCGACAAAGAGCTTGGGGCGTGGATCGGCGTCGAGGAATGGGCTGGCGTAGAGCTCTTGTATCAGCGCAAGGCCGGCCAACCAACCCACGCGGGGATCGCGGGCGGCGTGGCGCAATCCCACCTCCGCGCCGAAAGAGTAGCCCACCACCGCCAACCGGCTCGCTTCCACGTCTGGACGGGCGCACAAAAAGTCCAGCGCGCCGGCTACGTCATCCATCTCACCGCGCCCTTCATCGAAGGAACCGGCGCTGCCACCCGCACCCCGAAAGTTGAAACGCAGCGTCATCCAGCCGCGCCTAACCAGCGCGTGCTCCACGGCCACGACGACCGTGTTATCCATGTCGCCGCCCATCAGTGGATGGGGATGACAGATGACGGCTGCTGGAAAGGGGCCAGAGCCTTCCAGCGCGTGCAAGGCGCCCTCCAACAGCGGGCCGCCGCCGGCAGCAGGAAAAGCCACGGGTCGAGGTTGTGCAGCCACGTCGTTCCTCCTCACTTGCTACTTTGAAAGTAAGCGTTCAGGCATACCTATTTTGGAGAACCACGAAGGGCACGAAGGACACCAAGAAAGTGACAAGTTCTGCGACTGTTTTTGGTTTTTTCCTTTGTGTCCTTTGTGGTAAAACAGGCTTTCCCTTGAACAGTTACCTTTGAAATAATCGTGCTACAAGATGGTATCTTGTTCTAAGCCCGGTCCGTCTTTGTCATTGAGGGTATAGAGTTCGCAGCACTGCCTGAAAGATGCCCGCCACCTCGCTCCCATCTGAACAAGCCGAGAACCGCCTCTGGAGCTGGACGCTCAGATCCCTTCTACTGGTAAACTATATAAGCCGGCGGCGGCTCTATACCCATCACCTGCGCCGGCGTCATCACCGGCGCGTCGTAGACGTAGAACAGTTTTATGCCGCCGTACTCAAAGCCCGGCTCGTGGCGGTACTGGTTGTAGTCCCCGATCTTGGCCCCTGGCCCGCCAAAACCATCCGCATCCCACACCAGGTTGACCAGCGGATAATCCTGGATCACGTCCTTGTTCTCCATCATACGGTCGTTGAACTGGTGGATGACGAGGATCTTTGGTTCCCCCACCTGCTCGGCGATGGCGTTGAGCCAGGCCTGGGCCTCGTTGATCTCCTCTCCACTGATGCGACCCAGGTGCGAGCCGGGCACCTCCTCCTCCCCCACGATGAACTCGGGATCAATCGCCAGGTGAACAGAGGGCAGCCGCAGCAGAGGCTCGATCAAGCTCAACTCTGTCATCACGTCGCCCCGGCCGGCCTGCACGTCGAGCACCGCTATGCCTCCCACTGCGGTGATGCTGTCTATCCACACCTGGACGGATTCGTGGGGGATGCGGTGATTATAGTCGCCGTCCTCGCCGGGAGATGCGTCGGCGACGGTGGTCACGATATGAAAGGCGGGGACTAGCTCCACACATGGGTCCAACTCTCGATAGGGTTGCATCTGCTCTTCCAGCAGTTGCAGCGTGGTGGGAATGTCGTGGCGACCCAGGATGCCCAGCCCCGGCCCGCTGGTGCCATAGTAGGCGATTATCCGCCGGCCGCCAATCGTCGAAGGGGGAGGCGCAGGCCCGGCGGAGCAATCTGATACAGGTTCCTCTGCACCTTCTCCTCCCTCGGTCGTGGGCCACGGTGAAGGGGGCACAGTGGGTTCGGATGTGGGAGTGTCGGTGGGGATGGGCGTGGGTGTGTCGGTAGGGATGGGTGTGGGTGTGGGCGTGTCGGTGGGGGTAGGTGTGGGTGTTTCGGTGGGAGTGGGTGTGTCGGTGGGGGTAGGCGTGGGCGTATCTGTAGGAGTGGGTGTAGGGGTAGGCGGCGGGAATAGGACCGGTATGGCGACGCGCGCGCCCAACACGATCGCTGCCAGGCCAAAAGCCAAGAGCACTCCTAATCCAAGTTTTGAACGAGGTGACATACTTTTTCTCCCCAGGTAATATGTGCGCTCACTGTCGCCGGAGTTTACCGCAAAATAGAGCTTCTGGCAAGAAGGCGCATTCCAGTTTTTGCCACATAGCTCATTCGGGCGTATAATATGCGTGGCTCGTCACCGCTCAGGTGCCCGGCGCCCGTGTACCGATTTCGACGAAAATGGCGTCTGGTTGCCATCACGAGAGCCAAAGTGCCGGCTACCTGAACTCTTTGACGTAGTAAATTATTAAAAAACAGAGCAAGATTTCACCGCTGAGCACGCAGAGAGCAGAGCAAAGATGAAAAATCTCGGCGCACTCAGCGCTCTCTACGGTGAATTCCTCGTCGGTTTAAGGCGCGGCTTTGTTAGGCAATTACGGCTTGACAATGTCTCTATATGGAGGAACCAAAATGGCGGATTACCGTATTCACGAGCATCCAATTCTTCCGGTCGAGGAACGGCCGGCGGTCGAATTCACCTGGCAGGGTCAGACGATGCAGGCCCGCGAGGGAGAGACTATCGCTTCGGCCCTCTTTGCCGGCGGCGTGCGCACCTTTGGACATCACCCCAAAGACGGCGCGCCCCAGGGTATCTTTTGCGCCAATGGTCAGTGCGCCCAGTGTTTGGTTATGGCCGATGGTCTGCCCGTCAAGGCCTGCATGGTAGCAGTGCGACCGGGAATGCGGATCGAACCGCTGGATGGCAAGCCGGTGCTGCCTGACGTCCAAACCGCGCCCGAGATGCAGACTGCCGGGCCGGTCGAGGTAGAGTGCCTGATAATTGGCGGCGGGCCGGCCGGGTTGGCGGCGGCAATCGAGTTGGGCAAGGCCGGAGTGCGCACGCTCGTGGTGGACGATAAACATCGCTTGGGCGGCAAGCTGGTGCTCCAGACCCACAAGTTCTTTGGCTCCATTGACGCCTGCTACGCCGGGACGCGAGGTACCGACATCGCCACCATACTGGAGCAAGAAGTGCGCCAGTTCGAGAACGTCCAGGTTTGGCTGAACACCACCGCGCTGGCCGTCTTTTCCGATAGAAAGGTGGGCGTATTGCGGGAGGAACACTACGTCGTCGCCCAACCCCACGTTTTGCTGGTAACGACCGGCGCGCGAGAAAAATCACTCGCTTTCAAAGGGAACACACTGCCGGGAGTCTATGGCGCGGGCGCTTTCCAGACGTTGGTCAACCGGGACCTGGTGCGGTCGAGCGAGCGGCTGTTCATCGTCGGCGGGGGGAACGTGGGGCTGATCGCCGGCTACCACGCACTCCAGGCCGGCATCCAGGTGGTCGGCCTATGCGAAGCGCTGCCCGAGTGCGGCGGATACAAAGTCCACAAGGACAAGCTGGCCCGCTTGGGCGTGCCCATCTACGTCTCTCACACCATCCTCAGCGCCAATGGAAAGGACGAGGTAGAATCCGTCACCATCGCCCAGATTGACGAGAACTGGCGTCCCATACCCGGCACGGAAAAAGCGTTCGCCTGTGATACGGTGCTGGTCGCCGTAGGGCTGGACCCGGTTGACGAGTTCGTCCACAAGGCGCGCGAGTTTGGCCTGCCGGTCTATGCGGCTGGGGACGCGGAGGAGATCGCCGAGGCGTCGGCAGCGATGTTCACTGGCCGCATCCGGGGGATGGAGATCGCTCGCAGCCTGGGGCGGGACATAGGCCAGGTGCCGCAGGAATGGCATCGCATCGCCGAAATTCTCAAATCCCGCCCCGGTGCCGTCGTCACCGAAGACATTCCGGAGGGAGAGGAAGGGGTTCTGCCCGTGCTCCATTGTGCCCAAGAGATCCCGTGCAATCCTTGCACCTCCGTCTGTCCCCAGGATTGCATCTTGATGGAGAGCGAGGATATCCGCAGCTTGCCAGAGTACGCGGGGGAGGGCTGCATCGGCTGCGAACAGTGCGTCGCCATCTGTCCGGGGTTGGCCATCACACTGGTGGACTATCGCAAGGATCCAGATTACCCGACGGTCACGATCCCCTACGAGTTCTCGGCCGAAACGATCCACGAGGGAGACGTGGTGACTGTGCTGGACACGGAGGGCGCTCCACTGGACGACGTGGAGGTAGTAAAGGTGCGAGCGCCCAAGTTTTCCGACCGGGCGCTACTGGTACGAGTGCGGGCTCCCCACGAGATCGCCAAGCACGTCGCCGGTATCCGCGTGCAAAAGCCGGAAGTGACCGAGCCGCTGGGGGAGTATGTGACGCGCATCGCCGACGACGAGATCGTCTGCCGCTGCGAGCGGGTGACGGCGGGAGAGATCCGCGCCCTCATCCGAGCGGGCGCGCGGGATATGAATCACATCAAAGGCGTGACGCGGGCCGGGATGGGAGCCTGTGGCGGCAAGACCTGCACCAATTTGATCAAGCGCCTGTTCCGTGAGGAAGGGATTTCAGCGCAGCAGATGGTCGAGGGCACCCGCCGGCCGTTGTTCGTGGAGGTGCCGCTGGGGGCATTTGCGGGGGTCGTGGCCGAGGGCCGGCCGGCCGAAAAAGCTCCGGTGGTCCACGCCACAGACGTGCACGAGGGCGGAATGTAGTACTGTGATACACTGGCGGAAGGGGAGGGATTCGAACCCTCGGTGGCCTTGCGACCACAACGGTTTTCGAGACCGTCCCGTTCGTCCACTCCGGCACCCTTCCGATAATCCTGCCAAATTGAACCGTTCCGAACGTTGGCAGTATTATAACACAGGCAGGAAGAGGGCGCAACGCAGCGCGCGCGAGCGCATCACGCTGGGGACAGATGGCCCACCGCCAACACGCGGAGCGTTGAAACTGTTAAAAACAGGTTGCTCGAGTTAAAACTCACTTGTGGTATCAGCCTATGGTTTTAACCATTGGCTTTGTCTGCTTCCCGAAAGCTCCGATTAAGCTTTCGGGAAGGTTTTTCAAGATCTACTCTCAGAACGGCCCAAAGCCAATCGCCACGGCGAATCCCAGGAAAGCGACGGTGACGAGGATCACCCAGAGCCACAGTTTGAGCGACCACTTGAGCCACTTGGGGTAGCTAACCACGGTGAGGCCCAGGCAGATCAACAGTACCGGGTTCGTGGGATAGGCGAGGTTCGAGAACCCATCGCCAAAGCAGTAGGCCGTCACCGCAACCTGGCGGGTCACTCCGACCAGGTCGGCCAGGGGCAGAAGAATAGGCATCAGGAGGAACGCCTTGGCCGAGCCGGAGGCGATAAAGAACTCGATCAACAGGGCCAGCACGTACACCATCAATGCGGCGAGCAAGGGGCTGGCCTGGGAAAACGGGAAGGAAGCACTGCGCAGGATGGTGTCCATGATCCCTCCCTGAGCAACGATATGCTTGATACTCGCGGCCATGAGGATCAACGGGATGCCGGGGGCAATGCCGGACATTCCCTCCCCTACAGCTTTTAGCACCGTCTTCCCGCCGATGCCGGCGATCAGACCCGCTCCCACTCCTCCGATCAGGAACAGCAGGCCCACGATGGGCAGGGCCAAATCGGAGATGCCCGGAAGGAGCGGCCCTCCCACCAGCACGACGACGATCAAAACGAAAAAGACGAGGAACCAACCGATGGCCCTCCCTAACGCGGGGTTCTCCTCAGAGAGGGAATCCAGTTGGAGATGCTCGTACTTGGCTCGTTCGTCACGGTCCTCTTCGAACACAGGGGATGCGCGGGGGTCTCGCTCCACGCTCCGGGCGTAGCGTACCAGAAAGACGGCAAAGATACCATAGATGACAATAAAGATCAGGATGCGCAGCCAGGCCCCGGAAAATAGGGGGAGGCCTGCGATCTCTTGCGCCACGCCGATGGTGAAGGGGTTCATAATGGCGGCGGAAAAGCCCATATTGGTAGCCAAAATACTCATTCCCAGGCCAACGAGGGAATCCCAACCCAAAAAGTAAGCCAGGGCCATCATCACCGGAACAAGGGGCACGACCTCTTCAAAGATGCCAAAGAACGCCCCCATCAGCATAAATAGGAGGGAAATTATGAGGAGCAGCAGATATTTGCGCCCCCCAAATTTCTCGACTATGCGGGCGATGGTCGCCTTGAGGATGCCGCTCCTATCCAACACGGCGAAGGAACTCCCCACCATCAGGATGAAGACAATGATGACGATGATGGTAAACCCATCGGGGCCCCAGAGAACCTCCACCGGCGCCGTGAACCAGCGCCACACGGCATAATCCGGTCGCGGCACGAATTGGAAGGATTGGGGGTCTATGATCTCGCGCTCTCCCTGAACCGTGCGCGCGTAGCTTCCCGCAGGGACGATCATAGTAAGGGCCCCTGCTACCATCATCAAGACGAACAAAATGACCAGAGACTGGACGAATGCCTTTTTCCCGATCTGTGCCCCCGCTCGTTGTTCCACTGTGGACATTTTTTCTCCTTTCGATTTTTAGTAGTACGGTCTCTGCCTGTAGCGTGCATCGGCGTGCCAATTTCATTTGGGCGTGTTTCATTTCAGCAGAGACCCTAGACCTCGGAGGTCTCTGCCGAGCTTGTGCTCGCCCAAAACTGATTTGGGCAGTTTTTGAGCCTGAAAACACATCTCATTAGACCTCCGAGGTCTTGCCCAACTTGTTTGAAACACACCCATTTCATTTATATTAAACCCTGATTTGTCCACATGTCAAATGCCAGCGCCCCCTGCCACACCAACATTCCCAGCCCGCCTATCTCACGCGCTCCGGTTTCAGCTTGCCCGTGTCAGGACATGGACGATGGGCCGCGCCGCACCCCAAACTTGTGTAACAGGCGATAACAATGTACAATTTTGCCACCGAACACTCCATATTCTCGAGAAAAGATGACAAGTGGAAACATTTCGTCAGCAGTAGAGGATTTTCGTCGCGCGCGCAGCCAGGCTAACTTGCAGATAATCGTAGCCCGTCTGACCGGCCGCTCGGCCGATCTCCTTTCCTACGAAGAAGTGCGCCGCAAGCTCAAGGTCAGGAAAACCGGAGAACGAGAGCTAGAAGAGATCCCTCTGGATAATATCGTTGGCAGCGTTGGGCGCTATAATGATTTTACTCGCGATTTTTTGCCCCGGCAAGATAGCGATCGAGACCGGTGGGTGAGAGTCAAAGCGGCAGTGACTGGCCTGACCGGCGTGCCGCCGATCCACGTCTACCAGATCGGTCAGGCCTACTTTGTGCTGGACGGCAATCATCGCGTGTCTGTGGCCCGGCAACTCGGCGCGACCCACATACAGGCTTACGTGATCAAAGTTCACACCAAAGTGCCCCTCTCGCCCGACGTGCAGCCCGACGACCTGATTTTGAAAGCCGAGTACGCCGATTTCCTGGAGAGCACCCATCTGGACCAAATCCGCCCCCAGGCCGATTTGAGCGTGACCGCTCCGGGGCAGTATCGAGTGCTTGAAGAACACATTCGAGTCCATAGCTATTTCATGGGCCAGGAGCAAGGGCGGGAGATTCCCTATCGAGAAGCGGTCGCCCACTGGTACGATGAGGTCTATTTGCCGGTGGTGTGGGTGATTCGAGAACGTGGCATCTTGCGAGACTTTCCCGGCCGGACAGAGACCGACCTCTACCTATGGGTCGCGGAACACCGCGCTGACTTGGAAGGAGAACTGGGTTGGGAAATTCAACCGGAAACAGCGGTCATTGACCTGTCTGCCCGCTTCAGCCCCAAGCCACGGCGCGTCGTCGCTCGGATGAGTGAAAAGTTCCTCGATGCCGTGACTCCCGACGAGGTTGAGGCCGGCCCGCCGCCGGGGCAATGGCGCAAAGAACGGTTGGCGACCCGTCAGACCGACCAGATGTTTGCCGATGTCCTGGTGGCCGTCAATGGCGAGGAATCTGGATGGTGTGCGTTGGAACATGCACTGTTCGTCGCTCAGCACGAGAAAGCACGGGTGCACGGCCTGCACGTCGTATCCTCGAAAGCTCAAAAGGAAAGCACAGAGACCCAGGCCATGCACGCTGAATTCGACCGCCGCTGTGAAGCGGCCGGCATTACGGGAGAGATGACGCTCGAAACCGGAGAGGTGGCGCGCCAGGTATGTGGACGGGCGCGGTGGACTGATCTGGTCATTCTGAGCCTGAACTATCCCCCGGCGTCTCAACCGGTCGCCAGGCTCAGTTCGGGGTTGAGCACCATCATACGACGTTGCCCCAGGCCGGTGCTGGCGGTGCCGGGAACGATGCCCCATTTGCAACATGCGCTGTTAGCCTACGACGGCAGCCCCAAGTCGGAGGAGGCGCTCTTTGTCGCCGCTTACCTTTCGGTCCGGTGGAGCATACCACTGGTCGTCGTGACCGTCATAGAGACCGGTCGCACCACGGCGGAGGCGCTGGCGCACGCTCAGAGTTACCTGGAAACACGGGGAGGGCAGGCCACTTTTGTGAAAGAAAGTGGATCGGTCGCCGAAGCGATCATTGAGGTGGCCGAGAAACACGAGTGCGATCTGATCATTATGGGGGGCTATGGGTTCAGCCCAGTGATGGAGATTGCGCTCGGCAGTGCGGTGGATAAAGTGCTGCGCACGAGCCGGCGGCCGGTATTGATCTGCCGGTAGAGCACAAGCGCGGCGAAACTGCAATCAATTACCAAGCCAGCGGCGTTTCGTGCTGACAATGCAAACGTTGCAGGACAACTCTATAGGAGGAAATAAGATGGCTCGCTATATCGAATATCAAACCGAATCAGGCAGCACCATTTGGGTAGAAGTCGAAGAGGAGACCGCGCTCGCCAAGGGAGTCGTACCGGCCGGCCGGGCGATCGGAGACAAGATCGAGAACGCCGTGGAGGAGGTACAGACCAAGTTCGAAGACGCGATGGGTGTCGTCCGTGAGAATGCCCAAACGATCATTGACAAGGTCAAAGGCCTCTCCGACCCGCCCGACGAGGTCGAGGTCACCTTTGGCCTCAAGGCCGCGGGCGAGCTGGGCAACTTTGCCGTGGCCAAGGCCAGCGCGGAGGCGAACTATACCGTCAAGATGAAGTGGAAGCGGGAATCAAGTCCCAAGTGACCGGCCAACCTCCCGCGCCCCACGACTTTGGGGGAGAGGGTCCCGTCATTCACCTGGCCCACGCCAACGGCTTTCCGCCGGGCGCGTACCGCCCTCTGGCAGAGACCCTCATCGGTACTCACCACGTCATTGGGCTGCCGTCGCGTCCCCTGTGGCCGGGCAGCCGGCCCGAGCGCATCGCCGACTGGCATCCCCTGGCCGACGATCTGATCCGGGGGTTGGACGATTTGGGACTGCGCTCCATCGTCGGCGTCGGCCACTCGATGGGCGGGGTGTTCACCCTGTGGGCCGCCGTCCAACGGGCCGATCTCTTCCGCGCCGTCGTGCTCGTGGACCCGGTCATCCTTTCGGCGGCGCGATTGTGGGCAGTGCGGCTGTTCCGCCTCCTGAGATTGGAACCGAGGCTGCCCCTGGTTCAGAGCGCACTGCGCCGGCGGCGAACCTGGCCCAGCCGCCGGGCCTGCTACGAGCAATACCGCGACAAGCCGTTCTTCGCCGCGTGGCCCGACGATAGCCTGTGGGCCTACGTGGAGGCAGGAACGCGGGAGCAGCCCGGCGGCCAGGTCGAGTTAGTCTACCCGCCGGAGTGGGAGGCGCACATATTCTCCACCGCGCCGACCGACGTCTGGCGAGCCGTGCCGAAACTGCGCCTTCCCGCGCTGGTCGTCCGCGGCGAGCGGTCGGCAACCTTCCGGCCCGAGAGCCTGGCGCGGATGAGACGGCTGCTCCCCCAGGCGCGCTTCGCTCTCATCTCCGACGCCGGCCACCTGGCGCCGATGGAGCGGCCGGCAGAGACCGGCGCAGCGCTCCGCGATTTCCTCGACATACTGTAGGCGGCTTTCCATAGCCGCCGGACGCGGCCTGCTTGTTGCGCGGGTGGAGCAGATGTGATAAGATTAAGCGTCTTCAAAAGCGACGGCTCACTATGACACGCGAAAAGCCAGTTGAACAAACCCCGAGACACACTCTAACAGGAGAGTAATATGGGCGACCCGAACCTCATTCGAGTGATGCTCGTTGACGACCATGCAATGGTTCGCAGGGGGCTGGCGGCCTTTCTAAAGACCAAGACCGATCTGGAATTGGCCGGCGAGGCCAGCAGCGGCGAGGAGGCCCTGCGCATGTGCGAGCAATTCCGGCCGGACGTGATCCTGATGGACCTGGTAATGCCTGGGATAGATGGCGCGACGACCACTCGGATCATTCGCGAGCGATACCCGCATACACAGGTCATTGCCCTGACCAGCTTTCAAGAGAAAGAGTTGGTACAAGAAGCGCTCCAAGCCGGGGCCATCAGTTATCTATTGAAGAACGTATCGGTGGACGAGTTGGCCGAGGCGATCCGGGCAGCCTGCGCAGGACGTCCTACACTGGCCCCGGAGGCAACCCGGGCACTGATCCAGGCCGCCAGCCGGGAGTCAGAGGTGGGTTATGAACTGACCCCCCGCGAGCGAGAAGTTTTGACTCTGATGGCCGACGGATTGACCAACCTGGAAATCGCCGAGCGGTTGACCATCAGTTGCTCGACAGCTAGAGCACACGTCAGCCACATCCTGTCCAAACTGGGTGTTTCTAATCGTGCGGAGGCGGTCGCCCTGGCGCTGCGGAGCAAATTGGTCATTTGACTGATAGAAAAATTGAACATTCGTACAATTACGAAATTCCCCAGATGTCCGATGCGTCTGGGGAATTTTTGTCTTATACTAATCCGCGTGAAAGCCAGGTTCATTGACGAGGTGTGATGTGTATGCGTATCCTGCTCGCCGACGCCCAACCGAGAGTCCGGTTCGCGTTGCGTGTATTGTTGGAACAACAACCCGGAATGCAGGTAGTGGGCGAGTCTGACGATGCTGAGGGTTTGTTGGTTCAAATCAGAGCGACTCATCCCGATCTGGTGCTACTCGGTTGGGAATTGCCGGGGCTGGCAGCGTTGGATTCACTCTCCGTCTTGCGAGAGGTGCCTCCCGGACCTGCTGTGATCGCCCTCAGCGGGCGGCCGGAGGTGCGCTTCGCGGCCCTATCCGCCGGGGCCGACGCGTTCGTCAGTAAAGGCGATCCGCCGGAGCGGCTGCTGGAAACGATCGCCAATTGTTGGGCCAATAGCACAAATAGAGAGGAGGGGGTAGATGCCTGCTAGACCAGACGACGGGCAGCTAATCGCCAAGCTCCAATCCGGCGACTTGGATGCCCTGGGGGTGTTGTACGAACGCCACAAGATGAGCGTGTACCGGACCGCCTTGACCATCACTCACGATCCATCGGCAGCCGACGATATTCTCCAGGATTGTTTCTTGCGCCTACACAGGTACGCCCACAGTGTAGATAGTTCGTTGCCGCTACGACCCTGGCTCTACCGCGTCACGGTCAACCTGGCCTACAATTGGGCCAGGCGCGGTAAGTGTTCGCAAACGTCGCTCAATGATGTGATGTACCGGTTGGTCAGCCCTCCCTATTGTTCCCCAGAATGGCAAGCCGAAAGAAACGACGTGCGCAGCAAAGTGATGGACGCCATCTCTTCGTTAGAGATCAAACACCGTGTCGTCATTGTTCTTTTCTATTTGAACTCGCTCAGCGTGAACGAGATCGCGCTGATCCTTAACTGCCCGGCCGGCACGGTCAAATCTCGACTCCACTACGGCCGTGAAAAACTGCGCCACCGGCTAGAAGCAAAGCCCACAACGCCCTCCAGAGCGACGACCCTCAGAGCGGCTTACGGGGTTGCCTGAATTCCTGGCCCGTGTTTCTATTCTAGTGACTCTAACTCGAACGGAGCGTTGCAAACGAGCCGCTGCCCAAACTTGCACTAGTGAGTGGGGTGAGGTAAAATCCAACGTGGAAAGGAGACTCTACAATGGATTTCGACCTCGCCATCACCAATGGCACTGTAATTGACGGCACCGGCCGCCCTCGCTTCCGGGCTGACCTGGGTGTCCGTAACGGCAAGATCACCGCCATCGCCGCCGGCGAGCAGCTAACCGGACGTCAGACCCTCGACGCCGCCGGCCTGATCGTCGCCCCAGGCTTTATTGACGTCCACTCTCACTCCGACTGGATTCTTCCCCTCCCCAACCACGACCAGATTCTGACCCCGTTGCTCCTGCAAGGCATCACCACCCTGGTCACTGGCAACTGCGGCTTTTCCCCCGCCCCTGTCACGGATGAATCCCGGCCCCTGTTGGACGAGTTTTCCGAGATGCTGCGGGGAGAGCAGGCCCTTCCTTACCGCTGGCGCTTGATGGCCGAGTTCCTGGACACGCTCGAAAGCAATGGCCTATTGTTCAATGCCGCCTTTCTGGTGGGCCACGGCAGCCTGCGCTACGCGGTGATGGGCGGCCGCGCCGACAGTTCCACACCGCCGACTGATCGAGATATGAGTGTCCTCCACCCTCATGGACTAACACTTTTAACATTGACATTTCGAGTGTCAGGATGTAACCTGA
>CAYMWP010000005.1:0-68576 GCA_964393895.1 uncultured Anaerolineales bacterium | reverse complement strand
CACGGATTGCTGCCTTTTGTCAACTCAAGCTATGCACAATTTCAGATACACACCCGCTCGAATTATACCACCGAGGGAGGAGAACTTCCAGTTCTCTCCGCTGACTTTGCCGTTCGGCCCGATAGTCTCTCACAGGCGCTGGTCCAAACTTGTGGGCAGCGCCTCCAACCAGCGACGCGTGGCTCGAGGCGACGTCAGGCGACAATTGGCCCTGGTGTTGCGTGCTTCTGAAGCGACCAGAATGGCGATTCCTCCGTGCGCCTTGATGACGTCAAACGCTTCCTCGTCTTTGTCGTCGTCGCCCAGGTAAAGCGGCAGGGCGCCAGCCCAGGGGTAACGCTCCAGCAGATATTCCACCGTCTGTCCTTTGTGGGCCAGTCCCGGGCCGACTTCTAGAAATCTGTGTCCACCCAGCAGGCGAAACAAATCGGTGGGCGCTGCGCCTTCCGCTATGCGGCGCGCGGCAGACAGCACCATACTCGCCTCGTCACCTTTTGCAAAACGAGCATGGAGCGCCAGCGCCCAGCCCTTGTCCTCCAGGAAGAACCCCTCACGATCCGTGATCAGGCGCATCCACCGTGGCTTGAGGGTATCCAGCGCCGGGCGGATGGCGTCGTACTCCACCCGGTTGATCCGCTTCCCTTCTGGTGTTCGCAACTCGACGCCGTAGGTGCCTGCCAGCAGAATGCCCGGCACCGGCACCAGTACTTGCACGTGATTCAGCCTGCGGCCACTGATCACCGCTACCCGGATGAGGGGATGCTGAGCCAGTTTGGTGAGCAGATCTATGATATCCGGGTCGGGGTTGACGTGCTCTGGCGTGGGGGCAAAGTCGGCCAGTGTGCCGTCGTAATCCAGGAACAACCGCAGACGCTCGGCCTGGGCCAACCGCTCATTGATCCATTCAGGATTGCACAGCATCACACGTCCCCCTTGCCTTCTAGCAACGGCCGGATGTCCCGCTGGAAAATCGCACGCCAGGTGTAATTCTTTCGCACCCGGCGGCGCAGACGATGCACCGGACTCTGCTCAACCCGGGCCTGGATCTGCCCGGCTACGTGCGCGGGGTCCTCGTCAGTGTCGAACAGGATCGTGTCCACCCCACCGATCTCCTCAGCCGCCGGCACGTCTGTACACACGACCGGCACGCCGAGCAAGCCCGCTTCCAGGATCGGCATACCAAAGCCCTCTCTGTGACTGGGCATGAACATCACGTCGCTCACGCGGAACAGATCTCCTACCACTCGTGCTTCAATGGTGTACGGCTGGTCTGGGTCTGGACCGGACTCGAAGACAAAGCGCATCTCCTCCTCGATGTGCAACTGTTGGCGCAACGCCTGCAACGACCGAAAGTAGGCCATGCTCTGTGCGTCGTGGGGATCGGGTGGCCCGGTCACGACCAGTTTCGGGCGGCAGCCCCCTGCTTTTAACGCCGCCACCACGCGCAGCGCATATTCGATGTTTTTGGCCCGAGTTACGCGCACCGGCATCAGCAAGGTCAGGTCGCTTTCCAGGAGACCCAAGTGGGTCGCCAGGGCGCAGCCCTCCTCAGACAATCCTAGCAGCGTTTTTGGGTCAACTCCATTGTAGATTACGAGAACCTCCTCCGGTGGGCAACCGAGAAGTGTCGCCAATGCGCGCTGTCTGCGTCTCGATACCACGACGTAGGTCAAATCTGCGCGATAGGTACGCAAGAGGTCCCAGGGATAGCCCGGGTGGACCTTGGAGCGCGAGCTGGGACTGGTCCAGGTAAAGTCGTGGCACCAGGCAATGGAGTGGCGAATGGTGCCCGCGTCCAACAGGCGGTGGAGGGCTGCCGTGAGGGGCAGGTTAAAGTGCTTGGTGAGCACGTTGTGCACGATCACGTTGTCAAACCGGCCCAGGGTTGACGTAAGAGCCTCGATTAGGCGATTGGTCAGGTCATCGAACGCGGCTGGCATCTGGCCCTCCTCCAGCGCCACACCAACCTGTGCTATCTCCTGATACCGCGAATCCATCTCTGGGATGCGGACAAAGCTCACGCCAGGCGGAAGCGCTGCCCGCTCACCCCGGCCGGCGATGATGGTGACTGGGTATCCGGCCTTGGCGAAGACTTGTGCGTGGGCCTGGATCACGGCCTCCACGCCGCCCACGACGGGTGGGGCGGTGTAGTGCAGTATTGCTGTGGCGGGTCTTTTCATAGAGCCTCATCTATCAGTAAGCGAAGCGGCGTCATAGACCAAGTTCAGCAACAGTCTCCAGTTGGCGGTATAGCCAGGCTGTGATGTCTTCGTGCTCGATCAGCCGGCGCAGCCGCTCGGCGCGTTCTTGCCGCTCCTCGAGTGGCATAATCAGCGCCTGGTGGAGCGCCTCGGCCGTAGCGTACACATCGCACGGTGAGATGACGATCGCCCCCGGCTCAAGCTGCTGGCGAGCCCCCGTCCGCTCGGAAAGGATGAGTACCCCGTCGCGTTGGTTCACGATTGGCCCCTCTTTGGCGACCAGGTTCATGCCATCGGCGATGGCGTTCACCAGTAAGACGTCGTACAGTTGCAGGGCCGCCACTGCCCGTGGGTAGTTTTCACCCACGAGAATGCGCACCGGTTCCCACTCACTGGCACCGTACCTGGCATTGACGCGACCGGCGGTAGCCATAAGATCATCCAGGTAGGCGCGGTACTCGCCCACTTTCAGCCGTGATGGCACCAGCAATGCCAGGAGCTTTACCCGTCCGCGGTGTTCGGGATAAATGTCTAACATTTCCTCAAAGGCGCGGAAGCCGCGCACGACGTTCTTGCTTGGTTCGATGCGATCAACGCGCAGGATCAGTTGGCGATCCTCTGCCAGGTCATGTATTTCTGAGCGATATTGTGCCACTTCTGCCGACGCCGCCAATTGCCTCAGCGCTTCCACGTCAATTGAAATAGGGAAATCGCGCACGTGTGTGGCGTGGTTGCGATACCACACCCGCCCGCGCTTGTAGTTGGCGTGCGCACGCGGCAGGTGCGATTCGCAGGTGCGAAGAAAGTTCAGTCCATCCTCGCGCGTCTGGAAACCCAGGAGGTCCACCGCGCACAGCCCGTCCAATATCGCCTGCCGCATAGCAGGCGGCAGGATGCGCCAGTACTCTGGCCCCGGCCAGGGGACGTGTACAAAGTGCGAGGTCGTTGGCCGTTCGCATGGCCGCAACCTTTGCCGCAGAAAGCGCGCTACCAGGTACAGATGATAGTCCTGTAACATGACCAGCGTGGGGCAGGACGTGACGCGGACTTGTTCGGCAATTGCCTCCGCAAACATGCGATTGACCGCCACGTAGCCCTCTTCCCAGGCCTGCCAGGTAGCACGGTCAATCACCGGTGCGCGCGGCACGTCCCACATCGAGTGCTGCAGGAACCACAAGAGCGGGTTGGCGATGACGTTGTAATACCCCTCGTAGGCCGGCGCTTCTGGCGAGAGGAACCGCACCTGGATGTTGCTGCCATCAGCCAGCGCCACGCTTCCTGCTCGCCAGGCCGCGTCGGCTTTGGTCCGCGCGCAGGCGATCCAGACGGTGTCCGTGTGTTGGCAGAGGCCAAGCAGTGCTTTGACCAGCCCTCCTTCCCCATACTCAAACTGCAAATTACCGTATTGATCGGTCTCAAAGGTACCGGGTCCCCGGTTCGCAGCGATGAGCAGCGCCCGGTTCGAGAAAAACTCGGCTGCACTTGCTTTCGTAACAGAATCTCCCGGCGTGCCATTGGTCGGTGCCGTTCTCATTCGACGTTCTCCTCCCGGCTGGCCTGAAGCGCCAGGTCAATGAATGCTGCGGCGGTCCACCCGAATGTCTCGGCGGCGGTCGCCGGCGGCTGACCGGTCTGCGAGCTGTAATACTCATAGATGCCGGGCTGGCTCATCACCAGTTCCAGCGTCTGCTCACGCAACGCGTTAGCCAGGGTGTGTTCTCCCACCTGGCGCAGTGCTTCGATGAAAAAGTAGTTGATGTTGACCCACACCGGCCCGCGCCACATCGTCTCCGGGGCGTAGTGTGGGTCGTTGCGCGCTACCGTCGGCAGGGCGTACTCTCCCCAAAACTCGTCGGGATTGGTGAGGTGGGCGAGGAGCCGGCCGCGGATACCATCGGGTAACTGACCGGTCCACAATGGATAGAGGTTGAACGGCGTGATGACGGGAATAGGCTGCTCGTCGTGCAATGCGTGGAACAGGCCCGCTTCCTCGTCCCAAAAGCTCTCGAGCATCCGGCGCACGATCGCGGCGGCGCGACGGCGCCACATTGCACCTTCGGCGTCCATGCCCAGCGCTTCGGCCATCACTGCCAGTGAACCCATCTGCACGCACAAGTAGGTGTTCAAGTCGGGCGATTCAACCGGCATCCCGTGATCCCAAAGTGGACTGTCGTCCAGGCCGGAGGAGTAGGGATGGTTATACTGTGCCAACCCGTCTACGTCGTCGTCGTTCATGCTGAACCACCAGGCGTTCCAGCGCACCAGCGGCACGTAGACTTCTTGCAGGAAATCCAGATCGGGGTCGGTCTCGTGCAGCTTGAGTACCGCCCAGGCTAGGATGGGCGGCTTGGTGACCTCGGCACGGATAGGGTGGTCAATTTCGGCGACGACGCCTTCGTCGTAGACGGCGTCCGGCAGCATGCCGTCGGGGAGCTGGCAAGCCAGCATGGCGCGGATTTGATTGCGCGCCAATTCAGGGTCAACGTGGCGGTAGGCCAGGGCATGCATAGCGCTATCCCACAGCCACAGTCCCACATAGTTGATCTTGGAGGGTATCATGGCTTCGTAGGCCACCTTTCCCTGTGGGCTGATGAGGTTGTTGGCCATGATCCACCATGCATACGTGTAGGTGAGGCGATATCGCTCGTCCACCGGCGGAACCCTGCTGAACCAGTTGTGCCAACGTACCTCGGCCGCAGCGCACGAGGTGGAGAATGGCAATACGTCGAAGGCTGGATCCGAGCTCTCGTGAACTGCAAGCGCAATCGCACAATCGTCGCCGGCCTGGACGATGAACTCGACGGTGTAGCCGCCTTCCTCAGGCGTGATCTGGTTGCGGACAGACTCGCCCTTGCTGGCATAGGCCAGATTGCGGACCGCCTTGAACGTACCGCCGTGTTCCGTCTGTTCCCAGAACTGGGGCGAAACGTGGAACCGCAGGCCGGCCGTCACCTGGGGCGGCAGGCCGAAAGCGAGTGTGCGTCTGTCCTGAAAGACCAATCCGAAATCACCCAGCCGGGTGCGAAGGTACAGCACGTGGGGATAGGTCACGAGCTCAAAGTCGAGCGGTTCGCCCTCCTCGTCCACCAGGAAGATGTCGCGCACGAACGGGGCGCGTTGCCGGTATGCGTCTATGTCGGGTTGCAGTTCAGTGAGCCGCTCGGCTAGCTTCACTAGCAACCGGCTTTGCCCGGGTGCCTGAAAGACCAGCAGGCGTGAACCACGGTCGCTAAATGGCACACGCTTGATGTCGATGTGGTTTCTGAGCAAATTGAGATGCGGGGATGTCGTCATTATACTTGCCCTTTCGCTCCCCAAAGACGTCGCACTCTTTGGGCATAGTGGTGCTCCTTCCTCCAGTTCCGCGTGATCAAAACACCGGGGCAGTGGCGGGTTGCTCGTGTCTCGTGCTGGAGGTGTTGCAAGATCGGACTGTGGTTAGTCCCTTGGTTCGCTAGCTGATGAGATCGCGCAGCTTGCGCCCGCGCCTCGTCCTCCTCAGGACGCGGAATGCCTTTTGTTCGATCTGGCGCACACGCTCGCGCGATATGCCAAGACGTTGCCCGATCTCTTCGAGCGTGTGTTTCTCTTGCCCATTCAATCCGTAACGCATCTCTAGCACCAACCGCCGCCGCTCGCCGAGCGAATCCAGGGCGGACTGCACCTCTTCGCTGAGGAGTCTCCTGTAGACCGTCTCGTCCGGTCTTGGCGTGCTGTTATCCTCGACAAAGTCGCCTAGCCGGGCCTCGCTATGCGACGCATCGCCAGACACCGGCATATCCAGCGACAGCGTCTCCTGCGAAAGGCGCATTATCTTTTCTATCTGACTGATAGCACGACGCAGTTGATGCTTCTCAAAGTATGGCAAGGGCTCTCCTGCCGCTCGCGCGCGCTGGATGGCTGTCCTGTCCTCCGCTTCCAACAGGTCCGACGCCATCACCACTTCCTCCATCGTAGGTTCTCGCCCCATCTTTTTCGTCAGTTCGCGCTGCAAGCCCCATAATTTGTTGATACGAGTCCCTACGTGGACGGGGATACGGATGATGCGACTATGGTTTGAGACGGCCCGACCAATCGCCTGGCGGATCCACCAGGTGGCGTAAGTAGAGAACCTGAATCCCAGGGTGTGATCGTATTTCTCAGCCGCTCGCATCAAGCCGGTGTTCCCTTCCTGGATCAGGTCCAGGAACGTGAGGCCACGCCCCACGTGTTCTTTGGCGATGCTGACTACCAGGCGCAGGTTAGCCTGAGTCAGATGTTGGGTGGCCTGGTGTGCGCGCTCTTCTAGGTCATCCCACAGCGCCGATAATTCCTCTTCGCTCGGCCTCTCGCCATGCTCGGTCACGCGGTGCGATGGAGAGGTGCGTTGCTCGTTTCGCCCTCGGAGTACAAGAATTTTCAATGATCTGCGCACATCCGAGAGAATCCCACTCCTGGTCCGAGCTCCTGAATCACCTATCTCTTTGGGGATCCAATCTAGTATGGGCTCGGGTAGCAGGTAGAGCAATAGCACAACCTCGAAGAGATTGCTGGTCAGCGCCTCCCAACCCTCATCGTGCTGAGATTCCGGCCACTCCGATTGTTCCAAAAAGTCGTAGAGATACGGCGTGATCTCCGGTATCAGCGCGTGCCGCATCGCCTTGGTTTCGTTCACCAACGCGGCCAGATCGGGCAGTGGCACGTTCAGACGCTCGCAGTTCCGGCACACGACTGACCACACCTGGCGGAGTGAATGGAGCACACTATCCAGGGTTTCATTCGCGGTGGGCGTCCGCCCTTTGCGCTCGTTCAATCGAACTCGTAGAGCCTCCAGGTGGGAAACCGCCTCTCGTTGAATAGAGAGCCAGATCTCCTGGTACGGGGCAAGGAGCGGCGCCTTTGCGATCTCGCGCAGGTATATTCCCACCATATCGTCTGTCGGGACGTTTCTTGTAGTGTTCATCTATCTGACAAAGTGTGCTCTAGACGTATCTTCTCAATAAGGTTGGGCAAGACCTCCGAGGTTTGCAGATTTGTATCCTCCAGCAGGTTGGAGCTGTGAGATTCGCTTTCCAAGTCGAATACGCCGCCCCAACCTCGGAGGTCTGAAGTGTTACCCCATAATCTTGAGATGATACCTCTAAACAACGGTGAAATCTAAATCACACGGTTGTGTTTCAAATGGGTTGGAGACCTCCCCAGGTTGGACACAAAGTCGTTTCGGGCGTGGATTCACTCCGCAAACTTGTGTTTTGGCATCGGAAACGGCAACCTGCGGGAGCGATCAGTAGCGGAATATGGCAGCTAGGGATGTTTCATCAGGCATCTCTTCGGGTTCAACCACGTGGACCGTCCCCCCGTTCAAGAGGGTCTGGACCGCGGCGAGATCTAGCAAATCCTCATTACTGGGTTTGGCCTCTTTGTGCAATTGGACTATATTCGTATCCAGACTAAAAGAGCCCCACCGCTGAATACCAACAGCGACGAATAGCGTCTCGACCCGTCCTTGATGAGCGGCGGGAATGATGTCCTTCAGATCATTGGAGACTTGCTCACTGCCGACCCCCGCGAGCTTGTTGTATCGGGCAGCCGCCTCCTTCTGTGCTGCCAGAAAGAGCGGACGCACAATGGCCCAGGCATACTTGTGCAATTCCTCCACGTTCAGTTCCTCGGGGTTTCCCTCAACTCCCCCTTCTACCAGATGAGGATACGTGTTTGCCTCTTGATAGATCGGGAGGAGATAGTCAACCCCGGCCAATACCAGAGGCGCTTGCTCGTGCCGAAGCAACTCCTGCAAACCCTCATCAACTTGGTGAAAGTACCGTAGCAGGTTCGACTTGGCATCATTACTGCCGGCCCCGTGGCCGTGAAAAGTCGCCGGGCGTTCGCCCCTGCTACCAGGAGTGCGCGTGCTGGTGTGGAACTGGCGCCGTTTTTCGGGATCATCATATCTGAGCGCCTCGGTGAGGCTGGTCGGAACTCTTTCCAGATTGACCTCGCTGACGCTGTATCGTGTACCTTGAAGCAACCTGACCTCGTTCTGGCTGAGCGCCAGGACGTAGAACTGTCCGTCACTGCTGAACAAGGGAAGCAGTGGCTTGATGTGAAAACGGTTGGTGACAACCACCAAAGCATCAAAATTCAATGGAAGGCGATAATAGCGGAACATCTCCCGAGAGAGAAATATAGCCAGTCCATCGCTCTGATGTTGCCAGAAAAGGCCATCTTGCAAGAGCCTTTGAACCGGTTTGAGCAACTCCTTTGTGTCGGGAGTTCGAAGACCACCGGCGAGCAGATGTTCCTCGGCCTTACCCAACAAGTTCTTTAGCCGAAGCGGATCCTGTCGAGTTTCTCTTCCCACCCGGTGCGTGGGCAGATAAATCGAGATGCACAATCCCGAGGTTTTCCGCGTCAATGCCCTTAGCTCGTCTCTGTTCAATATGTTCATGTCGAAACTATGCTACCTTCTTTGGATGCAGGCTTTCCCACAATCGGCCCCTGACCTGAGCCTCGGCGTCCGCCAAATCAGTACCTTGTGCGGCGGCAATCTCGCCTGCGAGGAGTCTTATTCCTTCCTTGTACATTCGTTTCCCTCGTGTGTTGAGGCTACCCTCCTGTTTCCGTCGCCAGGCCATGTCCCTCACCGTCTCTGCGATCTGGAGAAGGTCTCCGGTTCGAAGCTTCGATTTGACCAATTCGTACCGTTTCTTGTAGTGAGCGGGCAGTTTCTCGGGGGCGGCGAGCAGGACGCGCCACACGCGCTTTAACCTGGACCGCTGGATTGCGTGCCGCAGCCCCCTTGCCTTGGCGGCTTTGACCGGGATCATCAGCGTGGTATGCCCCTGGCCAAGCAATTTGACCCTGTAGTACTCTTTGCTACTTCCGTGCCGTTCTAGTTCCTCTATGTCCGTCACGATACCGGCTCCACGAATCGGATGGACGACCGCTTCACCTACTTCAAACATCCTGCTACCTCCTGTCTCTGTCCTGCAGAATAACGCTCTGTAGTTGGGCTTGTTTTGCATGGCTGCTCCGGGGCAATGATCTGAGCCCGCGGTTCATCCAGTTCACGTTACAGAATCTCCTTTGCCTGGTCTTGCATCTTTTTCTCCGGGGTAACTGCCCAGTCGTCGAATCTAGGCCAGGGCTGCGAATTTCAACGGTTCTTGGAAAGCAAACGAGGAAGGGCCTTGTGAAACTGTCATAGTAGGTTACGCCGAACGTACGAAAATTTCACTGGAAAGGGTGCTACTGTGACAGACGCTCCAGTGCGCGATCCAACCAGGCTAACTCTGCCGTCGCTGCTGCTAATCCAAAGTCAAACGCCAGGTGTTGCCCTAATCCCACGGCTTTGTGATGGGGCTCAGTGATCTGTTCCAGAGCAGCACGATTAGATGCGACCTGCCAGCGCCGTTGCTGTAGGCACGCGAGCAGGCCGGCGCGCGAGAGACTGCCGGCCAACATCAAACGCATCAGGAAAGCCCTCAGAGATACGTCAGGCTCGACCGGCTGGTTGATCCACTCGTGCAGCACTTGCCGACCTGGCTCGGTGATGCTGTAAACCTTCCGTGGTGGTTTATCATCGCTATGAACGACATCCACGATTACCAGGTTGTCTCTCAGCAAAGCATGCAGTGTAGGGTACAGACTGCCAAAACTGGGGCTCCCGATCAGCCAATCGAGGCTCTTGAGGAAACGCTTGATATCGTAGCCTGACATTGGCTGTTGGGCCAGCAAACCCAGAATGAAATGACGAAAACTCATAGCGGCTACACCTCTAACTCAGATAATGCCGTAGCTTGCGGCTGCGACGCGGATGGCGCAGTTTCCTTAGGGCCTTACGCTCAATCTGGCGAGCGCGCTCCCGGGTCACGCCGAGTTTCCTCCCTACCTCTTGCAAAGTGTGAGCGCGGTCGCCATCCAGGCCAAAGCGCAAGCGCAGGACGCGGACTTCGCGTGGCGTGAGGGCAGTCAGCATCTCTTCCAAGTCCTCGCGCAACAGGTGCTGCTCGACGCTTTGAGCTGGTGAGGGCGTATCCTCGTCTTCGATAAAGCTACCGAATTCGGTCGCTCCCTCCTCGTCGCCCACCGGTTTATCCAGCGATATGGGACGCGCCGAGACATGCAGCATCCACCGCACTTTGTTGGAATCCAGCCCCGCTTCCTCAGCTATCTCCTCGGGCGCAGGCCGATGTCCTGAGCGCTGCTCCAGTTTTTGCGCCGTCCTGAGAAGTTTTCTGATCCGGTCGCCCATGTGAACGGGGATGCGGATGGTGCGTCCCTGTTGAGATAAGGCGCGAGTGATGCCCTGGCGGATCCACCAGGTGGCATAAGTGCCGAACTTGTATCCCCGCCGATAATCGAACCTATCGGTTGCCTTGATCAGACCCAGGTTGCCCGCCTGAATGAGATCGAGGAAAGGCAATCCCAGTCCCCTGTATCTCTTAGCCACGCTCACCACGAGACGTGTGTTGGCCTTGATGAGGTGTTGGCGGGCCTCTTGCCCTTGCCTGACTTTGCGCTTCAGCCTGGCCCGCTCTTGAGCATCGTGATCGTTGCGAGCTAACTGATGCTGAGCTTCTCGCCCTTGCTCCAATTGCTTGGCCAACGCCACTTCCTCCTCGTACCTCAGGAGGGGCACGTCGCTCATCTCACTAAAGTACAAGCCGACGGTGTCGTTGGCGGGAATGAGGCTCAAGTCGGAGGTGGCGCTCCAATCCCCATCCCCGCCCTCCACCCGCGCCCTATCCTCTTTGGCCTCCTCCTCGCTGTTGTAGACTTGGATTTCTCGATCGTGGAGAGCGGCAAAGAGGGTATCTAGTTGATCCAGGTCATTCTCCACTTTAGGGAACGCTTCCAGTATCCGGTCGGAGGTGAGGTATCCTTGCTCGCCCGCCTCGTCCAGCAACCATTGGATTCTATTCAGTTGCTCCTGCGCTTTGCTCTCTTTCATACACGTCTACACACCCTTATGCTTGGGAATCTTGTGCTTGAGGCGCAATTACCCAGGCACCCTGCCAGACTTGAAATCGGACACAGATTTTCGCCGCGTTCTGTGGATCAGCGTCTATCTGCGCCCTAAAGGATACGTTCCAACCTTTTTACCTGGAGATGGAAGGAACGATTCACTCTCACCAACTTGCCTTGCGAACGCCCGGTATCAGTCCCTGTAGCGCCAACTCGCGAAAGCAGATGCGGCATAACTTGAATCGGCGTATGTAACCCCGGGGACGCCCGCATATCTTGCAGCGGTTACGCACCTGCGTTTTGTGCTTTCTGCGCTTCTCCCGTTCGATCAGGCACTTTCTGGTCACGAAATCTCCTCAAAACTTGTTCGTCGAGCTTGGATTCTTGAGATATGGACGGGACTGAAACCATCTCCTCCAGCCTGAGCGCGACCTGGCGTTTCCGGTCGTTGATTCCCAACACACACACGGTGACCGGAGAACCTGGCTCCAGATCTATGAGATTAGCCTCGCCGCCTGGTATTTCAGAAACGTGGATCAATCCCTCAACTCCCTCGCCGAGGTTCACAAAGGCGCCAAACTCTACCACGTTTGTCACAGTCCCTTTGACAACGCCCCCCTCGTGCAGATGCCCGGTCACACTATGCCAGGGATCGGGCAACAGCCGCTTGCGGCTCAACCCGATACGCTTCCGTTCTCGATCCACATTGATGACATACACTTCCACTTTATCTCCTACGTTCAGTACCTCTTGTGGATGGTCTATGTGCCTCCAACTCAGTTCAGAGACGTGGATCAAGCCGTCCAGGCCACCCAAATCCACGAAAGCGCCAAAGTCAACCAGGTTGCACACGATGCCGGTCCTCACTTCCCCTGCGGTCAATTCCTCGAGCAGTTGCTGACGCCTGCGGCGTCTTGCAGCGCGCTCCGACAACACCAGACGCTGCTTTTGCTGATTCACTTCGATCACCACCAGTGACAGAGTCTGTCCTACCAGCTCGGCCTTTGCCTCCCGCAGACGCTTCCCCCGCCAACCCCGGGGTATGGAGGTCAGGTGCGAGTTCGGAACGAACCCTTGCAGGGGGCCAAATGGGACAATGACACCCCCACGGTTGGACTTGGTCACTGTGGCCTCGAAAACATTCCCACTCTCCAACAAATCCTGGGCCCTCAGCCAGTCCTTATGCTCCAGCCCCTTATTCAACGATACCAGGATGACCCCGTCGCGACGCCCCCAGGTTTTCAGGATGACAATTGGGACGTGATCTCCAACTTCCAGGCTGGCGCGGTAAGCATCGTCCAACAACTCTAGGTCAGTAGGTGGGACAATGCCATCCCGTTTGGCTCCCAGGTCAACGAACATGTCGTTCTCGCCGATGGAAAGGATGACCGCTTCACGAACCTCTCCACGCCTCGGGCGTGTGTAGTCGTATTTTTCCTTGATCAGTGTTGCCAGTCGTTGGTTGGGGTTGGTACGCTGTTTTTCTGTCATACCTTGTCGTGCGTTCGCTCCTGCCCCCACTTTACCACTCTCGCGAATCTCCATTCAACTCCTCGTACGCCTAGTTTTCGATATATATCGTTTAGATATATTATACTACGAAAAGTTGTATCTGTCAATCACACCCTGCTTGGTGGAAAGAGCCAGGATGTGGCGATGCCTGGTGAGCAAACGAGAAACGGCTTTGCGGGTTCTACACCGACTGCCCGCACTTGGGACAGAAGCGGGAACTTTCTTTCAGCGGGGCTCCGCAGTGGCGGCAGAAACGGGACTGGTCGCGCGGCGCGGTGGGTGTGCCGCAGGTGGGGCAGAAAAGCGCGCCGGGCCGTATCACTGCCCCGCAAGATTGACAGCGCGTAGGTTGAAGCTGCGGCGGCGGCGGAGGTACGTAGGGAGCCGGGGCCGGTCGCGCCCGCCGCGAGCGTCGCCCCATCACGACCAGGCCGATCACGCCCACCAGCAACAAGCCTGCCCCTGCGCAGCCCAGCCCTCCGATGAGCAGGCCGATGCCGGTCAATGCCAGCAGGCCGACCCCTGCTCCGGTCGCGGGCGGCGGCGGTGGTGGCGGCGCTGGAGTGACGGTGACGTAGGGCACGGGGGTGGTAGTGGGCAGCAACGCCGGGGTCGCGTCGGGCGGTGGGGTGGGAGTATCGGCGTCGGGCAGCGGGGTGGGCGGTACTTCTGCGGGCGGTGACGAGAGTTGCAGCCGTCCGTAGCCGTAGCCGGTGTCTGGGCCGGAGGGTCCCAGGTCCAGGGCGCGGTTCAGCAAAAAGTCCACCACTTCCTGGCGGCTGAACTCGGGGTGGGCCTGCCAGACCAGCGCGGCGGCCCCGGCGGTGTGGGGGCAGGAAGCTGACGTGCCGTCGAATCCGCGGTTGCCGTAGGTGTACCCGGAGACGCCCGCCGGAGCCGAGATCTCGGGCTTGAGCCGTCCATCGCTGGTCGGCCCCTGGGAGCTATAGTCGGCCAGGCTGTCGTCCCAATAGTTGACGGCCCCCACCGTCAGCGACCCCACGGCGTCGCCCGGCGGGCAAATGCTGTGGGCCGGGGAGGGATAGGCCACGTCTCCGCCGTACACGTAGACGTCCAGTGTCACGACCAGGTCAACCTCGTAAGCCTCGACGACGGCGTAGACGGTTTCGCCTCCGGTTTCGTACAGGATTCCCTCGTAAGGCTCGTGTCCCAACTCGCCTGATTGGGCGTCCTGGGAGACGGCCAGCTCGTTGCCGTCCGCGTCGTAGAGGTAAAGCTCATAGTCCTGACTGGCTTTTTCCCAGTCGTCGTCCCAACTGAGAATGACTTTGACAAAGCCCCAGTTGTAGATGGGCAGCATCTCGTCGCCCGGCGCAAACTCGTGGAGGTTGTCGCCGTCCTCGTCGGTAAAGCTGCCCCGGTAGTGGCCCAGTCCCTCGTTGCCGGCCGAGTTGACCCAGAGGATGCCCTGGGCGGCCAGATCGTCCACCAGCCGGGCGTCCCACTCGCTGCCGTCGCGGGGGCCGACCAGACCTCCGGCCGAGTGGGAGATGATGTCCACCCTCTGCTCCAGCAGCCAGTCCACCGCCTCGCCCATCGAGGCGTCGGAGCCATCGTACCAGGCGAGGAAGAGCTCGGCCTCCGGGGCCACCTCGTGGACGATCTCGGCGCAGGCGGTGCCGTGAACCTCTTCCTCGTCGTACCAGCCAAAGGTGGCGATGGTCACTTCGTCCGGCAGTTCGACGCCCAAGAGGTCCTGGTAGCCGCCAAAGCCCAGGTCGAGCACGCCGATGCGCAGCCCGGCGCCGCTGAACCCAGCCTGCTGCCACTCGTCGGCGTCAATGATGCTCACCCCTTCTCCTTCGATGTCGCTGCCGTCGGGGACGCGCTTTTCTGGCAGTTCCACGCCGATGACGTGTTCCAGCTCGGTGAGCCGGTTAAAGACCGCCCCAGGCTGGTTGGATTGCAACTCGGCTTTGACCATTTCCATCGGTACGGCGACGTTGACCCGGTCGCGGTAGGCGCTGACGACGGTGACGCCGGCGTTCTGGAGTTGGGTCGCCAGTCGCTCGTTTTCCTCTGTGTCGAGGACGAGGGTGATGGCGATGTCTCCGCTTGGGGTGAGCATACCGCGCTTGCGAGCCAGTTCCAGCGCTGCTTCCTCGCCCCCCTCCTCGTAGGCCAGGAGGAACTCTTTGTAGACCGAGTCCAATTCGGGATCCTGGAGGATGTGAGCCAGTTTAGGGTACTGCTCGGCCAGCTCGGCCAGCGAGAGGGGTGGGCTGATCTCTGGCGCTTGGCTGCTTTGTGAGTATACGAGATAGGCGGCCCCGGCCGCCACGAGCAGAACTATTCCCACAACGAGCAGGGCGATCATGAATTTGCGGTTTGTCATTTGGTTTCTCCTTCACAGAATTAGAAACCAGGTTTTTTCCGAAAAACCTGGTTTCTTACCCAGCGGCGCATCAGTTCGACGGTGAATTGCCAGCGTCCTTCTGTTTCCATCACAACGTCGTGCTGCGCCAATGTTTCCAGTGCACGTTCTACTTTTTCCAGCGCGAGCTTGGTTTGGTGAGCTATCTCCACGGCTGTCATAAGCCGTACACTGCCATAGGTTGCTTCCCCGTATCCGAATTCACCGAGCGCAGCAGATTTTGCTGCCAGCGCGCGTAGCACGGCCGTCTGTTCCGGCGGATCACTCGTCTCGGCCTGCCGCCAGACGCCGGTAAAGTAAGCATCGCCGTCGCGGTAGAACTCGGGCGCGTTGACGACCGCCTCGACGTCGGTCAGGCTGAAACGCCACTCCCGTTCCTTACCCTCCTCAAAAGTCAGCTGGTTAAAGCGGGCCACCAGTCCGTGACCGACGAGCTGCACCAGATAGGGCTGGCCGTGGGTTAGGGCGATGATGCACTTCACGGCTTCCCGGTCATAGTTCAGCGAAAATTCGGGCGTGGGCTGGGTGATCAGCCGCCAGGCCGCCTCGTGGTCGAGAAAGCTGACCGGGATAGGGGTGACGCTGCCAAAGAGTGGGTGCCAGTAATCGCGCGTCATCTCCTGGAGTGTGTGCAGCCCGGCAAAGGCCATCACGAACCAGGGATAGGTCTGGATCAGGCCGCGCCAGAAATCGAGCAGGTGCGGTTCCAGCTTGCCCTCGGCGATCAGTTGCTCGACCAGTTCGAACTCGTCCACGGTGACGATAAAGCACCGCTCTGCTCGCACACTGTCTAGGTGCTTGAGGAAGCGGCCGAAAGCAGTGTAGGGGTTGTGGGCGGTGAATCGCTCCTCGTCCGGTTCGAGAGAAACCAGGGTTTTGTCGCGTTGCTTGCTGAAAAACCTGGTTTCTTCGTCGTACAACGCCAGCGCCAGGTTGTAGAGCAGTTCGCTGGTGCTGGCGACCAGGCCCACGCGCTGCATGTTAAAGTCCACGATCACCGTCTGCGCCCCAAAGCGGTCGCCCAGGTTGTGCAGGATGGAGGATTTGCCCATGCGCCGGTGGCCGTAGAGCACAACCGATGGCTTTTGCCCCGAGCCGCCCCACAGTTCCTCCAGGCGGCGTAGGATGTCTTCACGACCTACGAACAGATCGCCGACCACCGGGTTGCCGGCCACGTAGGGGTTGGCGACCGGGCCGGTTTCCTCGGCGCGGCCCACCTCGCCGCCGGCCTCGCTGACCAGCCGCCGCCACTGTTGGATGATGTAGCGCAGGATGTACTGCTCCGGGGCCATCACCTGCGCCGCGACGTATTCGTCCAGGTCATCCAGGTCATCGGTGGCGCGGGCCAGCGCGGCCAGTTGATTGACGCGGCTGGTAGAGTCCTGGTAGGCGGCGACCTCCGCGCCCACCTCGCCCAACCGGTTCAGCGCGGTCAGGACGGTGGGGCGGATAGGTTCAGAAACCAGGTTTTTTCCGAAAAACCTGGTTTCTTGCTTCTTCTCCAGCAACTCGTAGAGCATACCGGCGAAACGGGTCAACGATGTCTTGCGATGGTCGCGGAGGGGCCAGGTCAGCAACCAGACTAGACGTTCGGCTAACTGGTTCACTGGGTCGCTGCTGCAATTCACCCAATGCCCTGCCAATTCGCCCAACAGCAGTTGCCTGACGCTGGGCAGCTTTTCCCAATCCTGCTTAGTCGCCGGTGCAGAGACGTACTCACTCAAAGCGGGGCCGGCTAGCAAGGTATAGAGAAGCTGTAGCGGCGATGATTGCTCGTGCAGGTAGAGTTGCAAGGCCGCCTGAGCTGCCCAGCGTTGAAAAGGATTACGGGCTGCCTGGGTCAGAAGGCGCAGGCCCGCCGTTTCATCCTGTTTCAGCCGCCGGGCCAGTGCGCGCCGCGTGCCGGGCAGCGGTAGGATGATCAGTTCGTCCCATTCCAGCGGATGTCTTCTCTCTCGGAACGCGCTGCGCAGCGCCGGAATGACTTGAAATGGGTAAAAGATGGCGCGCAGGGCGCCCACGCCGCCCGCCACGACAAACGGTACGCCGATTGCTATGATACTCCCTAATCCGGCCTCCACGCCCCCCACTACGCCGAACTCCACACCGCCCGCTACACCGAACGCCAATCCGACCACAACGACAATTGTCAAGAAGTAGACCCAGTAGGCCAGCAGGAAGTAGTGGCGCAATTTGCGCGGGTTCAGGCACTTGGGCAGTTCGCCGTGGTAGGTTGGGAAAGTGGGCATAGGAATCTCCCGTGCGCGACGGAGAAACCAGGTTTTTCAGTAAGCAACGCGACAAAACCCTGGTTTCTTAATCGCTATCCAACAGCAAATGTTCTATAACTCGGTTTTCCTGCTCGCAATAAGACTCAACGAACTCTCGATACGCCTGGCGCGAGGGAAGTTGTGCCAGAACCTCGTCAGTGACTGGCAGAGTACCGTTTCGCAAGCCGATATAATCCCGGTAGCTGGAAAAGACCCAGTCCTCTGGCCGGGCCACCAGACCTGCCGTGACCGGATTCAGGTGGATGTACCGCGATAGGTGCAGCAAGTAACTGTCATCATCCACCCAGGCGGCCTGGAAAGGTCCCCGAAACAGCGGCCCGACCCGGCCTTGCTGCTTGTTGATGGCTTTGGTGTAGGATACACTGAAAGGGTGCATTACGCGAGCGCCGAGATCGTCAGTTTTCATGTGGACCATCAGGTGGTAGTGGTTGGGCATCAGGCAGTAGGCCAAGATGTCCGCCACATTGGGTTGGAAGTAGTGACGCAGTCGCTTGATGAAATAGCCCCAGTTCTCGTCGCAGAAAAAGATTGGTTGGCGGTTCACGCCCCGATTGTACAGGTGATAAGTTTGGCTGGCTCGAAATTCGATCTTGCGATAGGGCATGTGATCCTTGGGCGAGAGAAACCAGGTTTTTCAGAAAAAACCTGGTTTCTTGCTGCGATACAGATCGGCGGCGGCGCGTTGCAGCCTGGCCGGGTGGCCGCCGGTTTCCTCTAGTAGCGCGGCGACCTCGCTATCGGTGAAAGCAATGTCAGTGTTCTGCAACCGGTCGGCAATGAAGGCGCGGGCGATCTCTGGCGAGAACGGCCCCACGTCCAGCGGGCGGCAGATGCCGGCCAGCGGCGAATCCAATTCCGGTGAATCAGGAAAGAGGTGGGTCAGCGGCGAGCGGCTGGCGATGACCAGTTTGAGCGGCTCGGCGGGGCCGTCGGCCAGGCCGCGCAGTTGGCTGCGCACGCGCGCGGTAAAGCCGTCCCACGCCATCTTTTCGATCTCGTCCAGGCAGAGCACGTGTCTTTGGTCGCGCACGCGCAGGGCGCGGTTCAGTTGGTAGCCACGGCAGGTCTCCGTCAGGCCCAGCACATTGCACAACGCTGCGTAAAAGCCATCCTCGCTTTCCACCCACTGCATACTCAGGTAGCCGAACGACTCCGGCGGCCGGCCCATCCGCTCCGGCCCCAGCGCGCAGACCATCGAAAGTAGCGACGATTTGCCGACTTGCGACGCGCCCACCAGCGAGACGTTGACGCCCTTGTCCAGCTCCTCGAATATCTGGCGCAAGAGTTCCTGGCGGTCGAAAAAGTGGTCGGGATCAATGATGCGGCCGGCTTTGCCGAAAGGATTAGGGGAAACGGAGGCGCGTGGCGTTTTTAAAGCGCCGCGCATCTGGCGATAATCCGCCAGGATGATGTCCCCCATGCCCTCGCTGCGGACGGTCGGCTCTTGCAGCACTCCGCCGTGGGCCACGTTCCAGCGGCGTAGACCGTCCAGCACGTGGGTCTTGAGGTCGTCCACGGTGACAAAGCCCTTGCCGGCGCGGTCGGCCTTGCCGCTCAGTCCTTCCAGCAGGTGGTAGGTAAAGACGCCGTGTTCCTTTTCCTGCCATTCCTGGGCTATCTGCTGCGCCGTGCTGGCGGCGATGAGGGCGAATCCTTCGGCCAACTCGTAGGCGTTGCGAATGAACTGGGGGTCGGTCAGGTCGCGCCCCATCTCGACCCCCGTGTGACAGGCGTCGAGTGTGAGTATCAGGCGGCGGGCCTGGCTCTCGCGCATCTGCCGCTCCACCTCGGCCAGCGGCAGCGATTGCCGGGCCAGGATGGCGGGCGTCGTGACGTGGGTATCCTGCACGACGAGCACGGGAGCGCCTTCCACCAGGTGGCCGTGGCAGGCAAAGTGAACCAGCAGCAGGTCGTCCGGCTGCACCGCTTGGCAGAGCAGCGCCAGTTTGGCCTCGACGTTGTTGCGCCTGGGTTGCCATTGGCCGTCGGCCGCGTCGTGCATGGCGACGACGGTGTAGCCCAGTTCTTTCAACGCGCATTCCAGGGCCAGCACGTCGTTGACGCAGTATTTGAGCGTCGGTACTGACGGGTCCTGGTAATGATCCGCGCCCACCAGCAGCGCCCAGCGCTCGCGGATGGGGCCGCCGGGGGAGGTGGGCCGGGCGGGTGATGCAGCCTGCCCGCGCGCCGAAGCAGGGCGGGCGGACGGCGTGATTGCGGCGACGAGTCCTTCCAGCCGTTCGTGGCGCTGCAACCATAAAATCAGTTCTCTTGCTTTCGCCGACCGGCCCTCGCCGCGCAGGTCGTCGTAGGGGACGCCGAGTTGGGCGCACAGGGTGCGGAACTCTTCCAGGTCGTAGCGGGCGGTGAGCGTTTGGTGCAGGTCGTTGAATGTTGGTGGGGTTGACATGGCATTTTGTAAGGGTAGAAATCAGTTTTTCTGTAGCGCTAATGCTTGTAGTGAGGCACGAAACGTAGTGGAGTGCCGTCATAGGGGGTGCAATCGCCACTCCGCTCGCGCTCCGTGGCTAACTATGAGCTTTTACAGCGCGTCGAACCGCAGGTGAGTGTTACCCATCAGGATCGTTTCCCCGCCCACCAATTGGGCCTGCTGGGCGCGCTGGCCGTTGACAAAGGTGCCGTTGGAGCTGTTCAAATCCACGATAAAGGTCTGGTTGCCGCGTCGTTCGATGCGGGCGTGGTGGCCGGAGGCGGCGCTGTCCTGGAGCACGATGTCGTTGCCGCCGGCGCGCCCGATGGTCACGACCGGCTGCCGCAGGGGAAAGATGACGCCCTGCTTGGGGCCGCCGACGATGACCAATTGGCCCCACATCTCCCCACCCAACAGGTGCGTGGGCGCCGCCTGGCCTTCTATCACCCGCTGACCCGGCGGCAGTGCGCCCGGCGCGGGCGGAGGGACTACCTGGGGGACGGGTTGTGGGTAGAGGCCGGCCGCGGCGCCGGGCAGCGGCGGGTTGACGAACATTGAGCCTTCGACCAGCCGCTCTTGCATGTGTGCCTGGCGGACCGAGTCGGGCATGTCTTGCCATTTGCCGCGCAGCCGGTGCTGGGCGGCCTCTCCTTCCATGTGGGCTACCTGCCGCTCGTCAAAGGCGGTCCCGACCCGCTCCGGCAGCGTCAGATCGTCTATACGCACGTCGGTCAGGGCGATGCCCACCGTCTGCTCTATCTGGGGGCCGCTGTTCAGAATCTCCTGGCGCACCACCTGGCGGCCCATCTGGCTCAAGGTCTGAAAGTCCTGCCCGTTGATCACCTGCCCCAAAAAGTCCTTGACCGTGCTGTACAGGGCGTGGACCGGCTGGGCGTATTCGACGGCGACGCGCGCCGGGTCGGCGACGCGGTAGGAGATCCACAGCGAGACGTTGACGCGCCAACCGTCGGTGGTGAGGAATTCCCCCTGGGAGACGATGTTCAGGTTGCGGATTTTTGTCTCCACCAGGAGGATTTCGACTTTTTGGAACGGGAGACGCAGCATCAATTGGCGGCCGGGGCCGATGATCTGGGCCACCCGCCCGTTGCGCATGATGACGGCGACTGTGCCCTGGCGCACCAGCGGCGCGCTGAAGAAATTATCTTGGGATTCGGCTTGTAGGATCAGGTCTTCTTGGATTTGAGGGGTGTCTGTGGATGACATTGTCTCTCCTAATTTGTCGCGTTTCTTTCATCGAGTTTAGACAAAAGCCAAGAAACCAGGTTTTTTGCTATCGAATCGCTGATTTTGGCACATCTGTAACGCTCGTGTCCGTTTTTTCGCAAAACAAGGTCGAAAAACCTGGTTTCTGTTGCATCCTCTTTCAACGAGTGACTCGAACGACAATTTTCTCGTCAGATAAGCGACTTTCGCTGGACGGCAGGTCAGTGTGCGCGTCCATCATCACATAAGCCTCGAGTCTGATTTCTCCTTCTCGAACGGCCCGAAGCACAAAGGTAGCCGCGGCGCTTTCGTCAGGGGGTACAGGTTCCTCGTGTATCATCGTTTCTTCAGTTTCCGCTGCCAGTTCGAGGTGTGGTTTCCATTCCCCCACCAACTGGTAGCGCAGGTGACCGAACGGTACGTTCCCGTTGTTGGTGACAGTGACGGTGACGGTGACGAGCTCGCCCATCCGCAGTTCGGCAGCGGAGGCGGTGATGCTGACCTGGGCGTCAAAAGTCGGAGGCAGTTCGGTGGACGCCGCCTGGGGAGTAGTGGTGGGAGGCGGTGGCAGCGGAGAGGGCGTTGCCGTCGGCGGTGGGGGGGTGGTGGGAAGGGCTTCAGTTGGAGTGGGGGGAGGGGGTGTTTCCTCACCGCCGGTTAGTTTGGGCCACAAGATCACGGCGAGGACGATGAGGGCGGTGATGCACAGGAAAGCAACGATTCCCCCCGCCCACAGTGGCCAGCGGGAGGGGCGGCGCTTGGATGGGGCGGGCGTGGTCGGCGGCGGGCCGTATGGTTGGGGCAAGGCGCCCATCGAAGGTTGGGTTGCCTGCTGGGCTGGTGATGGCGGCGCGCTAGGTTCGGCCGCCAGGGGCTTGCCGCAGCGGGGGCAGAAGCGGGCGCCGGGTTTGGCGGTGGCCCCGCAGGCGGGGCAAATCGCGCCCTGAGGCGGCCGCGCCGCCTGGCGAGTGGGTTGTTGTTGCGCCGGCAACGGCTCACCACACTTTTTGCAAAAGCGGGCGTTGTCTCGATTTTCAAAGCCGCAGTTGGTGCATTTCATCAATAGCCTCCGATTTGAAGGTGCGACGCACTTTGAGGCGCACTGCGTCGTGCCTCGAGTTCACGGTGCACGTACTTCAAAGTCATCGAATTCAAATACTGCTACGTCGTCTTTGCTCAGTTCTATCGCCAGGCCCACTTTCCCGCTGCTCAACCGGTCTTCGTCCACCTCGCCGACCAGTTGGTCGTTGACGTAAAAGGCATGGTGCGCTCCTTCCACGATGATCTTGATCCGGTTTGTCTCCCCAGGGCGGATGCTCGGCGCTTCTGTCCAACCCAGCACGGTGTGCCACGTCCCCTGGTAGCGCACGGAGAATTTGTAGTTCTGATCGTCCTTTATCATGAAAAAGGCATAGTTGTCGTTGTCGGTTCTCCTGAATACCACGCCGTATTTGCCGTCCTCAGCCCCGCTGATCCGTGTGGCGTCCACCGTCAGGTACAGGTCGGAGATTGAGGCTACGTCGGGGACGGACCACCACACCACTCCGTTTAGCGCGTCCGCCTCCCAGCGGTACACGCCGTCGGTCATGCTGCGGTTTCCTGTTACCCGCTCGTCGCTATAGTCGCCGATACGCCAGTCGTTGTCGTTGGCGGCAAAACCGTCGCTGAGGAGGATGGGCCAGCGTGAGGGGGACATTGGCGCGCGTACTTCAAAGTTGTCGAACTCGAACGTGCCCGTGTCTCCCTCGTCGTCCAGCCCTATCACCAGGGCGACTTGTCCTTCGCTCAATTTGGTATCCGTGTACTCGTCAACGTACTGGTCGTTGATGTAGAAGGTGAATTGCGATCCTTGGGCGACGACGGCCAAGCGGTGTACCGCGCCGGCCTGGATTAGATAGCTCTCGGTCCAACCGATCAGCGTCTCCCATTCTCCTTCGTATCGGGTGCGGAGTTGGTAGTCCCCGTCGTCTCTTATTCTAAAGATGTAATAGTTGTCGCGGTCAGCGCGGCGAAAGATCACCCCGTACTGGCTGTCGGTGTCGCCGCCGATCTGTTTCCCCTCCACCGTCAGGTAGAGATCGGAAACGGTGTCTAATTCGGGAATGGACCACCACACGACTCCGCCGGACGCGGTTGCCTCCCAGTGGTATTTGTCGTCGGTGATGCGTCTGCTTCCCTCGATCAACTCGTCGCTATAGTCCCCCGTGGACCAATCGTTTTCGTTCACGTCGAAGCCGTCGCGGAGCAGGAGGGGCCAGCTCAAAGCTTGTAGGAGGGTGCTATCCATACTGACCTGTGCGGTGGCTGTGGCCTGGGCTGCGGCCGTGGCGGTGACCTGCTCCGCACGCGCCTGAGCCGTGGCGGTCGCTCGCGCTTGTGCGGTGGCGGTTTCCTGGGAGCCGGCTGTGGCGGTGGCCTGGGCGATGCGCTGGGCGGTGGCGGTCGCTTTTGCCTGGGCTTGCGCCTGGGCGGTAGATGTCGCTTCTGCTTCTGCTTGGGCGGTGGCGGTCGCCCGGACGAGTTGGGCCCGGCGGATGGTCATTCCTCCCAGCGCCAGCGCCGCTCCGCACAGCAGTATTACTGCTAGGCCGCCCACGGCCCAGACCCATCCGGGTATGCGTCGTTTCTGAGCCGGAGCGGCCGGTTGCGCGCTGGGCAGCACCCTGGTTTTATCCCGTTTGGGCGCGACGGCGGGAGGCGCGGGAACGATGGCCTGACCGCTCAATGCCTGGGACATTTCCTGTGCGTTCTGCCAGCGTTGTGAGCGGGGCAGCTCCATCGCTTTGAGTATTGCTGTCTCGGTTTCCGGCTGCACGCTGGGCATCAGTTCTCGCAACGGCGTGAATCGTTCCGGGTTTGCTATGCGCAGGGTGGCCGTCGGCGGGGACTGGCCGGCGAGTGCGTGGTAGAGCGTCGCTCCCATGCTGTAGACATCGGAGCGAGGGTCGGTGTGGCCGGCGTCGGTCTCGTATTGTTCCGGCGGGGCGTACTCTGGCGTGCCCATGCCGCGCATCGCCGTCTTGGTGCGCGGGTCGCTGGGGTCCCATAGCTTGACCAGCCCGAAATCCACCAGCATTGCCTGTCCGTCGGGACGGATGATGACGTTCTGCGGCTTGATGTCGCGGTGCAACACGCCTTGCTCGTGACAGTAGGCCAGCGCGCCCAGTAGTTGATTGGCCCAGAGCAGTACTTTTTTCTCTGGCAACGGCCCCTGGCGGGCGATGCGGTCGGCCAGGTTCTCCCCTTCCACGAAATCCATCACCAGGTAGGTGTTGCCCCCTTCCTCGAAAAAGTCGGTGACGCGCACCAGGTGGGGGTGATTGAGGCGGGCCAGGACGGCGGCCTCTTGCTGGAATTGCTGGCGCAGTTGGGCCAGCGTGTTGGCGTCCAGCCCTGCCTGGGGCGTCATCTCCTTGAGGGCCAGGGGGATGTTGAGCCGAGTGTCCCAGGCGCGGTAGACGGCGCCCATTCCCCCCTGGCCCAGGGGGGAGACGATGCGATAGCGGTTTTGAATCATATCACCGGTTGTTAGCATGACAGTTCCTTTCAGGTGCGGTGTACTCGAGTGCGTCGCGCCTTTTTGGTGTTCTGGTGGAGCTTGGGCTACATGTTATAATATCATTAGGTAGAGCGCAAGGATGCCGGACGGCAAACGCTGGACAGTGCAAGATCGGGATGGAAGCGAGATTTATTTGACTGAAGAACGATGGCGACACATCACTGTTCCTGACGGCCACCCTGAAATGGTGGACTATGAACGGGAATTGCAGAAAACTATTCGCACTGGCCGGCGCACGCAGGATTCACTGATTTCCAACAAATACTATTACATCAGGCAACAGCCATATCATTGCTGTCATCCTGTTCAGCTTTCACGGATGGAAATAGCCGTGCGATACCGAACAACTTTGTGACGACGGCATATCAGAGCTATATCTACAGTCATTGAGAATGAGCAATGGATAAACCCATCATCAAGTACGATCAGGAGGCGATGTCCTGTACATCACCTTTCGCCCCGGCGAGAAGGGTGTGAGTTTGACCGAGCACATCTTGCTCCGTTTTCGCCGAGAAACGTGAGAGCCGGTTGGCTTGACGCTGATGGATTTTTCTGTCTTGGTGCAGCCTACCGACGTCGGCCCGCGTAGCTTCCCGCTGACAGGGTTGGACGAGCTGCCGGGTAATCTGCGCGAGATGGTCGTCAGGCTAATTACTACGCCACCCGTAAACCGTTTTCTCAAGGTGTCATCGTTCGTACCCTCCTCCAAGCAACGATTTCATTTGACCTCAGTAATTCCCGTTTTGAAGCCGCACCGCCGTAAAACAGACGGTGCTGGCTAGTTTTTTCCTAGCATCGGCTCTTTTAGGCCGATGCACCTAAGCTAGAATTGCCAAAACGGGAATTGCTGATTTGACCTATCCGTTGCGCTTTCAAAGCGTATCTCGACTTGGGGTCTAGCGAGAGTCCCGCCAATATAATCCCCACCTCCGCACCGGCCCGACCAGCCAGCGGGCGAAGAGGGGCAGTAGCAACAGGTTGGGCGGCAATACGGCGATCATCTCGTACCTGGCGCCGGGCCAAAGGAGCCCCCACTCGATTCTGTGCACAAAGGTGTAAGAGAGCGCGGCCCCTAGCCCCAGCGCCCAAGCACTTCCCGCCAGCAGGCCCGCTCCCACGACCGATTTCCAATTCTGAGCGTTTTTGACCAGCAGGCCGGGTATCAGCCCCAGGGCGAGCGCGCCGAGGACGACGATGGCCCAGGAGGTAGGGGCTAGGTACCTGCCCGTCATGCGCCAGGCGAGCGTTCCCAATGCGCCAGCGCATGCCCCAATCCACGGGCCGAACAGCACGCCGAACAGGGAGGGGATGAAGGCGAGCGGGGCTAACGGTAGATCCGCGTCCACGTAACGTTGCAATACGTCCAGTTCCAGCCACCATCCGGCGCCGCTCAGCCCTGCTCCCAGGATCGCCAGCGCCAGTCCATACCAAAAGTTGAGGCGCGACCCGGCGGGCGCGGCCACGGGTTGCGCTGCGGCTGCCGGCCCAGCCGCTGCCGCCGCAGCCGCCGGTTGCTTGACTGGGCTCACCCTGGGCCGCGCTTTCGGCCTGGCGGGCTTGGCTTTGGGCCTGGCCGGTTCATTCGTCAATGCCGCCCTCATCTCGGCCGCGCTCTGCCAACGGTCGGACGGATCGTCGGCGAGTGCTTTCATAATGGCTGCGGCCAGGTGAGCGGGCACTTGCTGGTTGAGTTGCTGTACGTCCCCAAAGTAGAATGGGTTATTGGCCGGGTCAACCCCGGTCAGCAGGTGGTGCATGGTCGCGCCGAGGGCGTAGACGTCGGAGCGGGCGTCGGTCTGTCCCTTGCCGTATTGCTCCTTGGGGGCATAGCCGGTCGTGCCAAAGTAGGCGGTATCGGTAGTTTTGCCAGGCTTGAATATGCGGGCGATGCCAAAATCTATCAGTTTGACCGTTCCCTCTGGCGTCACCATCACGTTGCCCGGTTTCAGGTCGCGGAAGATGAGCGGTGGATTTTGGCCGTGCAGGTACTCGAGCACGCGGCACAACTGTTCCGCCCAATTCACTACCTCGTCCACCGGCAGCGGGCCTCCGCCTTCTCGATTCAGCCATTCGACCAGCGTCTCGCCCTCGATAAAGTCCATCACCAGGTATTGCTTGCCTCCTTCTGAAAAGTGGTCGGTGACCGTGGGGAGGTTGGGGTGATCCAGGCGGGCCAGCATCAGCGCCTCCTGGCGAAAGTTAGCGCGGGCCTGTTGTTTTTCCAGCGGGTCGGTGATGGCGGTGTCGGACATCTCTTTGATGGCCCAGGTCTTGCCGGGGATGCGGCTATCGGCGGCCTGATAGACGGCCCCCATACCGCCTCTGCCAACGCGACCGATGATGATGTAGCGCCCACTCAGCATCGTCTGCGGTGGCAACATTCCGGTGCCGCTTGCGGCGGGCGGGTAAATTGGCGGCCGAGGCTGTGGGGAGGTAGGTTGTAGCGCAGCGCCGCAGTCGTTGCAGAACTGGGAACCGGCGGGGTTTTCCCGGCCGCACTGCGGGCAAATTGTCTTTTGCGCCAGCGAGGCGCCGCATTGGTTGCAAAAGCGGGAGCGGGCTGGATTATCGGCTCCGCACTGGGGGCAGGTCTGGCGCAGCGGTTGGGCGCACTGGGCGCAGAACTGGGCCGTGTCTCGGTTTTGTGCGTTGCAGTGGGGGCAGGTGCTCATCTACCCGTTTCCCTCGTCTTCTCACGCTTCGTAGAACATTAGCGAGAACTGTCCAAATAGGATGACGTCGCCGGTGCGCACGCGAACCGGCTGGCCCGGCGTCACCGGCACGCTGTTGACAAAGGTGCCGTTGGTGCTGTTGAGGTCGTCCAACAAGAATCCCTCGGATTGGCACAGTATCCGGGCGTGGCAACGCGAGACGCCCGCCTGGCCGCCGCCATAAGGTCCCAGGTCCACGTCCGGCGGCGCGGTGTGCGGGTCGCCCCGGCCGATCGTCACTTTATCCTGGTGGGGGATGGAGAGCATCGCCCCCGTGCCCATCACGACCAAGCGCGGCCCAATGGCGATGCCGGGCGCGTCCAGGCGGGTCGTGGCAGTGGGCATAGGGGTCTCTTGCGTCTGGGGCATGATGGCCCGTCCGGTGGCCCCCGGCAGCCGCTCCAGATCGCGCAATAGCGCTTCCATAGTGGAGTGGCGTGCTTCCAGGTCGCGCGCCAGCGCTCGCATGATCACACTCTCCAGTTGAGGTGTGATGTGTGGGTTTAGCTGGCGGGGCGGGATGGGGTTTTCGCGCAGGCGGCGGAGCATCATTTCGATGGGGGAGCTGGCCTCGAAAGGAAGCCGCCCGGTCAGCAACTCGTATAGCACGATGGCCAGGCCGTAGATGTCGGTGCGATGGTCCACCTCGTCGCCGGAGGCTTGCTCGGGCGAAAAGTAGGAGGGCGTGCCGATGCTGACGCCGGGCTGGGTGATGCCCCGCTGGCGGCCCAGCAACTTGACTAGGCCAAAGTCGGCCAGCAGGGGCCAATCCTGGCGGGCCAGCAGGATGTTGGCTGGTTTTACGTCGCGGTGCACGATCCCTTCCGAGTGGGCGTATGCCAGGGCGCGCCCCACGGGAAGGATCAAGGTAGCCGCGTCCGGCCATTCCATTGGCTGCCCGGTCAGATGGGCTTTGAGCGTTCCACCGGCCACGTACTCCATGACGATGTAGGCGATTCCCTGCTCCTCACCGTAATCGTAGATGGTGAGGATATTGGGATGGCGCAGGGCAGCGATGGCCTTGGCCTCGCGGCGGAAGCGAGCCAGGAACCCTGGGCTGGCGGTATCTGATTGCATGATTTTGATAGCCACCCAGCGCTCCAGTTGGTGCTGGTAGGCGCGGTAGACGGTCGCCGCGCCGCCCTTGCCGACCTCTTCGGCGATCTGATAGCTGCCGATAGTTTGTCCGATCCAATGATTGCTCATTTTTATCACTCCAACTCCAAGTTGACTATCAATTCTCTCTGTTGGACCGTGATCGAGGATACCCGTAGACGAGAGTTTTCCCAGGCTTGCTCAAAGCCGCGATTGATGCCTCCCGAGACGATGCCGCCGACGACGAACAGCGGTACGTCGTTCAATCGTTCCAAGATCACGACAGGTACGCCGTCTTGCGCCTCCACACGACCCTGCAAAGAGATGGGGTTGGAGAGCACTTGTAGGGATAGAATGGCGGTGTCTGGTGGGCGGAAATCGGCCCGGGTGTGGCTGATGGCGTCCAGGGTGTACGGCTCTAGGGCGGATTGCATCCCATAGCTCAGTTCGCTCTCGGTTATGACGAATGGTCCCGGATCCGAGCTCTCCAGGTCCCAGTCACTCTCTCCGATGGCCCGCTCAGCGACCGACGAGAGCACGAAAGCGCCAATCAGGGATAACACTATCGCGGTCACGACGACGGCGACGACGATGGAGATCACCGCCCGTCCCAACCAGCGCGCTGCGCCCAGAGCCAGTTTGGCCGGGCGGCTGTGTACTTTGGGGGCGGCGACGGCTGCCGTCTCTGGCATAACTTTGGTGCCGGTGCCGCTCTTGCGTTGTATGGTGGGCAGGTGGAAGAGGCGCGGCCTGGTCGCTTTCTCCAACTCCTCTCTCATGGCCCTGATGGATGGGAAGCGGTCGGCTGGGTCCATATTCACCGCCCGCATCACCACGTTGGAGAGGGAGGGAGAGACAGCGGGGTTGAGTTTCCGGGGCGGGGTAAAGACGAACGGGTGAGCGGTGGGGTCGTCCCCCGTCAGTAGCTCGTGCAGCGTGACCCCCAGCGCGTAAACGTCGGAGCGGGGGGTGGTCTGCCCCTGACCGGCGTACTGCTCCGGCGGCGCGTAGCCGGCCGTGCCCATCTTGAGCGTGTCGGTGCGCTTGGTGGGATCGAACAGGCGGGCCACGCCAAAATCAATCAGCTTGACGCTTTCCTCAGGCGTGAGCATCACGTTGGCCGGTTTCATATCGCGAAAGATGACGGGCGGCGTTTGATCGTGGAGGTACTCTAGCACGTCGCACAACTGGATGGCCCACTCCACGACTTTCTCCGAGGGTAGCCCGCCCGGTGAGCGGCGCAGCCGTTGCTCGGTCGTCTCCCCTTCGACGTAATCCATCACCAGATAAAAGCGCCCCCGCTCATCGAAATAGTCAGAGACGTCGGGAAGGTTGGGGTGGGTCAGGTGGGCCAGGACGGCCGCCTCTTGGTGGAATTGGGCGGTGGCCTGTTTTTCCTCCTCCGGGGTGGCGTGGGGGTCGGGGACGAGTTCTTTGACGGCGCATGGTTTGTCGGCCAGGCGCGTATCGTGGGCCAGGTAGACCTGTCCCATACCCCCGCCGCCCAGTACTTGTACGATGCGGTAGCGGTCTTGTAGCATTGTGTTCTGTTCTAGCATTGTGAACCTCCAGATATACTATACCCCCAGTCTGCAATTTGCGCAAAATTGGACGCCGGGCTGCAATGGAGAATGTAGGTCACGGTTTCGACGTGGTACCTCTCTATACTCTCTGCCCGCAATTGGCGCAAAATTGGACGCCGGGCTGCAACGGCGCGGAGCAATGCGGGCACTTTGGGGCCGCTGCTGCCGCCGCCATCACCGGCTGGCCGCAGGAGCGGCAGAATCTAGCGCCGTCCCGTATTGGCGCGCCACAGTGAGCGCAAGCGGCCGCCGGTTGGGGCACTGCCGATATCGCCTGCCCACACGCCCGGCAGAAGCGCGCCCCGGCCCGCAGCGCCGCTCCACAATTGGGACAAGCGGCGGTGGCGGCGGGGCGCGGCGGCGGCGCGATCGGCGGCGGGGTCATCTCTGGCTCAGGTTCGGCCAGCCGGCCCCGGCCGCGCACGCGGTCGGAGAGGCCGGGCAAGGCCAGCAGCATCAGCAGCGGCAACACTCCCAGGCAGGGCCACAGGTTCAGCGAGGGGGTGAGCGCGCCGCCGACGGCATAGCTCCCCACCGCCGTGACCGATCCGGCCGGCAACTGGGCCGTCACCTCCACCTGGCGGGTGGTGCCGTCGAGCCGGGGCGTGGGGGAGGTGTAGGTGAGAGAGTATTCGTCTTGCAGGCTTCGCGCCAGGTCGGCGTACAGGTCGGCCAGCTCGCTGCCGGATGGCTCCTCGTAATACTGGCCGCCGGTCTCTGCGGCCATTTGCTCCAGCACCCGCTGCTCCACGTCCGCGCCCAGCCCGATGGTGTAGAGCACGACGTTGTGTTCCAGGGCGTAATCTACCACGCTGCTCCTGGTGCGATTGCTGTGTTCGTCAATTCCGTCGGTCAGCGCCAGCACGACCTTGCGGCCAGGGACGCCGCCCAGCGTATCCACGGCCTCGTAGATGGCGTCGTAGTAGGCCGTGCCCCCGTCGGCCCTCAGATCGTTGATGCGGCCCTCCAGGTCGGCGCGGATGGCGCTGTCCATTGGCCGCAGGGAGCCGAGTACGTCGGTCTGGTCGTCGAAGGCGACGACGGCCAGGCGGTCGCGCCCATCCTGCAGATGATCCAGGAAGGCCAGGGCTGCGGAGATGGCGTCCTCCATCTTGGCGCCGTCTTGCATACTGCCGCTGTGGTCAATCAGCATCACGGCCGTCACCGGCTGGGCGCCGCCGCCGATAAAGCCGGTGACGTTCACCCTCACGTCATCTTCGACGACGGCAAAATCGCTCTCTGCCAGCCCAGGAACTGGCTCTCCGCCGCCGTCGAGTACGGAGAGGTAGACGGTGACGGCGGCGAAATCGGACTGGTCGTAGTCGAAATATGTGACGGTGGCGGCGGAGCCATCGGAGGCCGGAGTGGCCCGGCCGCGCAAGAAATCCACGCTCATCAGCCCGGCCCAACCTGCCGCGCAAGCGAATAACAGAAGCAGCAAAAGCGATCGTTTCATGATGCCGTTCCTTTCTCCTCGCTCGAAAAGATAAAGCGCGTCTTGCCCAGTTGCACCCTATCCTGATGGCGGAGTGTGTGGCGTTCTACCGGCGCGTATCCCTGCGGGCCGTTGATGAGCACCGGGCCGTCGCGCGGCTCGATGACGAACGACGAGCCATCTTGCAGGACGGCCGCGTGGTGGAGCTGCACGTCCGGGTCGCCGGGGATCACGATCTCGCAGCCGTCGGCCCGGCCCAGGATCTGCTCTTTCTTGCGCGGGTCGAGCGTGACCGTCTGCCCCTCCAGTTTGCCGCGGATGAATTTGAGCCAGGCGGTGCGCAGGACGATCTCCACCAGGCCGACGAGGCCGCCGATGGCGGCTCCCAGAACGAGCAGGCCGATCGCGCCGCCCAGGCTCAAACCCAGGCTGCGGTTGTGGGTCAGCGTTTGCAGCAGGGCGCTCAACCGCTCGTAGGTGCTGCCGCCGACCAGCCCGCCCAGCAGCCCGCCGACCGAGCCGTACCCGATCTTGGTCAGCGACCGCTGGCCGATGCCCTGAGCGCTGCCCACTAGCAGCCCAAAAAGCGCCCAGCCCAGTGCTCGCGGCCAGACGCCGCCCCCGCCGAAAATAAAAACGATCTCACTGAGGGCCAGACCCAGCCCGCCGCCCAACGCGCCGATCAGCCCACCCAGGAGCGCGCCCCTGAGCAGCCGTCCGAGGGAGCGGCTGGCAAAGAGCCCGTCGTAGGCGCCCAGCGTCGCGCCGATGGCCAGCCCGGCCAGCCCGCCGATGAGCGCGTCTTTCAGCAGCAGTCCCACGAGGCCGGTCAATTGGAGCCAGGCGGTGGGTATCGTCAGCGCCCAGCCGACGAGGCCCCCCAGCCCGCCCAGCACGGCGTGGGTGTAGATGCGGCGCAGGTCGAGTGTCATTGCCTTTTCTCCTTCACTCGCCCGTGGGGATGAGGAGCACATCCCCAGCGGCGATATAGTCCTCGTCGCCTATTCCGTTCAGATACTTGATTTCCTCTACCTCGACGTCGAATTGGATGGCTATGCCCAGCAGCGTGTCGCCTGATTGTACGGTGTATTGAACGTAGCCATCGGCGGATTCTGTCAACAATGCGCTCAGGACGCGCCGGTGCGTCGCTAACGTCGTCTCGTCCGGCGGGTCGTGGCTGGGCAGTTCCACGTCGGCGGCCCGGATACCGTTGACGTCGCACCAGTGGATCATCTCGCCGGTGAAGGTGTACTCGCTGGGCCAGGTGGGCAGGTAAGCGTAGCCCGCCAGGTCGGCCACGCGCTGCGCCAGTTGGTCGGCCTGGGGGCCGGGGAGGCCGTAGGTGGTGTAGCCCGGCTGCACGCCGCCAGCGGGCGGGTAGGCCGAGTGGTAGGAGAGCAGCCACACCTCCTGCGCCGATGGTTTGATAGTCTCGAGCAGCCACTGGGCCACCGCCCGCACCTCCGGCTCGGACCCCGGCGCGGCGCCGCCAGAGCCGGGAATGACGCCGTTGGTGCGGGCGGCGTCGGCCCGCCAGTCATCGGTGGGCCAGTTGCGGTTGAGGTCCACCTGGTTTGCGTTCTGGCGCGTGCCCGTCGCCAGCCCATCGGGGTTAATCGTCGGCAGGAAGTAGATGGTAAAGCCAGGCGGGACCAAATTGGGCGCGCCTACGTATTGTTCCATCAGGCTGCGTACCAGGGCCTCCGTGTTCGGCTCGTCGCCGTGGATGCTGCCGACGATGACCAGCGCGATCTGGCTCCCGTCGCCGACCTGGGTCGCTTCGATGGGGCGGCCCTGCACCGATGCGCCGATCTGGGCGGTGTGGACGACCCGCTCCGACACGGATGGGGGTCTCCAATTGAGGAACGCCATCACTCCCTGGAGGTTGCGCTCCCACTCAATGTCCTCGTGGGTGGTCAGTTCCACCTCGACGCCCGCCAGCCCCTGGTCGGACATCCAGTCTATCGCGTCGCCGGTGGTGATCTGTCCGGGGATGCCGGCCGCGATGGGGTAGCCGGTCGCTTCCGAGACGGTCAGGGACAGCTCGTAGGTGGCCGACTTTTCCCGCTCGGCTCCGTAAAATATCTTGGACAGCGCGCTGTGGTAAAAGATCGCCGCCTCGACGTTCCGCTCCAGTATCAGGTCGCGCAGCGCGGCCGTCTCTGGCTCGGAGAAAGGCTCGTTGCCGGCAAAGACCGGGCGGGTGCCGTGGGTGGCCGTCATCTGCCAGTTGTAGCCCCAGTTGCGGTTCAGGTCAACGTTGTTGTCATTCGTCCGCCCGTGCTCGCGGTCGGTGCCGGCGGCGTAGCCATCGGGGTTGGCGCAGGGAATGACGTACAGTGTGACCTCGTCCGGCACCAGGCTGGGGTTCGCTTGCAGGTATTCTAGCGTCTGGCTGACCAGGTCCACTGTGTTCCACTCGTAGCCGCCGTGGATGGCGCCGATGATGGCATGCACCGAAGGGCCTGTGCCCAGCCGGTAGGCCAGCAGCGGTCGTCCACCGAAGGAGACGCCGTAGGTGAACGGCCCTTCGAAGAACGGCGGCTGGGCCGTCGGCGTGGCGGGCAGCGGGGTGGAGGTGGGCGGAACGGTGGGGGGCGCATCCTGCACGGCCGTGGCGGGGACGGTCGGCGCTGCCGTTGAGGGGAGAGTGGCGGCCGTGGTCGGTGTGACCTGGGCGTTGCGCTCGCCGATGGAGCGCACGCTGACAAAACCAAAGGTCAGCCCCAGCGCCGCGGCGATGGCGGCGATCAGGATGAGAGCCAGTGTGAGCCAGCGTGTTTCTTTGGTGCCGGACAAGATACGTTTACCTCCTCATTACAATGCGCGACTAGGGAAACCGCGCCATCTCCAGCAGCGCCTCCATCGTCAGGTTGCGCAGGCTGCTGTTGGAGCCTGAGCTCGACGCCGGGATGACAATATCAATGGCCTCGACCCCTTCTTCGGCGCACCAGATGATCAGCTCGCCCGTCGTCTCGTAGGGGGCCCAGTCCTCTTTGACGGCGTAACCGGTCTCGTCGGCGTAGCGCCAGGCCAGGTCGAGCGCGGCGCTATCGAGGCCGCTGGACGTGTAGCCGGGGTAGACATGGCCGCTGCTGGTGATCCGCTGGCTAGAGTGCCAGAGCACCAGTCGCAGATTGGGGTTCTGGCGCTGGAGGGCGAGCAAATAGGCGGCCAGGCTCTGTGTCTCCGGTTCCGAGTGGGGGCGCGAGCCGCCGGCGCCCGTCACGACCCCTCCTGGCTGATCCGGGTTGGCGGTCCAGTCGAAGGTATCCCAGTTGCGATTCAGGTCCACGTTGTGGGCGTTGCGGCGCGTGCCGGCGGCGTTGCCGTCGGGGTTGATGGTGGGGATAAAGTGGAAGGCGACGCCGGCCGGGATGCGGTTCCGGTCGCGGTTGAAATCCTCTATCAGGTAGCTTATCAGATCGCGCGTGTTGGGCTGGTCGCCCTGGATGCTGCCCACGACGACGACGGCGGCCCCGCTCCTGTCACCGATGGTGGCCACCTCGAGGTCGCGTCCCTGGACCGATTGCCCGATGTCGTCCCAGTGCAGTGATATGTCCACGGTCGGCTCGCCGGTCGGCGGGATGGTGGGCGGCGGCGCGGAGGGTGGGGGGACGGGTGATTGTGGTGGTGTCGTAGGCGGCAGGCTGGTGGGCGCAGTGGTGGGTGGTGGAGGCTCGGTGAGCTGCTCGACTGTCGGCGGGTGGGTTGTCGGAGTGCCAAAGATGGCCGGCAGCGCCAGCGCCCCGCCCAGCGCGGCGGCGCACAACCCGATCAACAGTACCCCGCCGATCCCTACCCCGATCCACAGGCCGGTGCGCTTGGGTGCAGGGGTGGGCCGGGGGTAGGGCGTGGCCTGCGATGGATAGGGAGTGGGGTAGGCGGCGGGAGCGGGGGGCGGGGCCGGCGGAGACCCGGCCGATGCGAGCAGCTTTGTCTTTTCCTGGGGTTTTAGCTGTTCCGATGGCGTATTCACATCGCGCCGGAACTCGGCCACGCTCTGGTAGCGCGCGCCGGGCTCTGTGGGCGTGGCGCGGAGGATCAGGTATTCGATCTTGGGTGAGATTTCGGGCATCACGGCGCGCGGTTGCGGCAACGGGAACGGGTTGGGCGTCGGGTCGTAACCGGTGGACAGGCGCAGCAGCAGTACGCCCAGCCCGTAGATGTCTGAGCGGGCGTCACTCTGGCCGGCGGTGCCCCACTGTTCCGGCGCGGCGTATCCCGGCGTGCCTAGCGTCACCGTGTCCTGCGATTGGGTCGGTTTGAAGAGGCGCGCTATGCCAAAGTCAATCAGCTTGACCTGTCCCTCCGGCGTCAGCATCACGTTGGAGGGCTTGAGATCGCGAAAGATGACGGGTGGGTTCTGCCCGTGCAGGTACTCGAGCACGTCGCACAGTTGGCGCACGACGTTGAGCACTTGCCCCTGGGGCAGCCGCTCGTTGGGCGAGTCTCGTAATATGTCTTCCAACGTCTGCCCGCGCACGTAATCCATCACCAAGTACAGGTCGTTTCCTTCGGGGAAAAAGTCGGTGACAGAGGTGAGGCCGGGATGGTCGAGCCGGGCCAGCATTTGGGCTTCTTGGCGGAAGGCGTTGGTGGCCCAGGTACGGTCATCTGGGGGCAGTTGATCTGGGGACATCTCTTTGACAGCGCAGCGCCGTCCCGGCAGGCGGTTATCCTCCGCCAGGTAGACCAGTCCCATCCCCCCGCCGCCGATGTGGCGCAGGACGCGGTAGCGATCTTGGAGCAGTGTGTTTGATGTTAGCATACCAATACTCCTAGCGGTTATGGTGACCAGACAGGCCACGTGTCACTGGCTCTGTTGTGTGTCACCTGCACCATGTTGCTTCCATCTGTGTTCATGACATAGATTTCGTTGTCGCCATCGCGGTCGGAAGTAAAGGCCAGCCGCAGACCATCGGATGACCAGGAGGGTGCCCAGTCGTCGGCTGGATTATTGGTCAATCTCATCGGGTTGGCGCCGTCGCTGTTCATCACGTAGAGCTCGGCATTACCGTCTCGGTAAGAGTGGAAAGCGATGCGCCGGCCATCGGGAGACCAGGCGGGAAAAGAGTCCTGGGCTGGGTAGTTGGTTAGATTAACCGGATCAGAGCCGTCGGCGTTCATGATCCAGAGATCCCATTCACCTGTTCGGTCTGAGACAAAGGCGATGCGCTGGCCGTCAGGCGACCAGGCCGGCAGCCGATCGTCGGCCGGATGGTTGGTCAGGTTCGTGGCGCTCAGGTCGCTCAGGTTGATCGCATAGATCTCCCAGTTGCCGTCGCGATTTGATTTGAACGCGATCTGCGAACCGTCGGGCGACCAGGCCGGGGAATCGTCGTCGGCCGGGTCGTGGGTCAACCTGGCGACTCCCGAGCCATCCGTGTTCATCACATAGATCTCCCAATTATCGTCGCGGTCACTGTCGAAGGCGATTCGTTGCCCGTCGAGTGACCAGGCCGGATCCCCGTCGCCGGCCGGATGGTTGGTCAAGTTGAGGGGGTTAGAGCCGTTCTCATTCACTATGTAGACCTCCCAGTTGTCGTCGCGGTATGAATCGAAGACTATCGAGGCCAACGCCGGTGTGGGAGGAAGCGCCGTGGCCGTGGGTGGCGCTTGCGTCGGCGGCGTGGCAGGGGTCGAGGTGACGACGACGATCTGGGGCGCGAGCGTTGCTTCTTGCGTTGGAGTAACTCGCGCGGCGGTTGGGGTGCGCGGCGCGTCAGACTGTTTGTTATCACGGATTGCGGGCCAGACAAAGCCGGCCCCAATCACGCAACCGGCGATCAGCGCCAGCAGCGCGACGCCGCCCAGTCCCCACGCCCAGGCCGGCAGTCTGGTGCGCTTTCCCGTGGGGACGGGAGAAGTGCGTTTGGCAATGGCTGCCGGCGCGCCGCCGTGCAGCCATTGGGACATCTCCTGGGCCGTGGAGAAGCGTTGCGTGATCGGCAACTCTAGCGCCTTGAGTACCGCTGTCTCTGTCTGTGGGCTTACGTGCGGAGCCAGTGCGCGGGGCGGCGCGAATTGCTCAGGCAGTGCCATGCGGTCGGTGGCGGACATGGGGGACTGGCCGGTGAGGGCGTGGTAGAGCGTCGCGCCCAGGCTGTAGAGGTCGGAGCGGGGGTCGGTGTGCTCGGAGGTGGCGCTGTATTGTTCGGGCGGCGCGTACTCCGGTGTGCCCATCGCCCGGACCACTGTCTGGGTGCCGGGGTCTCGCGGATCCCACAATTTCACCAGTCCAAAATCCACCAGCACCGGTTTGTTTTCCGGGGTGATGATCACGTTCAGCGGCTTGATGTCGCGGTGAATCACGCCTCGGGCGTGACAATGGGCCAGCGCGTCGAGCAGTTGGCGCGCCCATTCCAGTACCTGGGTTTCCGGCAGTGCTCCCTCGCGCTGGATGCGCTCCGCCAGGCTCTCCCCCTCGACAAAGTTCATCACCAGGCACTCGGATTCACCCCAGGAAAAGTAATCGGTCACACGCACCAGGTTGGGGTGATCGAGGCCGGCTACCACCTGGGCCTCGCGCTTGAACTGCTGGCGCAGTTGGGCGAGCGTGCGCGAGTCGGCCTGGGGAGCGGGGGTCATCTCTTTGAGCGCCACAGGGATGTCCAGGTTGGTATCCCAGGCGCGGTAGACGGCGCCCATTCCCCCTTGCCCCAGCAGGGCAGCGACGCGGTAGCGGTTGTGGATGATTTGACCGGTCGTGAGAGTCATAGATTCGTTCCTTCGTATTCAGGTTCAGTCTCCGCACCAGTTGGTGTCTGGGTTCAACATCTGGTCGCTACTCCATCTCCACCACGATCACGCCGATGTTATCCTCGCCGCCGGCGCGGTTGGCGGCCTCTATCAGCGCGTCGCACGCCTTCTGCGGGCTGCGGGCGCTCTCGACGATGCGTTGGATCTCGTCGTCGAGCACCATCTCCCACAGTCCGTCCGAGCACAGCAAGAGCGCGTCGCCGGCTCGCAGTTGCCGCGTAAAAGTGTCCACTTCTACGTCCGGGTTGTGGCCCATACAGCGATAGATCTGGTTGCGCTGGGGGTGGCCGCGCACATCCTCCGGCCCGATGACTCCGGCGTCCACCAGCCGGGCCACCAATGAGTGATCCTGCGTGATCTGCTCCAGCCGCCCCTCGCGCAGCAGATAGGTGCGGCTGTCGCCAACGCTGGCGATGGTTGCCACGTTCCCGATGATCAGCGCCGCCGTCACGGTGGACCCGAGGTCGCTGCCCTCCGCCTGGGCGCGGCTCACGAGAGCGCCGTTGGCTTGTTGGATCGCCTGGGCCAGCAGTTCGCCGGGCACGTCCTTGGTCGCCAGTTTGCGCGTCGTCTTTTGCAGGTCGGGCAGGACTTTGGTCTTTATGATCCAGTCGGTCACGATCTTGTTGACGGTGCGGCTGGCTACGTCTCCTGCGTCGTGCCCCCCCATTCCGTCGGCCACCAGATAGAATCCAACGGGCACCGCGCGCCCATCCTGTTCCTTGTCGAAGGTAAAGGTGATGACTGCGTCCTCGTTGCGGGGGTGTTTCCGGCCGGGATGGGTCGCCTGGCCGTGGGAGGGTTTGAGGGGGCGCGCCGGAGGCGGAGCGGACGGCATTAGAGCAAAGTCGGTCAGCATATCCTGCACCGAGGCGTACTGGCCCTGCATTGCCCGCTCAATAAAGATGCGTAGCGGAGGCGGAGCGAGTTCGATGCCCGCGCGTTGCAGTTCCTCGCCGGTGACCAGGTAGAAGAGCAGAGAGGCCAGGAAAGCGACGTTGCTGTTGATCTGCGCCCGCAATACGTCACCTGGTTGCAGGCGGGCGCAGGTGCTCAAGTCGGCCAGCTTGATACTTCTCTCGCCGCCGGTGACGACGAGGCTTTCGATGCTGGCGCCGCCGACCTCGAGATGGGCAAAGTCGCGCTCGTGTAGGTAGGCCAGCGCTTGGCCGACCTGGGCCGCCCCGGCGAGCGCCTCGTCAGGCGACCGTTGCCGTCGCCCGCGCACCAACACGCCCCAGCGACCGGGGTGCTCCACCACGGTGTAGACGCTCTCCTGGTATTGGACGATGGCCCGGTGGGGCAGGATGTTGGGGTGTCCCACGCTCAAGTTGATCAACTGTTCTATATCGGTCTCGGCAAGGTGTTTGTTCGGGCGCGCGCGTCGCTCGTGGATCAGGACGGGCTGCAGGGTGGTTTGACAGCCTCGACATAGTCCGTCGGCGGGCGCATGTGGCTGCGGCGACCCGCAGGAGGGGCAGGTGAGGTCGAGTGCGTCGTAGTAGGTGGAGCGGGCCAGCTCGCGCGCCGCCACGATGCTGTACCTTTGACGTGGATCCTGGGGATGGGTGAGGATGCTGCCCGGTTGGAGCGGCGGCAACCGGCCGATGGGCTGAGCAGTCGGAGGCTCGGAGGGCAGTGGGCGGGTCTTTTGCGGGGGCTTGGCCGGTTGCGCGGGTGCTGCTGCGGCCAGTGGTGAGAGGTCGGCACCGCAGGAGGAGCAGAACTTGGCCTCTCGCCGATTCTGTGCGCCACACTTTATGCAAGTAATCATCGCAATATCTCCCTATGTAAGCGTTCAGACGGGTATGTAAGCTGTTTTTGACTCATTCCAGTTGCCCACCTGAACGCTTACCTCCCTATTAGGACGCAGATTCACGCAGATAAATTAAATCAAAAGTAACTGCTCGGGTCACAGGGTAGGAGGTGCGACGCACTGCTGAAGTGCGTCGCACCTTTCCGTCAGGGTGCGGATACTAGCAGGTCGTCAAAGTGCACCTCTGTTGGCTCATCCTCGAAGGTGGTCGCAGTTAAGGCGATGTCTCCCTCGCTGAAAGTGTAGTCTTCCACCTCTGCCAGTAATTCTCCGTTGACAATCAGAGCCAGGCTGGTCCCATCGCAGACGGCGCGGATGTGGTTGGTCGCGTTCCCCAGGTGGATTGCGTCGGACGAGGCCCATTCTACCAGTGACTCGAACTCACCCTCTACGATCGCATGGATGGCATAATAGCCGTCCCCGCTGACGCGCAGGAGGTAGCCATCGTTGTTCGATTGGATGCGGCACATGACTCCATAGGCGTTGTTATCGTTGTCCGGGGCCGAGATCTGGGTGGCGTCTACCTCGACGATGGTATCGTAGAAGGAGCGGTTGGCCAGTCCCCACATCATTTGCTCTTTCTCGGTGGAGGTGACAAAGTAGACCCCGTCGGTATAGCCCACGTCTCCGGTATCATAGTCTCCTATCTCCCAACCGCTGCCAGAGTCACTGAAATCGTCCTGGAACAAGAGTTCCAGCGGTGACTGAACGAGCAGGTCGTCGTAGTGTATTTCCGTTGGCTCGTCCTCAAATGTGCCCGCTGTCAGGCCGATGTCTCCTGTGCTGAAATCGCCGTCCTCCACCTCTGCCAGCAACTCGCCATTGACGAACAACGCCAGGCGGGATCCGTCGCAGATGGCCCGGATGTGATTCGTTTCATTTCCCTGGTGAATGGCGGTGGACTGGGTCCAATCTACCAGCCACACGTCCTCCTCTCCCATCTCTTTGAGGATGGAATAGTGGCCGCTTCCGCTGATACGGAAAAAGTAGCCGTGGTTGTCGGGCTGGATGCGACAGGCCACTCCATAGTGGTTGTTGTCATTCGCTGGGCCCAAGACCTGGGTGGCGTCCACTTCGATGACCGCGTCGGTGAAGGAGCGACCGGCCATGCCAAAGTAGTAATATTCGTCGTTCTCAGCTCGCACAAAGTAGACGCCGTCCTTGTAGCCTATGTTGCCGCTCTCGTACTCCTCTATCTCCCAGCCGGAGCCGGGATCACTAAAGTCGTCCTGGAACAAGATGTTGCCTACGTCCACCGGCGCGGGGGTGTTGATGGGGCGGGGTGTGGGCGTGAGGAGCGGAGCGGCGGTGGGCTGACGTGGTGTGGCGGGAGGCTCGAAGGTGGGAGTGGGGGGGAGAGGTGTCGCTTTGTCGCTGCCCAGCAAGTACAGTCCTAGCAAGGCGGCGCCCACTGCCAGCGCCAGGCACAGCAGGCCGGCGACTGTCAACCCTACGCCTCCCACCAGGAACCCTCGCTTGCGCTTGACAGGGGGTTCCGGTTCGAACGCGGGTGGCGTTTGCGCGCGCTCCGGCGCGACACGCTCGCGGCGCGGCACGACGCGGGTGACTTGCTCCAAGACGCCCAACGCTTGAGCCATCTCCTCCGCGCTCTGGTAGCGGTTCTCCATCGCCATCTCTAACGATTTGAGCACGACCGCTTCGGTGGCCGGGCTGACGGTGGCGTTGATGCGGCGCGGCGGTGCGAAGGAGGCTGGGCTGGCCATACGCTGCGTGGCCGTGGGGGGCATTTGGCCGGTGAGGGCGTGGTAGAGGGTGGCCCCCATGCTGTAGATATCTGAGCGGGGGTCGGTGTGGCCCGCCCCTATGTCGTATTGCTCCGGCGGGGCGTACTCTGGCGTTCCTGCTCCACGCATCACCGTCCGCGTCTGCGGGTCGCTGGGATCCCACAACTTGACCAGGCCAAAGTCCACCAGTACGGCTCGTCCCTCCGGCGTGACGATGATGTTCAGCGGCTTGATGTCGCGGTGGAGTACGCCTTGCCGGTGACAATAGGCCAGCGCGTCCAGTAGTTGCTCGGCCCACGCCAGCGTCTGCGCCTCCGTTTGCGCCCCTTCCCGCTCGATCCGTTCGGCCAGGCTCTCCCCCTCGACAAAGTCCATCACCAGATACTCGTTGTTCTCCCAGGAAAAGTAGTCGGTGACGCGCACCAGGCTGGGGTGGGTGAACGTGGCCAGCACTTGTGCCTCTTGCTCGAATTGTTGGCGCAATTGGGCCAGCATGGCGGCGTCGAGGCCGATCTGGGGGATCATCTCTTTGAGTGCGACGGGACGATTCAGGCGCGTGTCCCAGGCGCGGTAGACGGCCCCCATTCCCCCTTGCCCCAGCAGTTTGGCGATGCGGTAGCGGTGCTCTATCATCTGTCCGCTTGAAAGTGGCATGGCTTTCTCCTCGATTCTGTTTTTTTGTCCGTTCTCATTTCGTCTTTTTCCGGTAGGGCGGGTTTCTGACCTGCCATCCGGCACGACGAACCGTTGTTACGTTCAAAATAGGAGCGCGACCGCGAGTATTCCCAGGGCAGCGGCTGCGATGCCTACCTCCATCAGCATAATGCCGATGGTCGCGATCCAGCGCAGCCGCACTTGCTGGGCCGGCGGCACGACGGTGACACTGACCGGGATGCGTTGCTTGTACCCGCTTTTTAACTCGATTTCTACGTGGGTGGTGAGCGTTTGTTCGGCCGGTATCAGGAGACGGGTATGCAGGCCGGCCCACCGCTTGATCAGTCCCCCACTCAATTGCAGCCGTCCCGGTCTGAGCTGCCTGGCGTCTAGCGTGATGGTGACTTTTTCTCCTTGCTTGACGACACTGGTGGGGTGGACGTGTACCCATGGGGCGCTGGCGTTGAGTGTGGCTTGCTCGCCGGCGGGGAGAGTGAACGCCAGCGACTGGGCCGGCGCGCCGCTTCCGGTAGGTGCATCTCCAAAGTTTATCCAATCCGGACTGGGTTTTAGTTTGCCTGGCACAGATGGCGGAGCGGCGGCGGGTCGAGCCGGTTTTTTCTTCTTTGACTTTCGTTTGGGAGCCGCGCCCTCCCCTAGCAACGCGCTCCGCATTTCGTCCATAGATTGGTGACGCTTGTCCTGTTCGGCCTGTACTGCATCCGCGATGGCGGTCTCTACCTGTTGACTTACCTTGGGGTTGAGGGCGCGCGCCGGTGGGAAGTGGAACGGGCGGGTCATTGGCTCGCGCAGTGTGAGCAGTTGGTGGAGCATGGCCCCCAGCGCGTAGACGTCGGCCCGCTCGTCGGTCTGAGTTTTGCCGTATTGCTCCGGCGGCGCGTAGCCGTCGGTGCCAAATTCGATAGTGTCTTTTTTCTTGCCCAGTTTGTAAAAGCGGGCGATGCCGAAATCAATCAATTTGACTTGGTCGGAGCCGGCCAGCACCATCACGTTGGCCGGCTTTATGTCTCGATAGATGATCTTGGGCTGCTGGCTATGCAGGTAGGCGAGCACGTCGCACAATTGCTCGGCCCAGTTCAATACTTGCTCTTGGGGGAACGGGTCGTTGCGTCCCTCGAGCATCTTTTGCAACGTTTGTCCCTCGATGAACTCTATCACCATATAGTGCCGTTCTCCCTCCTGAAAGCGGTCGCTCACCCGCGCCAGGTTGGGGTGGTCCAGCCGGGCCAGCAGTTCCGCCTCGCGCTGGAATGACTCTAGCACGCGCTCTCGCTCCGCCTGAGCGACGGCCGATTCGGACATCTCCTTCACGGCGACTACTTTGCCCTGGAGCCGCCTGTCCTGGGCCTTGTAAACGGCTCCCATACCCCCCTGGGCGATCTTTTCCAGGATCACGTACCGCCCGGTCAGGATGGTGAGTGGGAGCATCTCGCCGGTGCCAAAGCGGCCCTGCGCCGGATGGGATGGCGGCGGCGGTGGTGGCGGCGGCACCGTCATCGCCGTCGAGAGCGGGCGGCTGCAATTGCGACAAAAGCGCGCGCCGGGGCGGGTGGGCGTGTCGCAGTGAATACAGCGTGAACCGAAGGGCTGGGCGGACGGCGTAGCCAAAGGCGACTGGCAGATAGGACAGAGACGGGCGCTCTCTCGTACCTCTGACCCGCAGTGAGGGCAAGTGTGGCCGGCATCGGTATAAATAGCGTCTCTAATTGCCTCACCGCATTTCTTGCAAAAGCGCGCGCCTGGTCGCAACATTGCACCGCAATGGATACACGTCGTCGGCGTGGCAGCGGATGGCAGCGCACACCGGCACTTGCGGCAAAAGTGCGCTTCTGGACGATTGCTCGCGCCACATTGCGGGCAGGTGTTCACGGCTTCTCGCTCTCGTCGTTCTCGTTGCTCTCGTGCAACAGTAGGGTGTAGGATGCCGGCCCAAAACGGACGATGGAATTATCTTTCAGGGCAAATTCCCTCTCTGCGACGCGAGTTTCGTCGTCGGGATCGCCCTTGTAACCCACAAAGGTGCCGCTGGTGCTGTCCAGATCGCGCACGACCCAGCGCCCGTTGAACTGGTACAACTCGGCGTGGTGGCGTGAGACGGTGGGGTCGGTGATGACCAGGTCATTCCCCGTCTCTCTTCCCACGGTGATGCTTTCTTTGTTGACCTCGTCCAGCCGGATGAGCGGCTCCGATAACGTGTGACCCCGCGCAACCAACGCGGCAAAGGGGGCCGGCTGCCAATCTGATAGCTTTTGTGTTGGGTGTGCCAGTTGCCAGTGTTCCAATCCCATCAGTTCTGGGATGCGGCTCATCTCCTGACGGGATAGCGTCACTTTGCTAGACGAGCACGACACCAGTGCGAACAGGAAAGCGGGCAGCCCCAGCGCCTGCACGGGCCAATCCCCGATGGCGACGTCGCTTCCCTCTGGCAGATCCGGGTAGAGGACGATGCTGGTCATCACGTCGCTCCAATCGGTTGGGCGGGGATGCGCCGGACCAGAGCCGATTTCCTCGGCGTGGGCCTGGCACCAGTTTTTCCAACTGTGATAGTTGCGTTGGGCTTGTTTGAAGGGGTTGGAACGGTCGGGGTTGAGGATGACTTCGCCGCCATCCTCGCGAATCGCTTTCCAAGTTCCCTCGCGCCGGCCAAAGATGGGGTCCCAGACGTGTTTCAGTTCGGCCAGGAAGACGCCATCTCGTTTGAGCACGACCAGGTCAATCTCGTTGCTCTGACCGGCGAAAAAGTTGTGCAGGAGCACGAAATGTTCCTGCTGAGGGCGAAGGTACTGATACAGTTCGAGCAGCGTTTTCTGCTCCGCCTCGTGGTGCGACTTGCTGCCGTACCATACTTCGACGCTCACAGGCCGCCTCCTTTTGCCCGCCAAGGGCCGTCCTTGCGAAAAGGTTGATCTGCCCCGTCACGGGGCCGTAGATGTCTGCGGAATCACTCTGACGCTGTTTCTGAACAGCGCTTTATTGTACCATCAGGTGGCTGAACGCGCCACTGTGGTGAAATAAGTTTGTGTGACCTACAACTATGGTACAGGACAAAAGTAGGCAGAGGGTATCGAAGGTGTTAAAAGCCGTCATGCTGACTGACCGACAAATCTTTTGATCGGCGGTTTTGGGCGAGCACAAGCTCGGCAGAGACCTCCGAGGTCTAGGGTCTCTACTGAAATGAAATACACCCAAATCTTTTAGGACGTGGATTCACTCCGATTTCCGCAGATGGTATGCGGATAGAACCGGAGAATCAGCGTTCATAGGCGTGAATCTGCGTCCCATTTCGTCAACTTGCGCGTCCCGTAGCGCAGTTTCTTGGCCAGCCGTGGATCGGCTTGGCCATGCTGCTCCAACTCCTCTGCTTGTTGTCTCACATCGGCGGCCAGTTTTTCCTCGCCCATATCCAGCAGGCGGGTGGCGGCGGCTTGCAGTTTTTGCGTAGCGCCGGCCACGTTCCCTGTTTCCAGGTCGGCTCGCGCCCGCTGTTGCAATTTGTAGGCGCTCAGCGCCTCGACGATGTGCATCACCTGGGCCGCCTGTTGAGCCGCCTGGGCCGGGTCGGTGGTGTACTCGGCCACCACTTCGGCCCGCGTCTTGAGGCCGGCCAGGTTGCCGGCCGGATCGTCGCAGGCCAGGAGCGCCTGGGCCAGCCGGTAGACGCCCCCCTGGCGTGGCGGCGCGATCAGTTCCAAAAGCAGGGCCGGTTCCTCCCCCGCCACCAGATCGCCCAGCGGAAAGTTGTAGCCTCCGCCCTCTTTGATCGCTGCCAGCGGCGCGATGGTGGGACGGACGCGGTAGGCGGCTCGCAACTCTACCTCTTGCGAGGGGCGCAGTTTCAGTTCCAGGTTGCGGTAGCGCACCGCCTGCGCGCGCTGCAACTCGCGGGCAAAGGCGGCCGTGATTTCGTCGGGGTTCTCCAGCAAATATGCCTCGCCGCCAGTCTGGTCGGCGATGGGGATCATCAGCTCCTCGTTGAACTCGCCGCCCAGCCCCATGGTGCTGATGGGGATGCGTTTCTGGCGGGCGTGAGCGCCCCAGGCGCGGCAGTCGTCCTCGTCCAGAGTGAACCCGTCGGTGAGCACCAGCAGGCGGTCGGCCCGCTCGCTCGACTTGTCTCGGCGCAATTCCTCGAAACCTAGCTTCATTCCGCGCCCGATGTAGGTCTCGTCTCCCAGCCGGATGTTGTCCAGTCTCTCGATGGCTTCCAGCAAGCGCCGTTTTTGGGAGCCGGAGGTGTTGGGGATGAGGGTCGTCGCCTCGCTGGCAAAGGCGGCCAGTGAAAAGCGGTCGGCGGGGCGGAGTTGCTCGACGGCGGCCCGCAGCGCATCCTTGACCAGGTCAATTTTGCGCGGCAACCGCATCAGCGCCTTGACGGGTATCTCGCCCGATTCCCAGGCAGGTACGCCGTCCACCAGTACTTCCTTCAGCACTCCCATCCGCGCCAGTTCTTCAAACTGGGCCTCGCTCGCCAGCCGGATGCGCATAGATTCGCTGGTATCCACCACCAGCCCCAGGTTGACCGGGAGGAAATCGCCGCCCGCGCCGCTGGCGGTCTCCAGCAGAAGGTACACCAGGCGAGGCTGGCGGGTGACGGGGATATAGGGGGTGTTCAATGTGGACGTCAGTTGCAGGGGTTCTGGCATTTTCACATTTTACTCGGCCCGGCGGCAAAAATCAAGGACGCCGGAGATTCCCCGCTGCTGCTCCAGCGATACCATCTTGCGCAGTCCGTCTCCGTAGAGGCCGTCGCGCTGTTCCATCAGTGCTGCTTGTTTGGCGGCGCCCAGGGTTTGTAGTGCTTTGTGGGCCACCCACTCGGCAAATCCTTCGCAGAGCAGAGGGTCGTCGAGCAGCGGGCAGTTCTCTCTATGCCAGGCGTGGCCCCACTCGTGGGCGACGACCTGGATGAATAGTATCCGGGGCAGACCGTAGATGAGGTACATCACTCGCTGGCGGCCTTTGCGGGCAAAGAGTCCGATGACCTGGTTCACGGGTACTTTGCCCGCGGGCATTTTGCCCGCATCGTCCACTGGGTTGGCGGGCGCCTCCGCCGCCAGTCGTTGCAGATGTTGGTGATCCACCAGCGTAAACTCTGTGCCAACGTTGAGGCCCAGCCCCAGTTGGTCGGTGATGACGCGAGCTACGCGCTCGAAGAGTTCCCGCGCCTGGGCCGGATCGTAGATGGCAGTCTGGTGGCAGCGCGGACAGATACGCCGGTCGTCGGGCAGGCGGACGTGATTCTCGCCCAGCGGCAGGTTGCACACGTCACAGCGGGGGGCCGTCTCATGGCAGCGGCGGCAGACGACGATGGCTTGATCTTTCGAGCCGTCGTTGGCCGCGTGGACCCAGGCGCGTCCCTGCAGGGGGCGACCGCAGAGGTGGCAATGTTTGGGGCGGCGGGACGTTGGTTTCATATCAGACTTGGCGCTATATTGAGAGCATGATGTGATCGAATCAGAACGGGTACTTGCAGCCGCGTATCCCAGGCGCGGATGCCGCCCTGCCCCAACAGGGAGACGATGCGGTAGCGGTTTTGTAGCACTTGGCCTGTCACGAGCGGCATAGGTTACTCCGATGACCAATCCCTATTCTGACCAGGTGCCATCATCGAAGAGTACATAGGTTTTACCGGTGTCGGTGCGGATGATGGCGCCCTGCTCGAAATCCTGCACTGTGCCGTCAAAGCCGCGCTCGCCGTCGGTGGCCCACCCCAGGCCGTTGCGCACCTCTGCGTAGGTGCACCAGATTTTTCCGAATCCCCGTTTAGGCGTGGGGGGACTTTCCTGGGGGGCGCTGTCTGGACAGGAATAGTCCGGGTCGCCCTCGTACCAGATGTTTCTATACGCGCCCCATATCCCGCTGTCGTGCACGGCCAGTATGCCGTCGCTGTCTTTGCGCCAGAACATTTGCCCCCACTCAAAATGCTGTTGGGCCATCCAGGAGGTGTGGGCCGCGTTGGTGGCGCAACCCAACCTCTCCTGTTCCGCCTGCCAGAGGGTGGCAAAGGGGCCCGTGACCGCCGGGCAGGCCGGGGTGGGGGGCGCTGTGGGGATGGGGGTGGAGGTGGGAGGAGGGGTTGCTGTTGGCGGGGCGGGAGTGGCGGTGGGGCCAGAAAGTGGCGGCACGACGATCTGGACGGAGACCGTGTCTCCGAAGCGAGCGCCGTCGGGGGCTTCTAGCTGCCAGTCGCTGCGGTAGGTGCCCGGCTGCGTGGGAGCGACCAGGTTCACGCTGACGTCGGTCACTGAACCGGCGACCACAGTCGGTAACGGCACCGGCTCGCCCGTTATGTCGCCAGAGATAAAGGCCAGCCGTGTCCCCGCCTCCCAGGCGCAGTTGCCGGTGTTTTGCATGCGCCAGACCTTGGTAAAAGCTGTTCCTGGTGGGAACTCTTGGCCCTCCGATGCCGTTACATCTGTTACAAAGGTTGCGTCCAGGACACGGTCGGCCTGCACGGTCGCGGCCGGCGGTCGAGGTTCGCCGGTGGGCGTCGCCGAGGCCAGGTCGGCGACCGAGGCGGTGGGGGGGCGGCGGCCGAAAAACCAGGTCGTCCCCAGGATCGCTCCTCCCACAAGCAGCGCGGCTGCGATCGCCGCCCCGCCGGCTATGATCCACTTCCAGGGAATGTCCCCGCGACCGGGGGCAGGGGCGGGCGTCACCACCTGCGTACCGGTGCTGGGCCGGGGTGCGCGGCGCGTCACGACTCTTGTGTCGGTATCGCTCTGGATGGGGGTCGTGAAAGTCCGTATGTTCCTCAGTGCTGCTCTCATCTCTGCGCTGTTTTGAAAGCGAGCCTCCGGCTGCAATTCCAGCGCCCGCACCAGGGCTGCTTCTACGTGTGGACTTACCAGGGGGTTCATCCTCCGCACCGGAGAGAGGGTGGCTGGGTTCACGATGCGCTGCGTCGCCGTCGGCGGGGACTGGTTGGTTAGGGCGTGGTAGAGGGTGGCGCCCAGGCCGTAGATGTCTGAGCGGGGATCGGTGTGGCCGGTGGCGTCGTATTGCTCCGGCGGGGCGTACTCTGGCGTTCCCATCGAGCGGATGGCGGTGCGGGTGCGGGGGTCGCTGGGGTCCCACAGCTTGACCAGGCCAAAGTCCACCAGCACTGCATTCCCCCCCGACGAGGGTGTCCCCCCCGCGTCGGGGGGGACACCCTCTGGTGTGATGACGACGTTCTGCGGCTTGACGTCGCGGTGGAGCACGCCCTGGGCGTGGCAGTAGGCGAGGGCGTCGAGCAGTTGATCGGCCCAGGCGAGCACTTGTGACTCGTCCAGTGCGCCTTCTCGCTCGATGCGGTCGGCCAGGCTCTCTCCCTCGACAAAGTTCATCACCAGGTAGCCGTTGCCTTGCGCCTCGAAAAAGTCAGAGACGCGGACCAGGTGGGGGTGGTCGAGGCGGGCCAGGACGGTGGCCTCTTGCTGGAACTGCTGGCGCAGTTGGGCCAGAGTTTGCGAGTCTAGCCCCGGCTGGGGGATCATCTCTTTGAGGGCGACGGGCACTTGCAGTCGCGTATCCCAGGCGCGGTAGACGGCGCCCATGCCGCCCTGTCCCAGCAGAGAGACGATGCGGTAGCGGTTTTGTAGTACCTGACCTGTCGTGAGTGGCATAGGTTGCTCCAATGACAAATTACTGTCCCCAGCGGGCGCAAATTTTATAGGTCTCTGCCGCGTTGGTCACGTTGTGCGGATTGGAGCCGTCGGCGTTGGCTACCCAAAAGTCATACGCTCCCACCGTTCCCACCGGCTGCTTGTACAGGATCATTGAGCCGTCGGGAGAGAGGTAGGGCTCTTGGGCGAAAGGGATCACGGGTTCGTAGCTGGCGGAGTGAGGGCTGGCCCGGTGCAGGGTGTCGTGGATGGTAAAGTAGAAAAAAGCTCCATCGGGAGACCACAAGATCGGTTCCTGCTCGTTGAGGCTGCCTGTGTAGATGGTCTGTACTTGCGAGTTATCCGCCACCCGGTGTACGTTGAGTGAGTAGCCTGTTCCCTCAATTCGCCAGAGGGCGACTTTGTATTCTCCGTCCGGCGATGGACATTCTTTGGGAGAGCCGATGCCACAACGGTAGCCGTAGTATAGGTTGAACGTCTCGCCTGCCAGCGTTGATGCTGTGGCTCCCCCCGCGCAGGTGGAGCGTGCGTAGTCAACCGGTTCCACGATTTGCCCTTGTGACCACGAGGGGTCGGTCGAGGCGAGGTAGTAGGCGTTGCCGGCCTCGATGGTGTAAAAGATGCGGCCCCTCTCTCCAGGTGGAGGCGGCGGCAATGGCGCTGGGGTAGTGGGTTGCGCCGCATTGGCTGAGGTCGAGGTCGGCTGGACGGTTTCTCCCGACGGCGTTGACGAGGCAAGGATAGGGGTGTTTTCCGGCGTTGGCGTGGAGCTTGGAGGGTCTGTGGATGTGGGAGAGAGAGCGGGAGTGGGTGAGTCTGGCGCCGGTGTGAGTGTTGGGGCGGGCGTGCTGGTGGGCGGGCGGGTGGCTGTGGGTGAAGGCGTGGCTTGCGCGATGGCGACGCTCGGCAAAGTTGGCGTCGGCTCGCCCTTGCTCCACGGCCCGTTTTGCCACAGCAGCCATCCTCCCGCTACCAGGAGCGCCAGTAGCGGCAACGTGATGAGAGACGCCGGCAGCGTCCACCGCCGTTTTTGCTCCAGCAGCGCCGTCTTTATTGCGTTTATGGAGGGGAAGCGGTCGCCGGGGTCGAGCTCCACCGCTTTGGCCACGGCGCGGGCGGTGCGCGCCGAGATCTGATTGTTCAACTGGCGGACGGGGGCAAAGACGAAAGGATGGGCCTCGGGGCTATCGCCGGTGAGCAGCTCATAGAGAGTGGCGCCCAGGGCGTAGACGTCGGAGCGGGGGGTGGTCTGCCCCTGGCCGGAGTACTGTTCGGGCGGCGCGTAGCCGATCGTGCCCATCTTGAGCGTGTCGGTGCCTTTGGCCGGGTCGAACAGCCGCGCCACGCCAAAGTCAATCAGTTTGACCTGGCCCTGCGGCGTGACCATCACGTTGGCCGGTTTCAAGTCGCGAAAGATGATGGGCGGGTCGTGGCCGTGCAGATAGTCCAGCACGTCGCACATTTGGGCGGTCCAGCCTAGCACCTGTTCTTCTGGCAGGCGACGGTCTGGTGTGGCCTCTAGCAGCTCTTGCAGGGTCTGCCCCTTGACGTACTCCATCACCAGGTAGTGCCGCCCTTCTGACTCGAAGGCATTGACCACTTCTGGCAAGTTGGGGTGGTTCAGGCCGACCAGCATCTGTACCTCGCGTTGGAATTGCGCAATGGCTTCTTCCCGCTCGGCCCGGTTGGAAAAGTGCTCTAGCAGTTCCTTTAGCGCCCAGTGTTTGCCGTATAGCGCCAGGTCCTCGACCAGGTAGACGGCGCCCATTCCGCCCTGGCCCAGCACCTGCACGACGCGGTATCTTTCTCTTACTGTGTCGCCTGTGGAGAGCAGCGCGTGGTCGTCCCCACCGCTCCACGGCGCGACCTGCGCGGGAGGCGGCGATTGTTTGCTCATCCTGGCGGTTTCTTGGGAGACCTGTACGTGACCGACGCTCTCTACGGGCAGGTCGCCGCTGCCCAACGGCTGGCCGCAGTGGGCGCAGAAGCGGGCCGTGTCTCGGTTGGCGTCGAAACCGCATTTTTCACACAGGCGCATCTTGGGTTACCTTCCGCGGGTAGGGCAAGACGCAACTTGCCGAATTTTGCTACGAGTCACATTTGTGTTGTTCTGGGTAGTTTATGACGCCCTCCCACCTTACTTCCTGCCCGTCGCCCGATACGACGATTACTGTGTTGGGTCCCCAGGGTTTGCACTTTTGCGCTTCAATGCGGATTCTTGGCTCAAAGAACTCGAGATCCTCTCTGATGCCGTTCATATAGTAGCGGTAGTTGCCGTCGCCGCCCCACACGTCGAAGGCTGCCCAGCCCCACCACTGACCCTCCACATTTTTGTCCCATTCCACTACGGTGGGCACCGAGAACCCAAGAGGCCCTATGGTGAACTCTGGCGTGGGGGTGGGGAGGGGGGTCGAGGTCGCTCGCGGGGTGGGCGTTGGGCCTACACTGAAGGCGATTTCCAGCTTGGTCCCAATGGGGTTGCCCTCGCTATCTCGTAATTGCCATTTGCTGCTATAGCTGGCAAAATCCGCCGGCGCTCGCAGGGCCATCTCAATCTCTGTACTCCCTTCCGGCGCGAGTGGTTCGATCTCTGGTGTCTCGACGATTTCCAATTCGTCGCCGGAATCAAAGACCAGTGCTGCGCCCTCCGGCCAGGCGCACGTGCCCGTGTTCGCTATCTCCCAATGCTTGACGAATTGCTGCCCCGGCATTAGCACGTTGGGCCAGACGGGAGAGTCAGTGACGACTTCCAGGTCGAACACGCAGGCCGCGATGGCAGTGGTGGTCAGATCGGGCGGGGGCGTTGGCGTCGGCGTGAGAGTTGGCGCGGGTGTGCTGGTCGAGGGCCGGGTTGTCGTGGGTGAAGGCGTAGCCTGCGCGGCGGCGGCGCCCGGTGACGTGGGGGTTATTACGCCCCTTTCCCCAGGCCAGTTCTGCCACAATAGCCATCCGCCTCCCGCCAGGAGCAGCAGCAACAGCGGCAGCCCGACGAGCAGCACCGCCGGCGGCGACCGTCGTTTTTCTTGTCCCAGCAGGGCCGCTTTCATCGTGCCTATGGAGGGGAAGCGGTCGCTGGGGTCGAGCTCCACCGCTTTGCCCACGGCGCGGGCGGTGCGCGCCGAGATCTGATTGTTCAATTGGCGGATGGGGGTAAAGACGAAAGGATGGGCCTCGGGACTGTCGTTGGTGAGCAGGTCGTAGAGAGTGGCGCCCAGGGCGTAGACGTCGGAGCGGGGGGTGGTCTGCCCCTGGCCGGAGTATTGTTCGGGCGGCGCGTAGCCGACCGTGCCCATACGGAGCGTGTCGGTGCCCTTGTCGGGGTCGAACAGCCGCGCCACGCCAAAGTCAATCAGTTTGACCTGACCCTGCGGCGTGACCATCACGTTGGCCGGTTTCAGGTCGCGAAAGATGATGGGCGGGTCGTGGCTGTGCAGATAGTCCAGCACGTCACATATCTGGATTGCCCAGCTTATGAGCTGTTCCTCCGGGAGACGACCGTCCGGCGCGGCCTCCACCAGTTCTTCTAACGTTTTTCCTTCGATGTACTCCATCACCAGGTAGTGTCGTCCTCCTACCTGGAAGGTGTTGACCACTTCTGGGAGGTTGGGGTGACGCAGGCCGACCAGCATTTGCACCTCGCGCCGGAACAATTCGACGGCCTCTTCCCTTTCCTCGGAGTCGAGGAAACGCTCCAGCAATTCTTTCAGCGCCCATTGCTTGCCGTATAATCGCAGGTCCTCGACCAGGTAGACGGCGCCCATCCCGCCTTTGCCCAACACTCGCACGACGCGGTATCTATCTTGTATCACTGTGCCTGCGGTGAGCAGCGCGCGGCTGGGCATAGTCGCCGCGCTTGGGGCGGGTGGCGCGGACGCGCTTGCGTTTATCCTCTCCGTGCTGGCAGGCGGCGATGTTTGCTTATCTACTACTCTTACGGTATCTCCAAAGCGCTGCACGTGATCGCCTGGCGTTTCCCCTTCCTCCACGGGCAGGGCATCGCTGCCCAGCGATGCGCCGCAACTGGCGCAGAAGCGAGCTGTATCTCGATTGCCATCGAAACCACACTTTTTACATATACGCATCATATTACCCCACGTCTTTACGCCTCAGCACGATGGCCGTGATGAGGCCGAACGCCGCCCCGAACCCGATCAGCATGAGCCAGTCTTTGAATAGGTGCCCCACTGTGCGGGTATACTCGATTTGAAATTCCTGCTCATTGAAAATGTCCGTCGGCTCCGGTTCGACGGTGATTGTTTCTGTGACCGTATCGGTAACGGTGATCATCTCGTTCTCAATAATCTCTGGGACAGAGATGGGCACGGTTTGCGTAATGGGTGGTTGGCTGGGGTCTGGTTGAACGGGTATCTCGATCTCCTCCGTCTTTGTCACCACCGTTATCGGTTCCCAATCCTCGTCCGGTTTTTCGACTTCCGTCGAGACCACCTCGGTGATCTCTTTGGGCCAGAAGCGGGTCTGGGTGAGCCTGTTCAGCCACTCCATGTTGGCCGAAGTGCCCAGTCCCTCCATTGACCAGCGGGTGAGCGTCAGGCTGGAGAACTGGTTGGTGAATCCTGGCAGATCGAACAGCACCCCGGCAAAGATCATCTGGAAGAACAGCACCAGGAACACGATGTAGATCACGGTGTTGAGGTTAGGTACGATGGCAGAGATGAGCATCCCCATCAGGATCGCGGCCAGCGTCCCCAGAACGAGTGTGACGTATATCTCTAGCGGGGCTGATAAAAAGACCCCTTCTGCGGGGTAATCCACCTTTAGGCCGATCACCAGCATCAATAGGAAACACTGCACCAGGGCAAAGATACCCAATACCACCACCTTGGAGGCGATGTAGGGCAGGATGCGCAGAGTGACCATGCGCTCCCGCTGGTAGATGGACCACTCTTTCACGATCTCATAGACCGAGGCGAACAGCCCCAGCAGCACCGACGCCAGCGCCATGATGAACAGCAGAGTTTGGCTGTCACCGACGACGGCATACGTGGCGCTGCTCCCGGCTCCTGCCAGGTCGGCGTCCAGTTGACTGCTGACCTCGGCCAACGTGTTGCCGATCAACCAATTTGTATCAGAGACCAGCAATACCAGTGCGCCGATGATGGGCATCACGGCCATCAGGACCGTCAGGAGCAGTTTGTCCCGCAGCACCAGATCCAGGTAGCGGCGGGTGAGGACGAGGAACTGGCGGATTATGCTGACCTTGGGGCCGCGCTGAGATGCAACCTGGCCGGCGGCTGTCTTTTGAATCTGTGGCACCTGGCTCTGCCGGTCGGCCACATAGTCTTGGTGGTGAGAGGACCGTTTGTATTCCTCCGCGCTGGCAATCGCTTTCTGCTTTGCCACTTTGGGGTCGGCGTCGTCCAGTTGGTCGTAGATGTCGGCAAAGTCGCCGCTGGTCACGCCAAAATAGTCGAGCGCCTCCTCCGGCGGCCCAAAGTAGACCATGCGTCCCTGGGAGAGAAAACAGACGTGATCGCATTGGACGATGTTGGCGGTGGCGTGCGTCACCAGGATGATGGTGCGCCCGCCGTCGGCCAGGCGGCGCAGCGTGTGCATCATTTTTTTCTCTAGTCCCGGATCCAGGCCGGAGGTGGGTTCGTCCAAGAAGAACAGGTTTGGCTCGGCCAGCAGTTCGGCGGCGATGCTGACCCGCTTGCGCTGGCCGCCGCTCAGACTGCTGACGACCTGCTCCTTTTGGCCGAGCATCTCGACTTCTTTGAGCACGCGGTCAATGCGCTTTTCGATCTCCTGAGATGAGGTGTCCGGGGGCAGCCGCAACCGGGCCGCGTAGCGGAGCGCGTTGCCTACGGTCAGGTCCCTGTGGATGATGTCGTCCTGGGGCACGTAGCCGACCATGGTGCGATACAGGTCAAAGTGTTGGTACAGATTGTCTCCGTTGACGAGCACTTGTCCCTCTTGAGCGCGGGCAAAGCCGTTGAGGGCCATCATGAGGGTGGACTTGCCCGCGCCGCTGGTGCCCACCAGCGAGATGAACTCGCGGGGGTAGACGGATATGTTGATGTCGTCGAGGATGCGTTTCGTCCGGCCGCCGTACCCGACTTCTCGTACCAGGTGCACCCCGTCCAGCCGCACGCCGCCGGTAGCGGCGTATTGTTGGAAACCGGTCGCCTCGTACACCAGTTTGAAAGGGCCGATCTGCACCACGTCTCCCTGGCGGAGCTGGTGGGGGCGGGTCAATCGTTGGCCGTTGACAAAAGTGCCGTTGGTGCTGCCCAGGTCGGTGAGCGTGTGGCCCTGGGCCGTACGGTCGAGGCGGGCGTGTTGCCAGGAGACAATGGAGGTGGGCAGGGGGATATCGGCCTGGGGATTGCGCCCGATGATGAGCGAACTCTTTCCGCTCAGGGCCGGGTCTCCGAGGCGGATGGTGCTGGCGGCTACGGGCGCTGGCGCTCCTGCCGCTTCCGCTGTGCGGAAGGTGAGGCCCAGCGTGTTGCCCTGGGGGTCGCCGATGCGCAGGATGTCGCCGTCTTGGAGAACGGCGCTCTGCACGCGCTGCCCGTTGACGAACGTGCCGTTGGTGCTGCCCAGGTCTACATAGTGCCACATGGCGCCCCGGCGCTCCAGTTGGCCGTGGTGGCCGGAGACATAGTCGAACGACAGAATGACGTCGTTATCCAGCTTGCGCCCGATGGTGTAGGATTCCTGGGTCAGCTTTACTTCTCGCACTTGTTGCCCCGGCACGCGGATGATCAGGCGTGGCTGCTCCGGGGCGGCTGGTGAGGGCGGTGCTTGCGGAGGCGGACCGGTGGAATCCAGTTGCTGCCCGCAGGCCGAGCAAAAGCGAGCATTGGGGTTCTTTAACTCGTTGCCGCAGAAACGACAGAATCGAGGCATAGTAGCGTCTCCATCATTGTTTTCAGTCGGTGTACATAATAGGTGGGCCAAGCAGGACAGGATGTCATCCCGTCTTACTCCGCCCCGTAACTTGTGGCAATGGTTTTCGTGCGAGTATTATTGTCTCACTTGATGCTTTGTTTGTCAAATGTTTCGATGCCGGGATATCGTTTGGGTGTGTTTCAAATGAGTTAGGTGCAACACTCCTTTATTGAAAAGATACGCCCGAATTGTCTTCTTGCTCCTGATCTATCATCCCTATCAACCGCGCCTCGTCAATCATCGGCGTTCCGAGCTGCTGCGCCTTGCGATACTTGCCGCCGCCGGGCGACTCTCCCGCTACCAAATAGTCCGTCTTGCCGCTGACGCTGCCGACTACCTTGCCGCCGTGTTGCTCGATCATCTCTGCCACCTCCTTGCGCGGGCGGGAGAGCGTGCCGGTGATGACGAATGTCAGGCCCGCCAGCGCTCCTCCGCCAGGCTTGATGGCTGACTTTTGCTCTTCTAGCTTGACTCCGGCCCGGCGCAGCTTGGCGACGAATTCCTGGTTGCGCGGGCGGGCGAACCACTCGACGATGGCGCTGGCCGTGTGTGGCCCCATCCCGGCGATACTCTCCAGTTCCTCTCGATTTGCCTGCGCCAACCCATCCAGCGAGCCGTAGTGCTCCGTCAGCAATTGGGCTATGGTACCGCCCACGCCCCGAATGCCCAGCGCGGCCACGACCTGGGCCAGTGGTCGCTCCTTGGTCGCCTCAATCGCCGCCAGCAGATTATCCACGCTCTTTTCGGCAAGGCCCTTCAACGGCAGCAGTTCTTCCCGGTTGAGATAGTACAGGTCGGCTCCATCTTGGACGATCTCGCGCTCCACCAAAAGCTGCGCCGTCCGCTCGCCCAGTCCCTCGACGTCCATTACAGCCGCAAAGTATCCCACCTGCCGCACGCGCTGCTCTGGGCAGGCCACGTTGGCGCAGTAGACCGCCACCTCTTCCTCCGCCGAGGTCACCGGCTCGCCGCAAGCAGGGCAGACCGCCGGCAGCTCGTAGGCCCTCTCAGCTCCCGTGCGCGCTGCGATCACTGGCCCAACGACGTAAGGGATGACGTCGCCGGCCCGCCGCACGGTGACCATGTCGCCCACGCGGATGTCCTTGCGTTGCAGATCCTCAAAGTTGTGCAGCGTGGCTCTGCTGATGGTGACGCCGCCCAATTGCACTGGCTCCAGTTCAGCGAAGGGAGTCAGCGCCCCGGTGCGCCCCACGTTGACGCCGATGTCGCGCAGCCTGGTCGTCGCTTCGCGACCGGGGAATTTGAACGCCAGGCCGCCGCGCGGAGCGCGTCCCACCACGCCCAGCGCCGCCCGTGTTGCCAGGTCGTCCACCTTGATCACCAGACCGTCCACTTCGTAGGGCACTGTATCACGCTTGGCGACCCAACCCTCGCAGTAGGCGACCAGCTCATCCAGCGACTCGAAGCGGGCGATGTGCTCCGAGACCGGGAAGCCCAGTTCTCGCAAATAGCTCAGTGTCTCCCACTGGGTGGCGGGAACCTGGCCATCGGCGTCAACGATAGAGTAACACAGCAACGTGATGGGCCGGGAAGTGGTGATGCGCGGGTCGAGTTGGCGCAGGCTGCCGGCCGCCGCATTGCGGGGATTGGCGAACACTTTCTCCCCAGCCTGGGCCTGGCTTTGGTTCAATTCCTCAAAGTCCTGGATCAGCATGATCGCCTCGCCACGCACGACCAGGCGGTGGGGAACTATCTCAGACCCTTCGGGTTTCGGAAAACCCGAAGGGTCTCCTCCGACGGGGACGCGCAGCGGCAGAGTGCGCACTGTGCGCAGGTTGCTCGTCACGTCCTCGCCGACGTATCCGTCCCCGCGCGTCGCCCCCAGGGCAAAGAGACCGTTCTCGTAGTGTAGCACCACCGTCAGCCCATCCAGTTTTGGCTCGACCACCCAGGCAGGCGGCGGCGCGTCCTCCGGGGAGAGCTTGCTCACCCGTTCCCACCAGGCGCGCACCTCGTCTCCGCTGGCAGCCTTATCCAGGCTGAGGATGGGGGCGGGGTGCTCCACTTTGGTGAAACCCTCGGCCGGCTGCGTCCCCACTCGCTGCGTGGGCGAGTCGGGTGTGACCAGCTCCGGGTGCTCCGCTTCCAGCTTGCGCAGCTCATCCAGCAGTGCGTCGTACTCGGCATCACTGACCACGGGGTCGTCCAGCACAAAGTAGCGATAGTTGTGATAGTTGATCTCGCGCTGCAATTGCGCGGCACGCTCTGTAACATCGTGTTGAGCCATTGATGTCCCTCCCAGGGGGCCAGATGATCGTCGTGCAGGTGCTAAATCCACGCCTGCCGCCGCATCCACAGATACATGCCGATCGGCATGATGACCATTGTAGCAAGAGTCAGCCCGAACACCAGTCTGTCGGTCCAGACAGTCAGTGGGGTCACGGGTTGGAAAAAGTTCATGCCAAAGAACCCGCTCAGGAACGAAAGAGGCATGAACAACGTGGTGATGATGGTCAGTATCTTCATCACGTCGTTCATACGGTTGCTCACTACAGACAGGTACGTGTCCAGGGCGTTGCTTACTAGATCGCGCAAGCTCTCGGCGATGTCGTATTGCCGGACGAGGTGATCGTACACGTCGCGGAAAAAGACGCGGCTTTCGGGTTCAATCGCTGCATAGTCCCCGCGCGCCAGTTTGTTGAGCACTTCTCGTTGTGGAGCGATGATGCGGCGCAGGCGAAGCAGTGCGCGCTTGAGTGTGAAGAGCCGCTCCAATAGAATCGGCGCAGGGTCATCGAAAATCTGGTCCTCGATCCGATCAATTGCTTCGTCGACTTGCTCGATCACTGGCATGTAGTCGGCCACCAACTCGTCGGCCAGCTTGTACAGCAGGTGTGCTGTTCCTTTTCGCCAGTGACGCTCATCCTGTTGGCAGGCCGCCCAGACGCGGTCAACCGTGGCGATAGGCTGTGCCCGATACGTGACGAGGTATCCCCTGCCCAAGAATATGTCCAATTCCAACGTATTCACCGGTTCACCCTCTTGGTGGTTGAAGACGATGGCGTGCAATGTGAGGTAGAGATACTGATCCCAGTCGTCCACTTTGGGGACGTGTGATTCTTCAAGGGCGTCATCCACGGCCAGCGGGTGGAAGGCGAACGTCTCTTGCAGAATGGGCGCGCACACTTCTGGCGGCTCGTCAGCAAAGTCCACCCACAGCAGGCCCTGCGCGTCCTGTAGCGCGGCCGGGAACTGGTCTGTCCTCAAATCGGTATGGATTATTCCATCCTGGGTGCGATACAACGAACGGATCACGTGGCCTCCTTTCTGCCCGATGTTACTGTCTGCCAGCTACTTGTATACGACCAGTCCAAACGCTCTGGGGCGTTGTACCACCCGCGAGAAACCGGCCTCCCGCAAGCGGCGCAGGGCCCCTTTCGTGACGGAGCGGCCAGACTTGCTCTCCAGATCGCCGATGTAGTGGAACATCCGCCCGCCGCGCTGCAACACGCGGAAGAGCTGGCGGTAGAACGCGCCAGAGTAGAGGTCGCCCGCCAGGGCGAAAGCTGGCGGGTCGTGGACGATGCGGGCGAACGTCTCATCCTCGAACGCTTCGACCTCGTCGAAAGAGTCCCCCACGATCTGGGTGACGTTGGGACTCTCAAAAAGTGATCGTGACCAGGGATTGAGCCGCGCTACTTCCAACGCCGCCGGCTCGATCTCGATCGTGGTGACGTGCTCGGCAGTCCTGGCGGCTTCGATGGCGGTGTACCCCAGGCCGGTCGCCGTATCAAGCACGCGCCCCACGATGGGAGCGATGCTCTCGATCTTTTGCAAGGTGTCGTGATGAGGGTCAATGCCTTTGATACGATGCATTGGGACGCCAGAGACCAGCATAGTTGGCGCGCCAGCGGTCGGCATCAGACTGTAGAGCCGGTTGGCGCCCTCGGAAAAGACCTGGATCTTGTGCGGTGTGTTTTCTTCGACGGCAAAGCAGCCGCGCTCGGACTTGGTGATCTTGTCGAGTTGCTCCCAGGTCAGTGACTGACCATCTGGCAGGCGGACTCGCTGTGATTCTATTGCTACCTCGGTGACGGTCAGGCCCAGGTCCAGCGACACCTGCACCGAGCCGGTCCCCGCTCGATAGGCTTTCATGATTTCTTCGACCTGGATGTACGACAACACTATGTACTGCATTCGCCCACTCGCCCACTCGCCCACTCGCTGATTCGCTGATTCGCCCACTCGCTGATTCACTCATTCGCCCATTCGCCCATTCGCTATGGATGCTCCACCGGCTCTAAAAAGTTTCCTATTGCCCACCACTCCCGCAGTTCGTCGTCGGGGTCGCGGATCTTCCACCACTTGGAGCCGCCGGATAGTGTTGGCCCGTCCACGATGATAAAGATCTCTCCCTCAAGCGCGACGTCCATCCGGGCATAGTTTTCGCCGGGGCCATCGCGCAGGCTGAGACCGTATCCGCCGGTGTCGGTCACCTGCACGTACCGTCCGAGGGCGATGTCGGGTGAGGTGGTGGGGGTGGGTTCCTCCGTTGCGGTAGGCAGAGGGGTGGGGCTGGGGGCGGTGGTGGGCGTCCAGATGATGGGCGTGGGGGTAGGGCCGCCGGCGGCCAGTTGCCCCCGGAGTAGATAAAGGCCCCACAGGCCACACACCGTCAGTGTCAGCAGCAGCGCGACCCCGCCTATTACCCAGGTATACGCGGGGATTACTGCTACGTTTCCCCTGCCTCCCGGTTCGGCGCGGGGAGTGGGGACCGTATCATCCATCCGGCCGTCGTTTTGCATTTACAGCTTCCTTCCAAACTTGCATACTTGCCACTGGCATAACTTGTATCTTGCTCAAACGAACATCAGTATCCCCATCACGACCAGGATGGCGTAAACGACGCGGTTGAACTGGCCGCCGGACATGACTTTGTTGAGCCGGCCTCCGAGAAGGATCGCCAGCAGGATCAGGGGCAGGGCATAGGCGTACAGTCGCAGCACTGTGGGGGTCCACAGCCCCGCCAAACCGTGACCTATCAGGATCATCAGCCCTGTGGGCAGAAAGTAGCATTGTAGCGTGGCCCGAAAGCTCTCCGGGGGCCACTTGCGCAACGCGCCATAGATGATGACGGGTGGGCCGTTGGTGTTATACGCTCCTCCCAGGACGCCGGCCACCCAGCCGAACAGGTAGGCCAGTTTCTCGCTCCGCAAGGGCGGGAGATGAGGCTTGACGAGATTATACAGACCAAATCCGATCAGTACCACACCCAGGACGGCCTTTACGATAGATTCCGGCGCGGTTTTGAGAAGCAGCAATCCGAACGGGATGCCAAGCAGAGAAGACAAGATCAGTCGCCAGGCGGCCCTTATGTCCACGCTGCGCCATTGCTTCAGGAGGATCGTCGCAGCGATGGTGGTGGCGCCAAAAGCGACCAGCGGCGTGGCCGTTTGCATATTGATCACCAGCGCCAACAGCGGCATTGCGATCAATGCATCCCCAAAGCCCAGGGCGGAGCGGGTAAATGCTGCCAGGAAAAGGATACTCAAGATAGGTAGGCTTGATGCAAAGCTCATACAGGCTCCCCTCGTATATGTTACGGACAAATCTCTAATGCCACTTCGTCCACGTACAGTGTGGCTGTGTCGTCGTACCCGTCGTTCCGCGTGCCGATGTAGAGATTCACTGTCTGGCCCACATAGTCGCTCAGGTCATACTGGCGTGGGTTCCAGGTTTTCGCGTCGGATAGCCAAGTCTCCAGCGAGTGATATTGGCCGCCCTGGTCGTATAGGCCGATGTAGTGCCAGTCCCCGCTGTCGTCGGCGCCGACGGGGTAGACTTGCAGGCTCAGGGTGGTGGTGATCCCTTCCGTCAGCGTTATGCTCTGGGCCACCGAGGAGTAAGAGACTTGTCCGGGCCACAGGACGCCCACCCGCGCGCTGCGCGTGCCAGAGTGGGCGTGGGTGGTGGTGTATGCGGCGTGGTTGAGCAGCCAACCCGCGCCGCTCTCAAAGCCGCCGTTGACGATCACGTCAACGCAAGGGCCGCCGCCGTTCTCTTCCTCGAAAACATGGTCACGCGCCACCAGCGGCAGGTGGATTTGGTACTGCGTGGCGATGGAAAATGTATCCGTGACCCATTCCGAGCGGTTGCCGGCCTGGTCCAAGACCCGCACGCCCCAGGTGTGCACCCCCCCGGCGAGGTGCCCGGTCGTGTACATTGTCTGTGTTGTCGTGTGGAGCACCCCGTCCAATTCCAGCAAGTACGCCAGGGGCGAGCCGCCATCCGGCGGCGCCGCTTCCCACATCAAAGTCACTCCCGTCACGGTGGGGAAGGCGATGTTGCCCGTCGGCGTGATGAGGGTGGTCGCGGCTGGTGGGGTGGTGTCGTAGGTAAAGACCACCTCGGCGGGGGAGGTGTCGGAGATAGAGTCGGTCGTCCAGGCGCGGGCGCGCAGGTAATAGTGGCCGTCGTTGTTCAGGGCCGGGAGCGTGTAGGTCCATACAGTCGCGCCGGTGGTCGTGAGCCAGGTTGCCGATGTTGCCCAGTCGGTCTCTGTCCAATACTTGCCATCGGGGTGTTGTATCTGTATCTCTACCCGCTGGATGTTCGCTCCGGTCGCTTTAGCAGTCCCGCTGGAGGGTGGGGGGGTGTTGTAGGAGTTTTGATTGATCGGATTGCTGATCTTGGTGTTAGGCGATTGGGGCAGACAGGGGGCCAGAAAGCTCATCACCCGCGCCATTACGCTGGGCCGCTGCGCCGGGCGAATGGTCTCGAAGGGGAAGCCAAAGTAGACCAGCCGGGGGCAGGTCGTCGCCTCGCTCTGGTACTGGATCGCCGCCGTGCCGCCCAGCCCGCCGTTGTAGATCAGCGCCGGTGTGGAGACGCTGGTTGGCTCTATTTGGTCCGGGTAATCGGCGTCGTACATACCGGCGGCGTCAAAGTGGAAGGGTGCCAGACCTTCCAAGATTGAACCGGCGACGGGGGCGACCTCGTAGGTCCCAGCGTCGTCCCCGGCGTAATCGGCCCGCAGCACGCCGGTGTAAAAGGCGCGGTCGTATGCGCTCCCCAGGTAATCCAGGTCCCAGCCGACCTCCGCCCCGCTGATAAAGAGTGCGCCGCCGCCTTCGAGGTAGCTGCTCAACAACGATTGCTCGGTCCCGTTCAGCGTCTCCTCGGCGACCGATTCCTCTCCCAGGATCCAGTCTATCACCCCATAGTCTTCCAGGCTGATGGCGCCCTCCTGCACGGCCTCGTTGCTGCTGCTATCGAGGGGATAGGTGATCGCCTCGCCGTGCTGGATCACATAGTCGTACCGGTTCATCCGGTCGAGTAACATACGCAGATTGTATCCCTCGACCGGGCCGTCTTCGGGGATCAGCATGGTGTTGTTGAGGCGGTCAAAGCCGTTGATCAGTAACACACCGGCCTCGTCCCCCACGCGGGCGACCAGGGTTTCGGTGGGGAATGATTCACCGCCAGTGTTGGTCCCGCTGACGCGGACAAAGATGATCTGGTCTTCCGTCAGGCTGGTGATGGTGTAGGCGGTGCTCCCGTTCACGGGGACGCCGTTCGACCAGCCCAGGCCATTGGTGCTGGTATAGACGCGGTAACCGGTGGCCGCGTCTCCGACCAGGCCCATAGCGTCGGTGGGGGATGGTCGCCAGGAGACCCGCACCTCTCCCCCGCCCACGTTCTGGACCGCCAGGTGGGTGGGAGGCTCGGGCAGCAGCGTCAGGCTCACTCCGTCCCGCTCCTCAAAGTATTTGACGATGCCCTGGTAGATGGCCCGCGCTGCCAGCATTTGGAAGGCCGGTTCCTTGAGCGCGTCCGCGTCGTCGGGGTTATCGTGGAAGGCGATCTCGGTCAACGCGCCCGGCATGCGAGTTGCTTCGTTCTCGTCCCACAGCAGCCGCAGTTCCCCCAGGTTGCTCGTCTTTTCTCCCCGGTCGGTCCAAAAGGGATCCCACCCGGCCCGGATGTCGTGGACGATTTCGGTGTGGATGGTGTGGCACAGAGTCAGGCTTCCTTCCGTGCGGGGCAGCGACTCGCCGCTGTGGGCGTAGGTCTCGCTGCCGCGGACAGAGCCGTCGTAGCCGTTGGTGTGCCAGGAGACGTAGACGGCGTCGTCGCCAGTGCCGGCGTGTTCCCAGCGGGCGTAGATGGGACGGGCGGTCACGTCGCCCGGCGGCTGGCTCATCCCCATCCGCTGGGCGTAGTAGAATGTGGCGACCTCCCACCAGGGTTTGTCCGGCGGATAGGGAGCGTCCGTCTCGATGCCGTTCAGATCGTCGAAGGAGCCGCCGCCCAAGCGGACCGCGTCGGCGACGACGACGTCGCCGGCCTGGGAGGAGAGATTGCTCAGCGTGACCGTGGCGACCTCGCCGCCCCGGAAGCCATAGTCGCCGATGTGGCGCCACGTGATGCCGTGATGCTGTTGGCTCATCACCACCGTCGTCTCTCCCCCGGCGTGGTGGACGGTGTAGCGGGCATCGGAGGTGCGGTCGGAGCCGGGCCGGTACCAGACGTAGACCCCGTACTCGCCATCGGCGGGGAGCGTGGCGGTCCAGACGGCGGTGCTGGTTGGCGCGCCAGCGACGGTTTCGGCCTGGCGATAGTTGCTGCCCTCGTAGCCTGTCCCGCTGACGGTCGTCCACGCGCCGGTCTCAGAGTACCCCGCGCCTGGGCCTGGGTCGTCGTTGTCCACCACGATCTCGACCTCGTTCATGTCCCGCTCGCGCACCGGCCAGACCTGCGCCCCAGCGTTCCACAGGTACTGGAGCAGGTATTGGTTCACCGCCTCGGCGTTGTTGTGGTCCTCGATAAAGCCCTGGTAGACGGGGCGCTGGGTGCGCCAGGCGGAACCGTTCCACTGCCAGCCGTGCCCGGCGCTGACGTAGACCGTCCTGCCGTTGAGCGCGCCCGGCGGCTGGCCCTGACCAGGGGCCGGTGGTTGGCCGGCGTAGGTGAGCGTCGCTTCCTGTTCCTCCTCTCCTGCCAGGACGGTCTCCTTGCGCGGGATCGGGATCTCGGGCAAAAAGTCCGAAAGCGGGACGTACTCGTCGCTGTCTGGATTCCAGACCTGAACGCGCAGGTGACGCCACTCCAGAGGCTCCAGCGTCCAGCCGATCTGCTCGACGATAGCCTCGAAAGTGTCGTGATCCAGCGTTTGCAGCGCGTCGGGCGACATTCTCAGGCTGACGGTGATAGCGCCGCTGTCGCGTGTCTCCAACTGACTCAGGGTGGTCCCCGCCGGGATGGCGGAGTTGAGACCGCGTGCGCGTTCCTCGACCGTCGGGCCTTCCAGCAGTGCCGTCAACGGCCCTTCCGCTCCTGCGCCGTCGCTTTCCAGTCTGTGCGTGCGCTCGACGCAGGCCAGCCCCTGGGCCGACCAGAAGCAGACGGGTCTTGTTTCCTGGGCGGCGGTGAGGTTGAGGAAGGCGGTCAGTGGAATGAAGGCCAGTAGGACCGGCAATAGTATTTTTGCTGTGGTTGAAAGTCTCATTATCGCCACTCTAGTCAGCGAATCTCTGGCCCACTGAAACGCTGAAGGTTCTGATTGTGTTGAACTGGTTTCCTTATGCTCTCGGAGGCTACGAGAATCCTATCAGTGGCCTCATTTCCGCGCCGCCCACTCGAGCACTTTTTCCACATCCCACGTGTTGATCACGTCCTCGGCGCTCGCCCACCCGCGCCGCGCCGTCGCCACCCCGAAGGGCAGCAGAGCAAAAGCATTCGCGTTGTGAGCGTCAGAGCTTATTGCCAGCTTTACGCCCAACTGGACCGCCCGCCGCACGTGCGCGTCGCGCAGATCGAGCCGCTTGGGGTAGGCGTTGACCTCCAACGCGGTGCCCGTCTCGGCGGCGGCGCGAAAGACCGCTTCCATATCCAGATCGGCCCCCTCCCGCTCACCGATCAGCCGCCCGGTTGGGTGAGCGATGACGTCCACGTGGGGGTTGCGGATCGCGGCCACCATCCGCGCCGTGACTTGTTCCCGGCTCCCGCGCAGCCCGCTGTGCACCGCCGCCACGACCAGGTCCAACTCGGCCAGCGCCTCGTCGGGATAATCGAGGCTGCCGTCGGCCAGCACCTCGACCTCGGCGCCGGCCAGCAACCGGAACTCGCCGCCCAGTTCTCGATTGACCTGTTCGATCTCGGCCCGCTGGCGGCGCAGGTCCTCGGCGGTGACGCCCTGGACGATGCCCAGGCTGTGGGAGTGATCGGTCACCAGCGCGTACTCCAGGCCGAACGCTTGCGCTGCCTGCGCCATCTCTAGCAAGCTCTGACGCCCGTCCGACCAGGTGGTGTGGAACTGGAGGTCGCCTTTCAAATCTTGCACCTCGATCAGGTCGGGCAGCCGGCCTTCCAGCGCCGCCTCGATCTCGCCCCGGTCCTCGCGCAGCTCAGGTGGGATGAGCGGCAGGCCCAGGGCAGCGTAGACTTTTTCCTCGGTGGCGCACAGGATCTCGCGGCCGTCCTCCCGCTTGAGCCCGTACTCGCTCAGAGAAAAGCCCCGGTCGAGCGCCAGCCCCCGCAACCGAATGTTGTGGGCCTGGCTGCCGGTAAAGTATTGGAGCGCGGTCCCCCAGCGGGCGGGCTCCAGCACGCGCAAGTCAACCTGAAAAACCTCGTCGGTGTGAGGCAATTGGACGTTGCACGAGGTCTTGGTGGGGCCGCTGAGGAGCACGTCGGTCACCTGGGGGAGTTGGCGGAAGCGGGCCATCACCGGCTCCGGGTCGGCCGAGGCTGCCAGCAGGTCCAGGTCGCCGACAGTCTCCCGCATACGACGCAAGCTGCCGGCTGTGGCGACCTGCACTACCCCCGCTACCTGGCGCAGGGCGTCCAGCATCGTGTGGGCCAGGGGCCAGGCCATTCCCAGCAGGGTGCGACCGCTGCTCCGCTTGAGCAACTCGATTCCGGACAGCACTTTTTGCTCGCTCCTGGCTCCCATGCCGGGCAGTGCTTGTAACCGGTTTTCCCGCGCCGCTTTTTCCAGCGCCTCGATACTCGTGACGCCCAGCTCTTTCCAGAACAGCGCCGCTTTCTTGGGGCCGACATCGGGGATGCGGAGCATCGCTACGACCCCCTCCGGTACTTGGGCTCTCAGTTTCTCGTAGGCCTCCAACTGACCGCTGCGCATCAGTTCGTCAATTTTGGCCGCCAAAGTCTTGCCGATGCCGGGGATCGCTTCCAGTTCTGCCTCCTGCCAGATCTCTCTCAGCGGCCGGCCCAGAGCGGCGACGTTTTCCGCCGCGCGGCGATAGGCCAGGATGCGGTGGTAGTTCTCGCCCTGGATGGCGAGGATGTCGGCCATTGTGGCAAAGATTTCGGCTACTCTGTGATTATTCATTGCCGTTCCGTAACTGCTCAGCCTGTCATTGCGCCTGCCCAGAGCAGAGCGAAGGGAAGCAATCTCCAATTCCCGAGGTGGGGATTGCGCGGAATGGCATTCCGCCTTACATTACCCCGGTTTATTGAGATGATACGCGCGGACGTTGTTTGCCCGCCGTCGCTGCCCGCCACGCTTCGCTCGCGGCTTTGGCTCCTCGCAATGACAGGAGAAAACTGCCCTGGCTGAGCAGTTACGCCATTCCTCTAATTGATTATACCCTATCTTCCTCGCTTGGCAATGGTTCTTTGGTGGGATATGGCGCAAGGGTGTGTATCCCAAATTGTGAGTCTACGCCACCAGAGGCAGCGAATGGTAGT
>CAYMWP010000004.1:0-79784 GCA_964393895.1 uncultured Anaerolineales bacterium | reverse complement strand
CAGAGCCCACGATGGGACTTGAACCCATGGCCACACCCTTACCAAGGGTGTGCTCTACCGACTGAGCTACGTGGGCCGGTTCAAACGCCGGCCAACCCGCCGGCCCAACTTGGTTTCAATTTTACCTCATTTCTCCAATGTGTCAACCCATTGTGGATTGATTAACGACGTTCGACCTTTGCTCTCCCGCGCTACTCAAAGTATTGGAAATCTCGGAACATCTCACCGACGCTGCGACCTTCGTGGACACGCTTGATCACCTCACCGAGTAACCGGGCGACGGAGAGGATGGTGATGTTGCTCAATCGCTTCTCCGGCGGTACGGGGACCGAGTTAGTGGTCACGATCTCCTCGAGATCAAGGTCCCGCAGCCGGTCAACGGCCGGCGGCGATAGCAGGGCGTGAGCAAAACACAAATAGACGTCACGCGCACCGCGTTCCCTGACAATGTTGACCGCGTTGACCACTGTGCTACCGGTGTTCACCTCTTCGTCCACGATGACCACGTCACGCCCCTTCACTTCTCCCACCAGCGTGAGCGCCTCGGTATCCTCCGCCACCCGCCGTTTCTCTACCAGGGCCAGAGGTAGGTGCAACTCGGCTGCCAGGTTGCGCGCCTTCTTGGCAAAGCCCAAATCGGCGGCCACGACGACCGCTTCCTGCAACTGCTTGTCACGAAAGTGATTGGAGAGGATGGAAAAAGTGGTCAGAGCGTCGCCCGGAATACTGAAAAAGCCCTGGATCTGCCCGGCGTGCAGGTCGAGTGTGACGTAGCGGTCGGCGCCGGCGACGCCGATTATGTCGGCCAACAGCCGGGCGGTGATCGGCACGCGCGGCAGGTCCTTCTTGTCGGAGCGGGCGTAGGATAGATACGGAATCACCACCGTGATGCGGTCCGGCGACGCCCGCTTCAAAGTGTCCAAAAAGATCAACATCTCCATTATATTATAGTTGACCGGGGACGAGGTGGTCTGGATCAGAAATACGTCTTGACCGCGCACGCTCTCGTGTAATTGTACGAATATGTTCTCGTTAGAGAACTGGATGAGGTCGCGCCCCGATAGGGGCACTTGGAGATAGTCGCTGATCTCTCTGGCAAGGTCAGGACAACCGGAGCCGCTGAACAGTTTGATGTCGCGCTGGATGTTCTCCCTGATTTTACTCATTAGCCTCAAACTCCGACCGCAAGATGCTCATCACGTACTGATCCTGGTACGCGCCTTTTTTGAACACCGCTTCGCGCGACGTCCCTTCCTTACGAAATCCCACCTTTTCGTAACAGCGGATGCCGCGCACGTTGTCCACGTCCACCCGCAAAAAGACGCGATGCAGGCTCATCTCCAGAAATGCCAGGCCGAGCATGGTGCGGATGGCGTCGGCGCCGTATCCCTGGTTCCAATACGCCTTCTCGCCGATGGCGATGCCCAATTCAGCGTTGCGGTCCTTCCAGTTGATAGAGTGCAGGCCGATGTTGCCGATGTGCACGCCGTCACTGGTCTCAATAGCCAGCAACACACTTTCCTGCCGCTCCAATCGCCCTTGCAGGCCCTCGAACCAGCGTTCTTCCTGCGCCAGGGAGAACGGCAAGTAGACCGCCAGGTAGCGGCGCACTTCCGGATCGGCGAACCACTCAACGAAACGCGGCAAGTCGTCCCGCTCGATGGGGCGCAGCCGGACTTTTTTTCCCACGATCATATTTCCTCTCCCAGGTGACATGTATCGTTCAAGAGCACGATGCGCGGTCGCGCCGGGTTCACCTCGACGATGCTCAGCGACCCATTGCCAAAGCGGAAGGGCGAACGCCAGGTAGTCAGCCCGATCAGGTGGTTAAGGTAGGCACCCAGGACACCCCCGTGGGCCACCACGCCGACCGGCCCTTCCTCGTGCCGCGCCACGATTTCGTCAAAGACCGCCGCCGTCCGGTCCCGGAACACCCGGCCCTCCTCTGCGCCGGGGAATTTGACGCCCTCCGAGGATTCCGCCCAGCGCCAGGCTATGTCTGGGTACTGCTCGACCACCTGCTCCCAAGTCAATCCCGCAATGTCCCCGACGTCGTACTCCTGGAGCCGCTCGTCGGGCGTCGCCGCTATGCCCAACGTCCGCCCAATGATGTCCGCCGTCTCCCGCGCCCGCTGCAGGGAGCTAGTGTACAAGGCGACGGGCGGGTCGTCGCGCAATCGCTCCGCCAGCCGGCGGGCCTGTTCCCGCCCCACATCGTCCAGCGGCGGGTCAGCTTGGCCCTGGATGCGCCCGACAGCGTTCCAGGTGGAGCGGCCGTGACGGATGAGAAAGAGTCGAATCATATCTTTGAAGCTGTCGTATAGCCCCAGGTTGCGCAGTTCAATCGCCAGGGATAAAGTCCAACGGACATCTCGCGTACAAGAGATGAAATCAGCGCGTATATGCGTCAATCTGCGTCCAAAATGGACTGCACCGCCGCGTACACGTCCACTTCCCGCGCCGCGATACGCTTGACCCACGCCCGTATCTCGCCCTCTCCCACCCGCGCCAGCGCCCGGTCGAGCAGTTCTTGGCGGAGAACGTTGAACAATTCCGTTTCGACCCGCATTTGCTCCCGCTTGGCCCACAGCCCGCTGGCGCGCAGGTGCGCGCGGTGCGCCGCGATTGCCTCCAATACTTGCGGCACGCCGCTGCCATCCAGCGCGACGGTCTGCAGGATGGGAGGGCGCCAGGTATCTTTGCCCTCCTCGCCGTGGGTGCTGTTGCGGTTGATCACCATCTCCAACGCCCGCGCCGTGTTCGCCGCCCCCGGCCGGTCGGCCTTGTTGACCACCAGCACGTCGGCGATCTCCATCAGGCCGGCCTTGAGCGCCTGCACCTCGTCTCCCAGCCCAGGCGCTTCGATGACGATGGTGGTGTGGGCCGTGCGGGCGATGTCCACCTCCGCCTGGCCGGCCCCGACCGTCTCCACCAGCACGACGCCAAAGCCGGCCGCGTCGAGCGCCTTGACCGCGTCGTTGGTCGCCCGCGCCAGCCCGCCCAGGCTGCCTCGCGAGGCCATGCTGCGGATAAAGACACCGGGGTCGCCCGCCAGGTCACGCATGCGCACCCGGTCGCCCAGGAGCGCGCCGCCGGTGAACGGGCTGCTGGGGTCCACCGCCACGATGCCCACTGTCACGTCTTGGGAGCGCAGCGCTTTGGCCAGCTCGTTGACCAGCGTGGATTTGCCGGTACCCGGCGCGCCGGTCACGCCGACGACGTGGGCCTGACCGGTGCGCGGGTAGAGCGCGGCCAGGGCAGCGCGAGCGTCCGCGCCGTCGTCCTCGATCAGGGAAATGAGCCGGGCCAGCGCGTAACGATTGCCATCGAGGGCCTGCGTCGCTATAAGCGGAGCGGCTTCCACATTAACCCTCGGTCAACTGCTGGCGCACGAAATCGGCCACCACCTCGGTGCTGGCGCCCGGGCCAAAGATGCCCATCACGCCCAGCTCCTGCAAGGCTTGGACGTCCTCGTCGGGGATGATGCCGCCGACGAAAACCTTGACGTGGGCCAATCCGGCCTGGCGCAGTTCCTCGAGCACCCGAGGCACCAGTGTCATGTGCGCCCCGGAGAGGATGCTCAGCCCCACGCCGTCCACGTCCTCCTGCAAGGCCGATTCGACGATCATTTCCGGGGTCTGGCGCAGCCCCGTGTAGATGACCTCCATCCCGGCGTCCCGCAGCGCGCGGGCGATGACCTTGGCCCCCCGGTCGTGGCCGTCGAGGCCGGGCTTGGCGATCAGAATGCGTAGTCGCTTGCTCATTAGGTTTTGTTGCTCCTTGGGTGTGGTTGTTTCGGGTCACGAGGGATTATACATCAGTTCGCGTGGGTTGGGAAGGGTGGGAAGTGCCCGTGCTACAGAGCAGCACCCGATATCGGGCTTACCCTGCAATGCAGCAAGAAAAGGGCTGTTTTTCGCGGAAAGGGGGGCGGTGCGGCTTCAAAACGGGAATTGCGGCGCTGTCCGGCTCGGGCACGACCAAGGAACACAACCCTGCCGCGCCCTACACGCCGGCCGAGTTTGCCGAGGAAGCGTATCGGGGGTATCATGCGAGGGCGGCGATGGTCCACATCCGACGCCATCCGCGAGCGCGCGCCCGACGGCGGGATGGTCGAGGGCAGCTACGAGCTGGTCGAGTGGGCGGTGCGGGTGGCGCAGGTGCTGGGCCGCGAGCCGGCCACTCCCGACGAGGCGCGCGAGATCATGGGGCTGCGGGGCGCGTGAGGTCTCGACAGTGCAGTCTTTACGTTGGTCAAAACAAGGCTTACACAGAGAAGGCACAGAGCTTTACGGAGAACAGAGATAAAAGAACCTCTGTGCTTCTCTGAGAAGCCTCGGTGTAACTCTGTGTCCCTTTTGGTTCCGGGTTAGGGAGGGAGTAAATTATGTCAGATGTAATCGAAATCCTGGCCGAGGGCCAGGGCGAGCTCTTGGGCTGGCGCGACCCGGACGAGAACCGCGCCTGGGTGCGCGAGAACAAACCGCGCGGCCTGGTGGACAAACAGATGAGCGTGCAAGAGGCCGTGGCCCGCTTTGTGCGCGACGGCGACTACCTGGCCCTCGGCGGCTTTGGGCACATCCGCGTGCCGATGGCGCTGGTCTACGAGATCATCCGCCAGGGGCGGCGCGACCTGGCCATCGCCGGCAAGACGGCCGTGCACGACATCGACGTGCTCATCGGCGCCGGCTGCGTGGCCAAGGTCGAGTGCGCCTACTCCTTTGGGCACGAGCTGCGGGGGCTTTCGCCGGCCGGGCGGCGGGCGGTGGAGAGCGGCCAGGTCAAGGTGGTGGCCGAAATCTCCAACGGCGGCTACCAGTGGCGCTTTCTGGCCGGCATGATGGGCATCCCCTTCATCCCCGTCCGCAATCTGATGGGCAGCGACACCTTTGGAAAAAGCTCGGCCAAGCAGGTGCGCGACCCCTGGAGCGGCAAGCCGGTGACGCTGCTGCCGGCCGCCTATCCCGACGTGGCGCTCTTTCACGTCCCGCGCTGCGACCGGTACGGCAACGCCCAGATTGACGGCATCCTGGTGGAGGATTTCGAGCTGGCCCGCGCCGCCCGGCGGGTGATCGTCACCACCGAGGAAATCGTGGCCGAGGAAGAGATCCGCCGCGAGCCGGACCGCACCGCCATCCCCTTTTACGTGGTGGACGCCGTCTGCGAGGTGCCCTACGGCGCGCATCCCACGCTGATGCCCTACCGCTACTTTTTCGACGAGGCGCACATCCAGGAATGGCTGACTCTGTCCAAAACCGCCGAGGGGGCGCAAGCCTACTTTGAAAAGTATGTGTTTGGCGTCCCCGATTTCGACGCCTACCTGGAAAAGATCGGCGGGCTGCGCACCCTGGCCCAGCTCAAACGGATCGAGCAATTGCGAGCACCGATGGTCAACGGCCAAGCGGAAATGGAGGCGCGACGATGAACCATTCAAACGACTACAGCCTGGCCGAACTGCTGGCCTGCGTCGCTTCCCGGCTGCTGGAGGACAACCGGGCCGTCTTTGTCGGCACGGGCCTGCCCATGATCGCCACCATGCTGGCCCAGCGCACCCACGCGCCCCACATCCTGATCATTTTCGAGGCCGGCGGAGTGGGGCCGCAGGTGCCGGTGCTGCCCATCTCGGTGGGCGACTCGCGCACCTTTCACAAGGCGGTGGCCGCCTCCTCGATGCACGACGTGATGGCGGCGGCGCAGGCGGGTTACATTGACTATGGTTTTCTGGGCGCGGCGGCCATGGACGCCTACGGCAACCTCAACACCACCGTCATCGGCGCTTGGGAGCGGCCCAAGGTGCGGTTGCCCGGCTCGGGCGGGGCCAATGACGTGGGATCGTTCTGCTGGCGCACGCTCTACATCATGCGCAACCAGAGCCGGCGCACCTTTGTGAACGAGCTCGATTTTATCACCACGCCGGGCTGGCTGGGCGGGCCGGGCGAGCGGGAAAAGGCCGGGTTGCCGGCGGGCTGCGGGCCGTACCGGGTCATCACTCAACTGGGCGTGTATGGCTTTGACGAGGAGACCAAACGGCTCGAGCTGCTCAGCCTGCACCCCGGCGTCACCGCAGACGAGGTGCAGGCCAACAGCGAGTTCGAGATCCTGATCCCCGCCGAGCTGCCCGTGACCCAGCCGCCGACGGAGGAGGAGCGGCGAGTTCTGGGCGAGATCGATCCCACGGGGATGGTATTGGGCAAGTACCAATTCAGACCTCCGAGGTCTTGATTGAGCTATGACCTCGGAGGTCTGGCGCCGCCGCCGGCGACCGCGCTGCGCGCGGCCAGAGGGGGGTTTCCCCCCTCTGGACTCCCCCCTCAGAACCCAGCATTACAGAAATCAGCAGCCAGAAACCAGCAATCAGAACAAGAGAGAGACGGGGGAGACGCACCGAAACCCGAGGCCGTAGTGGCTGTACGAGAGGTCAGGATTGAGCCTGAGGCGAACCGCGCAGCGCCCGAGGTCGCGATTGCAGAACCACGAGCCGCCGCGCACCACGCGGGGCACCTCGTCGCCCGGAGAAACATCCTCCCTCCCATCGTCCGGCCGGTAGGGGTAGCCGAAAGCAGGGCGGCGCCAATCCGGCCCCCACAGGCTAGACGTCCACTCCCAGACGTTCCCCACCGTATCGGCCAGGCCATAGGGGCTGTCACCCGCCGGCAGGATACCCACCGGCGAAGGCTGCCCCAGGTCGCCTTCGCTCGTGTTGGCCCGCGTCTCATCCCACTCATTCCCCCAGGGCCAGGTCCACCCTTCAGTCCCCCGAGCTGCTTTCTCCCACTCGGCCTCGCTCGGCAAGCGCACGGTCAAAGTCTCGGGCGGCAAGTCACAAGTCTCGAGTCTGCCGTCGCGCCAGACCCGCAACTCCCCATCCCCTGTTCTCAGTTGCTCCGTCAACCAGCGACAGAAGGCCAGCGCTTCGTGCCAGGTAACCCCCACCACCGGCTGGTTAGGGCCGCTGAAGCGGGGAGCGTGCCAAAAGTCGGGCCGGTCAGTGCGCTGCCACTCCAGGCGGGGCTTGCCCGTGCGCCAGGCCCAGGCGTGGCTCCCTTCACCGCCCCACCAAACCGGATCGTAGTAACCATCAGCTTCCATAAAGCATTGGTATTGGGCATTGGTCACAGGGTAGTGGCTGATCAGGAAGGCGGGTATCTCCAACGAATGTTGTCCTCGTTCCCCCTCTAGCCAGGCCATGAGGATTTCCAGCACTTGCTCTTGGATCAACTCTTCGGCCTTGTAGGCGCCGTCCTCCACCCGCTGCCGCGTCCACTCTTTCCACCGCTCAACCTCCTCGTCGGTGGAGCCCATCAGGAATGGACCGGCAGGTACTTGCACCCAGACGAGGTCCGGTACGGAAGGATCTTTTCCTGGAACGACACCGGTTCCCGGTCGTGGGTCTTTTAGCGCGCCCAGGGCCACGCCGGCCTCTAATCGGGCCAGGGGGGTAAAGTCCGGCTCCACCCCGGCGACGGCCTCGGCCAAGCGCTCGACCACGCTCTCCTTGACCTGCCACACGTGACCGAGCAACCCCTCCGGGACGTCCGCCAGGGCGCGAGCGACGAAGGCGGCGTTGTAATGAGGGGCCTGTGGGGGACTTGCCAGTTCGCGGATGGAGGTCAGCAAATCATTGGCCTTCTGGGGAGCGTCGGTGATCAGTTGGCCAACGGTCAGGAGCAGCGTCTCGTCCCACCAACGGTCACTCCAGTCCTCTTTCAAGATCTGGTGCACGCGGTCTCGCAAGTCCGGCTTGCGGGCCAATTCGCGAGCGGCCAGGTATTCCTGGAAAGGCTTGCGGTAGAAGCGGATCACTCCGCCAATGTCCTGGAGTACATAAGTGCGGTCGGTGACCCAGGTGAGGTACTCCTCAGCTCGCGCACGGGCGGCCTCCTCGGCCTCCTCTCCCCGCCCGACCAGGAATCCCTTCCCCTGGGCCAGGAAGGAGGCCGTTTCATCACGTGACCGCTCCCTCACTCTCTGTTCCTGAAAGTCGAGGGCCAGTGCCTCCAGGGGCAGGCGGCGCAGGGCGGGGGAGAGCTCGTCCAGCCAGGGGGGAGGGGCCAGGGCGCGCCGCCCCATACGCTTGTCCCAGCCCAGGAGGAGAGCCGTGGCCGCGTCGTACAGCTCGGCCCGGCGCTCCGGCAGGTCGCCGACATTGTAGTGAACAATGGTCATCACCGTCAGGAGAAGGGGGTTGTCCGCCAGGTCGCGGACGTTGGGAGCGGCCTCCAGACGGGCCAGCAGATTCTCGGCCTGTTCGCGCGCCCGCCGCCGGGCCTGCGGTGACAGGGGTCTCTCCTGCTCTGGAGGGCGTGCACGACGGCGCGACGGCAGAGCTGCGCCTGGTTTCTCCCTGGCTCTGATGTTCATTTCCACCCTGCGGGCGATGGTCTCGTTCCATTGGAGGATAAAGGTGCGGATGTCCTCCGGCCACCGCAGGGGGTTGATCTTCCGCCGGGTGAAATCCCCGCCCAGTTGGGCCGCCCCCTCGTACCCCTGGGGACGGGTGGTGACGATGACCCGGCAGCGGTCATAGAAAGAGGCAAAGCGGGTGACAAGGTCGGCGATGAAGCGGCGGTCCTCGAAGCGGGCCACCTCGTCCAACCCGTCTAGGAGAAGCAGGACGTCGCCCGCCTCAAGTCTTTGCGTAATCCAGTCCGCGGGCACGTTCAAATCACTCAAGGAAGAAACGAGATAGTCACGTAGCAGGTGGTGACGGGGCGCCACGGTCTCGGTCGGCTCCTGCCTGGTCAGGTGGCGGCCCAGGTCGTGGAGGGGAAGGAGAATGGGCAGCGGCACCGGGTGGGGAAGCCAGCCATCCTTGCCCGGCTTGCGGCTGGCGTAGGCGTCGGCCGCGGCGAGGGCTACGTACTGGAGGAAGGTGGTCTTGCCGGAGCCGGCCTCGCCCACCAGCACCAGGCAGCGGTGGGCAGCAACCAGGTCGGTGAGGGGCACCTCTCCGGCGCCCTCGGCAGCGCGGAGCAGCGACATTCCCGCCGTGAGGTCGCCGGGTTCTTTGCCTCCCCGGGTGGTGAGAGGAACGTAGACGCTCTCCAGCGAGACGTAGATTATCTCTTCTTTGACCAGGCCCTTCAGATCAAGTTGTTCGCAGGCGGCGCAGACGTTGCGGATGATGGCTCGTTCTTCTGGCTTGAGCCGCCGGGTCGCGCGGTACAAGATGCTCCTGGCCCCTTGGCGCAATCGGGTGGCGATGCCCTTTGCCTCTTCGTCGGCCACCTGCCCACCGACCTTCCAGAGAAACGCGAGAAAGAGCAGCAACAGGATCAATCCAACGGTGGGCCAGAAGCCATAGCGGGTATACCATAGGGCCACTGGTTTCCACCACTCGCCGATCGAGCCGGGCAAGGTTACTTCTGGCGTAGACGTTAGCGTGGGGGTGGGCAGAGGAGAAGGCGGCGCGAGAGTCTGAGCCAGGACCAGGCTCCACGCGAGCAGGAGCGAGAGCAGAACCAGCATCGAGATGGCAACTTTACGCATCGGTCCCTCCTGAGAAGTAAGGGGCGGTGGCCCTGCCGCGAGCGTCGCCTGGCAAGGCAGGCTACCACTGGCGCCAGGGCCATTATATATTCGCCCGGCGCTTTGCACAAACGCCGGCCAGGGACAGGCCGCGCCGTCTCTCAAAGCCTCGGCCCGCGTCAGCGCGATAGGCTGTGCGCCACCGCGCGACCCGTGGCATTGCCGGCATGCGCAGAAAGGCGTGGGAGACGCACCGAAACCCGTTGTTGTTGTTCGAGTTGTCTGGATTGTTCCTGTTGCGAACCGCGCAGCGCCCGTTGTTGCGATTGTTGTTCCACGAGCCGCCGCGCACCACGCGGTGTCTCCTCCAGCCTGCCCCCGCACAAAGGGCGACCCTCGTGGTCGCCCCTACGTGCCAACGGTCTTTTTGCGCCAGCCTCCCAGCAGCCGCCCGACCTCGGTCACCATCTGGGCCGCGTGGTGGTACTGGCGCAAGGTGATGAGCTGCAGGTCCTGGCACAAGCGCAGGTAGAAGCGCAGCTTGGCCAGATCCACGTCGGCGCGGGCCAGCGCCTGCTGCTGGCCCTGCCTGCTCCCTAACGCAGCCTCGATCAACGCTTCCTGGAAACGGAGCGCGGTCTCTTGCACCGCCTTGCCCAGAACAAAGCGCTGCTCGCGGGGGAACTGGGTCGTGCGGGGAACCAGCCACAGCAGCAGGTCATAGGTACGGACAAAGATGGGGGATTGTTTCAACTTTCACCTCCTGACAACCTACTCTTGAGTGATTAGAGCACGACGGACTCGAGCACATCCCCGCGCAGTCCCCAGGTATCGCCGTAGCGGGCGTGATTGATCCAACCGAGCACCGAAGCCGATATCCGGTCAGTGGGGACGTCTCCGGCCCGGTAGGCGGCCAGCAGCCCCTTGAGCCGGCGGCGGTATTTGATCACGTTGCGCCGCTTGAGCCTGCGATGGGTGGGAAAGACGACGAACCCCAGAAAGGGAATGCCCTCGGTCACGGGTTGGGGGTGGGCGCGTCCCTCGTGGATCGTGAGCCGCAAACCGGTCAGCCGCTCCACGACCGCATCTCGCCAGGCCCACAGCGTGGGCTTGTCGTCGGCAAAGAGTAGGAAATCGTCCACGTAGCGCAGATAGCCGCCGCGTTGCTTACCGCAACGCAGTTCCCGCTTGACAAAGTGGTCGAATGGATCCAGGTAGCAGTTAGCCCAAAACTGACTGGTGAGGTTGCCTATCGGCAAGCCCCGTGGGCGCTCGGCGGCAAACAGGTCGTCGCCGGGAAAGTAGACCATTTGGTACTCGTCGCGGAGCACGGGAGCGCCGCTGGCCAGGATGAGGTCTATCAACCACAGCACGTCGGGGTCGGCGATGACGCGGGCGAGCGCCTGCCGCAGGAGGCCCAAGTCCACGCTGGGGAAGAACTGACGCACGTCGAGGGGGAGCACGTAGCGAAAGCGGCGGGCGAATTGCTGGCAGCGGTCGAGCGCTTTGTGAGTGCCCTTGCCCACCCGGTTGGCGTAAGAATCAAAGATGAAGCGGCGCTCGAAGAGCGGCTCGACGAGATTGCACAGGGCGTGGTGGGCGACCCGGTCGCGGAAGGGGGCGGCAGAGATGAGGCGGCGCTTGGGGTCGTGGATGTAGAAGGAGTGATATGGGCCGGGGCGGTAGGTTTTTTCGAGCAGCTCCCGCTGGAGCTGGATGAGGTTGGCCTCCAGGTCGAACTCGAAGGAGGCGGCCGGCTCCCGCCCGCGCTTGCCCAGCCGGGCCTTGCAGTAGGCCAGGTGGAGGTTTTCAAAAGCACAGATTTGCGGGTAGAGGTTCTTGTAGGTTTTCACGGCTTACTAGCCTCCTCGTGGAGTGTTGGTAGTCCCGTGCGGGCGGGAAATTCACCGCAAAGGCGCAAAGAACACCAAGTTTCTTATTTTTTCTTCGCGTCCTTCGCGTCTTGGCGGTTCAAATTGCTGCCTTCACGCTTACCAATACTCAAAGGGTACACCATCCGTAATTGCTCAGCCAGGGCAGTTCTCTCCTGTCATTGCGAGGAGCCGAAGCCGCGAGCGAAGCGTGGCGGGTGGCGACGAAGCAATCCCCACCTAGGGAATTGGAGATTGCTTCCCTTCGCTACGCTCTGGGCAGGCTGCCGCAAAAAGCGCGGCTCGCAATGACAGGCTGAGCAGTTACCACCATCCATAGCGTAAAACGTGAACCGTAATGCGTGATTTGGGCCGCCAGCGACCGCGCTGCACGCGGATTATGCTCCTGGGGGTTCCCCCCAGACCCCCCTTTCAGTAGCCAGAAACCAGAAGCCAGAAGATCAGCAATCAGAACAAGAGAGAGACGGGGGAGACGCACCGAAACCCGCGGAAGTCGTACGAGTCGCCTGGATTGCCCCCGTTGCGAACCGCGCAGCGCCCGAGGTCGCGATCGCCGACCCACGAGCCGCCGCGCACCACGCGGTGACTGCTGCCCGGCTCCCACTCGCTGGCCATCCATTCCCAGACGTTGCCAGCCATATCCACACAACCGTAGGGACTGTCCCCATCCGGCGAGTATCGGCCCACCGGAGTGGTGGTGAGAATGCCGGCTTCGCTCGTGTTGCAGCGGTTCTCCTCCCACTCGCCCCAGGGGTACTCCCGCCCGTCAATCCCCCGCGCCGCCTTCTCCCACTGCTCCTCGCTGGGCAAGCGCATCCCGGCCCACCCGGCGTAGGCCACCGCGTCGCGCCAGGTGACGTAGACCACCGGGTGGTCGGCGATTTCCTCGGGCGGGGCCCTGCCCTTCCAGTGCTGCGGCGGCTCGCGATCAGTCGCCGCTACGAAGCGGGCGTACTCGGAGTTGGTCACCGGCGTGCGGGCAACGAAAAAGCCCCGCTCCAGCCGCAGCACGCGCGTCCCCTCGCCCTCGCCGTAGATGAACGGTCCCGGCGCAACCCGGACCATCCCTTCGGGCGCATCCACTCCCTCTGGTGGCAGTGAGGGCTTCCAGTCCACCCCGGCCAGCAACCCGTGCACAAAGCCGCGGATCTCCTCGTTGAGGCGCATCTCCGGCGCGCTCGAGTCCAGCAGGCGAGGCGCCAGCCATTGGGCGACAAAGAACTCGAGGAACGAGCGGTGGGCAAAGCCATAGTTGCCTTCCGCATCGCGGGTCAGGAACGAAGCCGTGCGCACCTCGTGCTCGGCGTATTCCAGCTCGCGGCTGAGAGCCAGTCGCTCCTTGAAATGGGCCTGCGTCACCTCGCGCAGCTCGCCCCAATGCAGGCCGGTTCTCTGCTCCAGCCACAGCCGGCGCGCCAGCTCCTGGGCAAAGGTCCGCTTGCCCTCCCGCGTGAGGCTCGTGCGCCAGTCGTCCCGCTCGGTCCAGAAGCGAGTGTAAACCTGGTAAAGATCCGCAGCCGTCACGCGCCGGCCCGCCTCCCCCTCGGCGCGCAACTGCGGCAGGCTCTTGACCACCATATCCAGGAGCACCGGCCGGCGCGCCAGCTCCTCCAGGTCATAGATAGTCCGGATGGTCTGGCGGTCTTGTTCGTAGCTCTGACCGCACGCCTTTTGTAGATATTGCTGAATGCGCGGCTCGTCGAACTCTTGCAGGAACGCAACGCGGTAGTTGGGCCGCCTCACGATGGCCTGATAGAGCTCAGTGCCGCCGAACTCTTCCGCCCGCCGTTCCAATATCTCTTCGACCTCGGGGCGGTCGCGAAAGTAGTGGGTGCGGCAGGTCAGCAGCATGCGCGCGCGAGGATTGTTCTCCAACGCCCGGTTCAGTTCGTCAAAGTTGCGGCGCGTGACCTCGGCATCCACCTGGGTCGCCATCTCGTCGAAAGCGTCCAGGATGAGCAGGATATGGCCCGCGCGCCACAGGTGCTCAAAGGCGGCAAAAGATGAGGCGGGGATACCGTAGCGCGAGACGTGATTGATGATCATGGTCTGGAAATCGAGCGCGCGGCTGTATTCCTTTAGCTCGATGCGCACGGGGACGATGGCCGTCGGATCGTCCAGGTGCGCCCGGGCCAACTCCGCCGCCCACTTGATGGTGAACCAGGTCTTGCCGGTGCCGTAATCCCCCAGCAGCGTCAGGTGATTGGAGGCTGGATCGGCCAGCCACTCGCGGGCCAGTTCGTTCAAGGACAGCCGCCGCCCGGTCTTGTTCTCGACCACCTCCGGCTCCACCCACAACCTGGTGATCGGGCTGTCCCGCTCCAGGCCCTCGCTCTCGTAGGCTTGGATGAGGGCATGCAGGTAGGCGCTAAAGTTGATCAACTCCCGCTCAAGCTCGGCATAGGTGCTGCACGTGATGCCCAACGAGTCGGCGTGCTGGCGTGCGTTCATCGCAAACTCACCCGCTGCGACGATCCAGCCGCGCGCATCCGCGTTCTCCGTCCGCCGCACACCGTCCACGCGGGCGTGCATATCGGTCACGACGTTCATCCCGACCGGCGAGCGGTGATCCTTGCACTCGACCAGGAAGGCGAGCCTGGCCGGATAGACCTCCCTTTTGGCGATCAGATCAGTCTGCCGGCCCGCCTTGTAGCGATTGCGTTCCACCTGGAAGCCGTGCAGCTCCAGCAACCTCTTGACCTGGCGCTCGAACTCGTCACCCTGGGATGTGGTAGAATCAGTGGGCATCGGTTTGCCTCCTACGAACAGTTCTCACACTGCGCTGCCAACCTCTATGAGAGGGTGAGGTGTTTCTGTTCTAGTATACTGGTATCTGGATTCTGTGCAAATCGAGGGGGCCTGTTAGCCACATCTTACCGCAAAGCGCGCAAAGAGGGTCAAAAAAGGCGTTCTTTGGTATCATCTCAATAGTTCGGGGAAAGAAACCAGGTTTTTCAAAAAAACCTGGTTTCTTGCCTTTAAAACCCCAGGTTATTGAGAGGATACGTTCTTTGCGTCTTGCGGTTCAAAAATCCCATTTGGTTCCGGCCTGCTAGCAAAGCGACCTTGCCCAGGGGAAAAACCTCCCATCTTGCTCAGTCCGGATCATCAGACCCAGGCCCAAAGGCGTCAAAAGCGACAAGTGTGAGAAACACAGGCTTGACAAGCCCCCCAGTCAGCGTATACTTGACTCACTATGAGCGACGAGGCGCAGCCAGGGGAAACCTGGACCGAGCTAGAACCATCAACGGGAGCGGAACAAAGCCGCCGGGGGCGACTGGGCGAACTCTTTGCCCGCTCACGCCGCCTCGTCGTCCGCACCTGGGCACCCATCGTGCGCGCGCTCGCCTGGCTGCGCCGGCCGGACGAGATCGGGCAGCCCCTCACGCTGCAACCGCGCGGCGTGCGGCTATTGGTGCTGCTCATCCTGGGAAACCTGATCGTCCTGGCGCTGCTGGTCGTCGCGCTGTACCAGGCCGCCTCGCTGCCGGCCGGCATCGAGCCGCTCCAACCGGCCGCCACCGCGGACCCCGACCTCTCTCCCGTCTCCGGCCCCACACCGACCCCCTTTGGCAGCGGCGGGGCCATCGCCTTTACCCTGCGGCGCGACGGTAACTCGGACATCTATGCCCTCAACCAGACCGACCGGCAACTGGTGCGCCTGACTTGTGACCCGGCCGAAGAGCGTGACCCGGCCTGGTCTCCCGACGGCAACTATATCGCCTTTGCCTCCAATCGCGCCCACAACTGGGACATCTATCTTTTGGACCTGGTCGGCGGCGCGCTGATCCGCCTGACCCACGCCCCCGGCTTTGACGCCAATCCCAGTTGGTCGCCCGATGGCCGCTGGATCGCCTTCGAGTCCTACCGCCGGGGCAGCCTGGACATCTATATGATGAGCACCGCCGAAGGAGAGCTGAAGCGCATCACCAGCGACCGCGCTCCCGACTATGAGCCGGCCTGGTCGCCCGATAGCCGCGCCATCGCTTTCACCTCCTTCCGCGAGGGAAACAAGGACATCTACCTCTACCTCGTCGGGCGAGACGAGATAATCAACATCACCAACAGCCCCGACCTGGACGAGGATCACCCGGCCTGGTCGCCCGATGGCGCGCAACTGGCCTACATCAGCGGGCCGCGCGGCAACCCCTACGTCCAGGTCACCAGTTTCGATTGGGACACACTGACCGCCGACCAGGCGCAGACCGAACTCTTTGGCGCCGGCGACTCTCCGGCCTGGGCCCCGGACGGCCAGAGTCTCGTCTACGCCTACGAACGGGGCTCGCACAGCCACCTCATCGCCGTCAGTATGGCGGGCTGGGCGCTGTTCCACGAGGTCTATAGCACCGATGCCCCCCTGGACGACTTGGCCTGGACGAGCCAGGCACTCTCGCCTCGCGCCGTGGCCCAGGCCCAGGCCGACGCTCCGGCCACCGAGCCATCTCTCTACGTGGAACTGGTGCAGCCGACTCCCGCGGCCGCTCCCCCCTACGAGCTGGTTCGCATCCCCGGCGTCGAGCTCAACGTCGAGGATGAGGAGAATGAGGGTAAGGGTGAGAATGAGCCGTTTCTCTCCGACCGGGTGAACGAAAGCTTTAACGCCCTGCGCTGGCGTGTGAGCGAAGAAGCCGGGTGGGACTATTTGGCCCATCTCGACATCGCCCAGTTGCCGATGGACTATACCCCCTATTCGGGTCACTCCCGTATGAGTTGGCACGTCTGCGGCCGGGCCATCGGGCTGGATCAGGAACCCTACAAAGATAAACCATCAAAGATAGAGTTGGTGCGGGAGGATGTGGGCAACGTCACCTACTGGCGCGTCTTTATCCGCGCCGCCGAGCAAGGTGGAAGTATGGGAGAACCCTTGCGAGAAGCGACGTGGGATCTGAGCGCCCGCCAGCAAGATGGGCGTGCCATGGTCGAGGGAGGCGAACTCAAACAACTCGTCCCCGCGGGCTACTATGTGGATTTTACCACCCTCGCCAGCGACTATGGGTGGGAGCGGGTACAATCTCTGTGGCGCTGGCGTTACTTTTGGCCGGACATCCGCTGGTGGAGGTTCCGCAAGACCGACGGCCTGAGTTGGTGGGACTGTATGCTGGAGGTTTTTGAGCCTGAGGAGATCGAGGACCAGTTCGGGCCGATCCCGGGATACGAGGACTAGATGGCCAAGCGCATCATCATCCTATCCGGCGAACGGGGCGCGGGCAAGAGCATCGTCTGCCGCAAGACCGTCGCCCTGGCGCAAAACCGGGGACACACTTGCGGCGGACTCATCACTCTGCGCCGCCCCGACGACAATCTGGACGTGCTCGACGTGCGCAGCGGCTCTGTGCGCCGGCTGACGCTCGAACCCAAAGTCAGCCCGGCCGTGATCCAGGGGCGCTTTCGCTTCAGCCCCGAGACCCTGGCCTGGGGGAACGAGATTCTGACCCGCGCCACGCCCTGCGACCTGCTCGTGGTGGACGAACTGGGGCCGCTGGAGATAGAACAGGGGTGGGGTTGGCAACGGGCCTTCGACGTGCTGCGCAAGTCCGAGTTCGCGTTGGCCCTCGTCGTCGTCCGTCCCGAACTGGTGGCGCAGGCGCAACTCAAATTGCCCAAGAGCGCGATGGCCGTGCTCACCGTGACGCGCCAGAACCGAGACGAACTGCCCGCGACGCTCCTAGAGACGTTGGAACACAAAAACCCTTAGGGTCTCGGAAGACCCTAAGGGTTTACACACGAACCGACTGTGTCGGCCTAGTACATCCCGCCCCCTCCCGGAGGCATCGCCGGCGCGGGCGGTGTCTCTTCGGGAATGTCGGTGATCAGCGCCTCGGTGGAGAGCACCATGGCTGCGATGGAGGCCGCGTTGGAGAGCGCCCCCTTGGTCACCTTGGCCGGGTCAATGATGCCCGCTTCCACCATATCCATAAAATCGCCCTGCAGCACGTCGTAGCCGATCCTGTCGTTCTTTTTATCTTTTTGGATCCGTCGCACAGTGTCGAGAATCACTGCCCCGTCCTCGCCGGCGTTCTCGGCGATCTTGCGCATAGGCAGCTCTAGCGCCGTGCGCAGGATTTTGACGCCCGTCTGCTCGTCGGGATAGGCCATCTTGACCCCGTCGAGCGCAGAGACGGCGTTGATCAGCGCCACACCGCCGCCGGCCACGATCCCCTCCTCGACCGCCGCGCGGGTGGCCGAGAGCGCGTCCTCGACGCGGTGCTTCTTTTCCTTCAGCTCGGTCTCGGTGGCTGCGCCAACGCGGATGATGGCGACGCCGCCGGCCAACTTGGCTAGCCGCTCTTGCAACTTTTCGCGGTCATAGTCCGAGGTGGATTTTTCGATCTCGACCTTGATCTGCTCCATACGCCCCCTGATCTCGGCATCCTCGCCGCGACCACCTACGACGGTGGTGTCGTCCTTGGAGGAGACGATCTTGTCGGCCCGGCCCAGGTCAGCGATGGTAGTGCTATCCAGCTTGCGCCCTTCTTCCTCGGTGATGACGTGACCACCGGTGAGAGCAGCGATGTCTTGCAACATGGCCTTGCGACGGTCGCCGAACCCGGGGGCCTTGATCGCCAAGCAGTTGAGCATACCGCGCAGCTTGTTCAACACCAGCGTCGCCAACGCCTCGCCGTCAATGTCCTCGGCGATGATGACCAAGTTGCGCGCTCCCTTTTGCACCAGCTTTTCCAGAATGGGCACCAGGTCTTGGGCCGCCGAGATCTTTTTGTCGTGGATCAGGATATAAGGCTCCTCGATGACCGATTCCATCGCCTCAGGGTCGGTGATGAAATAAGGGGAGATATAGCCCCGGTCGAACTGCATACCCTCTACGTACTCGGTCTCGAACTCTAGCCCCTTGCTCTCCTCGACGGTAATGACGCCGTCCTTGCCAACTTTCTCCATCACCTCGGCGATCAACTCGCCAATCTCCCGGTCCTGCGCCGAGATGGCGGCCACGTTGGCGATCTCGTTCTTGCTGCTCAACTCAATCGCCTGCTCGGCAATGGCCTGGACCACGGCCTCGGCACCGGCCAGGATGCCGCGCTTGAGCAACATCGAGTTGGCGCCGGCGGCCACGTTCTTCATACCCTCGGTGATGATGGTGTGGGCCAGCAGAGTGGCGGTGGTGGTTCCATCGCCAGCGATGTCGTTCGTCTTGGTGGCTGCTTCCTTCAACAACTGCGCCCCCATATTCTCAAATGGGTCTTCCAACTCGATCTCTTTGGCGACAGTCACACCATCGTGGGTGATGGTGGGAGCGCCCCACTTCTTGTCCAACGCCACGTTGCGCCCCTTGGGCCCCAGCGTGGTGACGACGGCGTTCGCCAGGATGTCAATCCCGTTCTTGAGGAAACGACGAGCTTCTTCACTAAAAACTAATTGCTTTGCCATTTTCTGTTCTCCTTGCTAATCAGATTATCAACTATCCCAGGACGGCCAGGATGTCGCTCTCTTTCAGGAAGAGAATCTCCTTGCCGCCCTCCGCCTTGAACGCCGTGCCAGCGTACTTGGCGTACACGACCGTATCCCCAACCTTGACCTCCATCGGGATGCGTTCGCCGTCCTCGTCAAGACGACCTGCCCCCACGGCCAGCACCTTGCCCTGCTGGGGTTTTTCCTTGGCTGTGTCGGGGAGCACCAACTCGCCACCGGCAAAGGTCGCCGTCTCCTCCTCCAGTGGCTCCACGACTACCCGATCACCCAACGGTTTGATGTTCAATGCCATCTCATTACCTCCTAAATTAAGATTGATTTGAATTTGGCAATCCGCCTTGTTAGCACTCAACTTACGAGAGTGCTAACGCGAGCGATATAATACCACAGATTCTACATGCTGTCAAGAACCTGCTCCTACTCTAAAATAGCCGCGGTGCAAACAAAGGGCGCCAAGAATCTGATCAAAAGCCCCTAAATGCTCTCGCCGGATTGCCAAATCCGGCCCGGATTGCCAAATCCGGCAACGTACCAGATACATTCGACGCAATTTAGCCCTCAGAGGCCTGGATTGGGCGATCCAGGCCAAGCAAAATTGGCGGTCACGCCAATTTCGAATAATCGGTAAAAGTTGAATATATTTTTAGGCTTTCTGATACCCACGTATTATCCTCGTTGCTTAGAATATACGTACTTTTTAGGGCGGTACGCCTGGCGTTGTCACTGACTAGCCTGCGCCAGGGCGGGAATGATGTAGAGGAGAGAGGCGAAAAGAACACTTTATGAAACGGATGCGTTATCTGACAGTCATACTTGTCTTTTGGCTGTTCCTCTTTTTCAATATCGAGCGGTTGAGCAACCCGGTGGATATCACCGACGTGGCTTATACTTTCGTGCCGCTGGTGGTCATTCTCACCATCCTCGCTCCCCGCTTGCGCGAGGTTCCTCTGTGGGCTTTTCTGTCGGCGTCCGCGCTGTTGTTCCTGCTGGTCAAGACGTGGGTAAAATCCGATATATGGGGCGTCTCTCTCCCCCTGACTGTGACCGAGGTCTGCATCATTGCTGTGGCGATCATTCTGGCTCGTTGGGTGAGCAATGGGATCGGCGAATTCGAGCGCGCGATAACGCGCATCACCATTGGGCGCGACGATGGACTGCCAGAGGTATCCTCGGACGGCCAGGTCGAGATGTACCGGGAACTGAAAAGAGCCCGACATTACCAGCGCCCCTTGACCATGGTAGCTATTGGGATCAACGAGGATTCGATTCAGGTCGCCCTGGACCGTATGGTACGAGAAGCTCAACAGGCGATGATAAAACGGTACGTCATGTCCGACGTTGCCAGGACACTATGCGACGAGCTGGAAGACTATAACATTATCGCCCAAAACGGCGACCATTTTCTGGTGCTACTGCCAGAGGTGGCGCCGGGGCAACTATCTGGCCTGTCCAAGCGGTTGCGCCAGGTTCTATCCGAGCAGACGATGGTCACTCCACAGATTGGCGCCGTATCTTTTCCCGACGATGGCACGACGTTCGACGACCTGGTAGAGAGGGCCATTGATGCAATGGAAAGAGACAGGGAGATGGAACGCTCGACGCGGGCGCAGCAGGTATCCACAGGGAGCTATGTAACGTAGGGATCGCACAGGAGAGATGAATGGAACTAGTAATTGTCAACAGACCACAGGTATTGCCGTACCGAAGGATATATCAAATCGCCAAGCGGGTGATGGACCTGACCATTTGCACACTGGCCCTGCCCCTAGTTCTTCCGTTGATGGGCCTGTGCGCGCTTCTCATACGGCTGGATTCGCCGGGGCCGGCTTTCTTCATCCAGGAGCGCATTGGCAAGGGAGGACGCCCTTTCCGCATGTACAAGTTTCGCACTATGCGGCACGACCTGGACGATAGTTTCCATCGCACCTTTATGAAGGCCTTTGTGAACGGTCAGATCGGCGGCGCTGGTGAAAACGGTAAGAACGGCGCGAATGGCAACTTGCACGGCGCTTTCAAGAAAGCTCTTGTGAACCCGCAGCCCGAAGACAATGGGAACGGCCAAGTCTACAAACCATTTCGGACCTCGCAGGTCACCCGGGTGGGACGCATCCTGCGCAAGACGAGCCTGGACGAACTGCCCCAATTCATCAACGTGCTCAAAGGAGAGATGAGCCTGGTCGGCCCGCGCCCCAACGTGCCGTGGGAGGTAGCGGAATACCGTCCCTGGCACCACGAGCGTTTGGAGGTATTGCCGGGCGTCACGGGGTTGGCGCAGGTGCGGGGGCGGAGTGGCATTAGTTTCGACATTATAGTAAAATATGATATAGAGTACGTTGAGCGGCAGAGTGTGGCGCTGGATTGGAAGATTTTGTGGTGGACGGTGGCGGCAGTCTTTTTCGGAGAGGGGGCCAGTTAAGCGCTGGGTGTAACCGCAATGGAACTAGAGCACTACTTAAAAGTGGTACTAAAAGGCTGGTGGCTCATCCTGCCGGCATTGCTGATCTCGGTGAGTTCTGCGCTGGTGTTCACCTACAGCCAAACGCCCATTTACCGTACTGTGGCTACCTTCGTCGTCAGCCCTGGTTCATCCTTTGGCAATGTGGACGACGTCATCAGAGGTCTGGATACGTTGACTAAGCGGGACTCGATTCTGGCGACGTATGCCCACATCGCTGTCAGTGATACGATCGTGAAAACCGTTTACGCCAAGATGGACCTGACCACAGAGCAGAGAAGGAATCTCGAGGTCAGCAGTGAATTGGTGTCTCCGACCAACATCCTCAAGATCATCGTCGAAAGCGACGATCCTGCAATTGCCAAAACGTGCGCCGACATGGTGGGTCAGGAGACAATCGAGTACATAGACAACCTGGGTGAAGTTTACGATATGAAGCCTCTCGACCCAGCCTATACGCCTCCATCGCCCTCCAAGCCGGATCAGGTACAGAATCTCGTGCTGGCCGTCATCTTGGGCGCGGGGGTAGGCGTTGGGCTGGTATTTGTGCGAGAGTATCTGAGCTCGTCCAGAGAGGGAATCGTCGGCGCTACTTTCACGGACGAGGATACCGGAATCTACAACCGGCATTATTTCTTACAGCGGCTTGGCGAGGAGTTGAGCCGGGCTAAACGGCACACTTATCCTCTTTCTATGGCGTTGATGAAGGTTGATCGTCTCGACGTGATCAAAGATATGCGTCTGCCTCACTTGAGAAATAGTGTGTTGCGTCGCGTGGCCCTTTTTCTGAAGCAGTACTTGCGCGAGGAGGACCTGGTGGCCCGGTTCGAGGGGGATACATTTGCCTTGCTTTTCCCGGATACACCGGGGACGGACGCAGAGCAGATTCTGGAAAAACTGCACACCAGGATGGAGTGGAGCATCTTTGAATTAGAACAAGTCGGTATGAAGCTGAATTTGACCGCTACTTCGAGTGTGGTCACCTACAACTTTAACGGTGTTGAGCGCGAAGAACTTGTCGCCCGGGCGGAAAGCACTTTACAAAGTGTTAACAGCCATGGCTATGGCAAAGTCTACCTTTTTGGCGAGGATGCAAGCCACTAATGAACACAGCAAACGGGTCTTTTCGCCGCTGGGTCTGGCGGAAAGCGGCGGCCTTGGTTCTATCTCTCGTTATAGGGACAGCCGTCGCAGCCCCGGCTTTTCACACAGTCATAGCCCAATCTGACGTTCACTCTAGCTTCCACGTTACATTGGAGGAACTGGGATACGGAGAAAGAGTGTTATCCAGCCCGTGGGGCAGCACGCAGTATTCGTTCAGGTTGCCCAGTAATTGGTTGGTGGAAGAGGGAAGCTATCTCGACTTTGAACTCGGCTACTTTTTCACAGAAGCAGAGCAGGGTGAGGGAACAGTAGCCCGTCAATTTTTCGGCGACTTGATGTTTTACCTCGACGATCAACTGTTGCAAGTATACTCGTTGGACGCCCCCGCACTGGAACACATTCACCTAAGAGTGGATATTCCCTCCAACGTGCTCAATGATGGAGCGAGCACCTACCACAACATTCGCCTGAAACTGGACGCCGCTTTTCTGTGCGGTGTATTGCACAAGGCGCAATTGATCGTCTATCCTGAATCTTTACTCTCCCTGAACTACAGTCTGACTCCCTACACGCTGGATTTGTCCGATTACCCCCGCCCTTTCTATCAACGCTCTTTTGAACCGGACCAGGTGCGTTTTGTCCTGCCAGCCCAGCCCTCTGAAGTGGAATTACGCGCGGCGGCCGGCATTGCGGCCAAATTAGGCGATCTGACCAGTGGGATAGACATCGCCGTCACTAGCGACGCGAGTTGGTTGAGGGACGTGAGCAGCGGGCTGAATGGCTCTGAGCACCTGCTCGTGATCGGTCAGCCCGACCGTAACGAGTTAGTTGCGTGGTTGGGGGAGAATGTCGCCTTGCCCATACCTATACATCGCAGAGAAATGTCTATGAGCACGCGCGGGCCCGCCTTCATTGCCCCAGGCGACACGTTCAGTTACACGGTCACTGTCACCAACACGGCGTCCATCTCCCTGACGTCACTCGTTCTGGTTGATAATTGCCCGTTGGGAACCGAAATGGTAGAATGTGATCCCGCGTGCACCGAGGCCGGCGACAATCAAGTTCGCTGGCAACTGGGTCCACTTTCACCGGGGGCGGCAACTCGCTTTTACCTGACGTTGCGCCTCACAGATCTGGAATCATCTCAACCTGGTCTCTTGGAGAACTTGGCCGCCCTACAAGGTAAGAACGAGGAACTGTGGAACACGAGCTACCTGGCTACAGAGCTTGGGCCTACCGGCAGCGAAGGGCAGACCACATCTATTGGTCAGGGAGAGTATTTCTTTGTGCAAGGTGAGCGACCGGTGGTGGACGGGGATGGCGTTTTGCAAGAAATAGTCTCCCCTTGGGATTCCAACAAGGTTGCATTGCTGGTCACGGGCGCGACCGAGGAGGCCGTCTACAAAGCGGCCCAATCTTTGAGCCTGGATACTAGTTTTCCAGACCTGAAAGGCCCCGCCGGCCTGATACGCGAAATTCGGTATTCTCCCCCGCCGACAGAGACTATTTCAAGCGAGCATACCCTGGCCGATCTAGGATATACTGACAGAACTGTCTACGGCATGTACGGTCAGGAGCTCACTTATTGGTTCCCCGTGCCCCTGGGTTGGTCCCTCACCGACGGCGCTTACTTCCGGCTGCTCTTTGGCCACTCTGCGGCCGTAGACGAGCAGGTATCAACTTTGACCGTTCTCCTCAACGATATTCCCTGGGCCAGTGTGTCCCTCGACGAGAGTAATGCCATTGGGGGAGTGTTGGAGCTGGATTTGCCTGATTCTCGTATCAAGCGCGGGACCAGCAACGAAATCTCTATCCAGTCCTGGATGCAAGTCAGCAAAGATCAATGTGAGCGCATAGATGTTGAGCAAGTATGGTTAAATGTCTCTCAGGATTCGTTGCTTCACCTGGAACATCGGGAGCAGGGCACCAGTGTGTTGGATCTGGACTATTTCCCGTTCCCGTTCAATACACGGCCAGACCTGAGCGACGTTCTATTTGCACTTCCCTCCCTGCCAGAAGCGGCCGAATTGGAAAGTATGTTGCGGGTAGCATACGTCCTGGGAAGCTCTGCGATTGGCGACGGGTTTCGGCCAACCGTGTCACTGAGAGAAGAAACGCCTGACGCAGAAAGCTTGAGCCGTTACCACGTCGTTGCTATCGGTCGCCCTTCCGCCAATTCTCTCATCCGGCAAATCAACCCCCTGCTGCCCCAACCTTTCGTACCTGGTGCCGACCAAGTGGAGCACCAGATAGGCGAGGTGCTGCTGCGGCTGCCGCCCGATCTTTCCCTGGGTTACATTCAAGAGATCCCATCGCCTTGGAATGAGGAGCGAGCGCTTCTCGCCGTCACCGGTACGACGGACGAGGGACTCGAATGGGCGGCTTATGCGCTGAGCCAAAGATATTGGAATCTGGCGGGAAACTTGGTTCTCGTCCGCGAGGGTGAGGATAAGGTTGACATCCAATCCATTGACACCCGTGGCCTGACCAACAGTGGTATAGTTTCAGAAATGGCTGCTGCCGTGCCAGAGTTGACGCCGGTGGTCACTGCTACAGTCACCGTCGAGGCTGGAGAAGGTGATGGCACGGTCACTCAACCGACGCCATCTCCCGGCGAGCCGGGCGCCAGCAGCGGCGGGTTGCCGACCTGGGTAATGTTGGTGGTCGGGGTCACTGTAGCGACTGTCGCTATCATTTTTGTCACAGCTGTACGAAAATCCAAGCTACGGTAGACCGAGGCGGGACCGGCTTATGTATACCCTCAGAGTCGCCTATATCCTGCTGCGCTTTCCCCACCTGACCGAGACCTTTGTAGCCGAAGAGATACGAGAGGTTCAGCAACAAGGAGAGTCGCTCCAAATCTGCTCTTTGTTGCCGCCCAAGCCCGGGCCGGTACACCCAACCTCTCGAGCATTGATGCACCAAGTGCATTACGCCCCTAGACTGTGCAGCCCGGCTCTGTGGTTGGCACAGGTCTACTTTTTGTTCAAGCACCCCCGGCGCTATTGCAAGTTATTGTGGAGCCTGATGGCGCAACCGGCGCCAAGATCTATCTGGCTGTTCAAACGGCTGCTCATTTTCTGGAAAGGGGTGTACCTGACCAGATATTTGCAAGACTCGGAAATACAGTTGGTCCACGCTCATTTTGCCTGGCTGTCGGCTGCGGCAGCGATGGTGGTGAGCCAACTGCTCAATATGCCCCTCACGGTCACTGCCCACGCTTGCGACATCTATTCTCCAGAAAACGACCTGCTCTGTCTGATTGCCGGAGCGTCCGACCGGTTGGTGACGATATCCGACTATAACAAGCGGGTCATTGTCGAGTTGTGCCCACGGGTCGCCGAGGAGCGTGTGGAGGTGATCCACTGCGGCATTGACCTGGGTCGTTTCCAGACGACGTCTATTCCGGCCGAGGATGCCACCTTGCGCATACTATCGATCGGCAGCCTGGTCGAAAAGAAGGGGCACGAGTATCTGATCCGCGCTTGTCGGCGGCTAAAAGATCGGGGGTTGGATTTTCACTGCACGATCGTCGGTCGCGGGGGACGACGAGCAGCGTTGGAGCAATTGATAGCCGATCTGGGGATGGAAGATGTGATCACGCTGGCCGGAGCCAGAGATCAAGCGTGGGTATATGAAGCGTTGCGGCAGAGTCACCTGTTTGCGCTGGCCTGCGTGGTAGCTGAGAACGGGGACCGCGACGGCATACCGGTGGCGATGATGGAGGCCCTGGCGACGGGAGTGCCGGTGGTTTCCACCCGCGTATCGGGCATCCCAGAGTTAGTACGTCACCGAGAGACTGGTTGGCTGGTGGAGGAGGAGGATGTGGAGGGCTTGGCGGCGGCGCTGATCCACTTGGCGGAGAATAGCGAGTTGCGGCGACGGTTAGCCGTCAACGGGCGATCGCTGGTGGAGCGCGAGTTTAACGTTCGGGAGAACACCCGACGACTGGCGGGCCTGTTTCTTCGGGTTGTACGAGAGCGCAAATGATGGCTAATTTACCACCGCGGTTGAGATTGCCGGTCAAGCTCGACCGGCCGTCGGGCTACTACCTGCAGATGGTAGTGGCGCTGCTGCGCTCTATGTTACTGCCAGCGTTGGCGATAACTGTCGTCGTCCTGGGGTTGATCTCTGGTTTTTTGGCGACAAAGCTCTCCTGGGACTTGATGATGTTGGCCCTGGGTGGCCTGGTTGTCTTGTTATTCTCGTTTTCCAGGCCAGAGTTGGTGATCCTGCTGACACTCGTGGCCAGTTCGTCCATCTTTGCTCAGAACCAAATCCCTACCATCAGCATCGGGTTTGCCTTTAGCGCAATCGAATTGTGCCTGATTTTCCTGTTGGGCCTGGTGATCGTTCAGACATTGGGAGATAAAAAGAGCCCTTTTGTAAAAACTCCACTCGATCTACCCATCGCTCTTTTTTTTGGAGCGAGTTTTATCTCTTTGCTGAATGCGGTGCTAAACCTGGGCGCCGACGTTGATCTGCTAGAGTATCAATGGCGCATTCTGTTCAACTATCTCGCTTTCTTCGCCGTCACCAATCTGGTCAGAACTCGCCGCCAGCTCATGACATTGGTGGTAGGGATGCTTGTGATCGCTACCATAGTGGCCGTAATGATGATCGTACAGCAGGCCGTGGGTGACTCGGTGGTGATCTTGCCTGGTAAGGTAGGTACCGCCGGGGTGTTTGAGAGTGACTTTGCCGGCGTGACTCGAGTTTTGCCTCCCGGACAGTCTCTGACTCTGGTCATGTTAATGCCAGCTCTTATCCTCTTCATTTCCCGTGAGCACCTAGGACAGATGCAATGGTTGCTATTCTTGGCCATTGGTCTTTTATTCGTTGCCCTGGCCTTTACTTTCAACCGGAGTTCGTGGGTAGGTATAGCTATATCTATCGCTTTCGTATTCTTGCGCAGCAATAGAAACCAACGTAAGAATCTACTCTTACTCTTATACGCCGTCACAGTGATCATCGCCGTTGTCATTCCCCTCTCAAGCATGTATTTCCCCAAGCTGGGCGATATTTTCAACGCACTTTACCTAAGAGCTGCTTCGCTTTTTACCGGCGATGAGGTAAAATACAGCTCGTCGTGGCAGTGGCGTGTACTGGAAAACAAATATGCGAGAATCTCGATCCAGCGACATCCACTATTCGGCATAGGTCCAGGGAACGACTATCGCCCTAGAATTCGGCTAGAAGGGGATTATCTCACTGGATATATGCATAATGCTTACTTGTTCATTCTGGTGGATTTGGGAATTGCTGGTTTTGTCCCTTTTATTTGGTTTTCGGCTCTGTTTTTATTTCGGGGGTATCGTCTCTGGCAGAGAGTTAAGGATAAAGTCTTTATGGCGGTTGTTCTGGGTTTCACCTTAAGCTATGTTACTGTTCTCATTGCCAGCATAGCTAGCCCTATGTTTATGGCCTGGTACTGGACACCTGTTTTAGGGGTCATGTTGGGTGTCAATGAAGTGATTTATAGACTCGATGGAATGGAAGAATAAATGACAGCAACGGATAGTAAAAGTCTGTTGTCTCGTTTCGTAGGCGGGACGATGTACACGACCTTTGGCACCGGTGTGAGGATCGCCTCCGGCATCGTCGCCACCAAGATACTGTCCGTATACCTATCGAGCCACGATCTGGGCATCACGATCCTGGTCGAGCTCATTGCCAGGTTTTTGGAGATGGTCAGTGGTTTTAGAATAGGGACAGCCGCGCTCCGCTCCATCACCCAGGCGGAGGGTGAGGAGCAAAATATCGTCGTTGACACGGTGGTTATCTTTCGTTTATTGACAGTTGTTCTGGTCGCACTGCTGTTCTTGGTCACACAGCGCTGGATTTACGGGTTGTTTGGCGAGCAACCCGTGGAGGGTCTGACGCCCCTCATCCTGGTCTTTGCGCTGGCGTTAGCTTATCAGACCGTTTTGAAAAAGATGTTGCAGGGCTTTTTCCGGTTCAAGCAGATGGCACTCATTGATCTAGTCACCGGTATTCTGCAGATGGTGTTGTTGATCGTTTTCCTGGTCTGGTTCAAGGCGGGAATGGCGGGAGCGGTATTGGCCCAGGTGATCGCTATAGCGGTGGCTGGTCTGCTGTTCTACCTCTATCTCCCCACCAAAAAGGGCGTCTCTTTTCGCGCCACTACATTACACCAATTATTGCGCTTTAGTTGGCCCCTGCAGATCAACGCGATACTGACCTTTATCTTTGGTTCGTTCGGGACACTGGTGGTGGCCACGGTGATGACCCCGAGCGACGTCGCCTTATTGGGAATTGCCACCAAGATACCTTCCAAGATCAGACAATTGTACGAATCGGTCCGCACTGTCTATTTTCCCAATCTATCCGCCTTGCTTGCCCAGGATGATTGGCGGCGCGGGCGGAGGATGATGAACGCCATGCTGCGTACTGTGGCTTTCCTGATGACGCTGAGCTCAATGCTGGTGCTCGTTTTCCAGAAAGAGATCATCCTCCTGTTCTATTCTGAACAGTACCTGGAGGTCGGCCCCGTCTTTGCATTGGCGATGCTCTCCACGGCGATTAACCTGGTCGGAGATGTGCTGGGCACCTCGGCTGTGGCCGCGGGCAATTCCAAAGCGCCCCCGGTTTCCAATACGGTGAACACCATCGCCACGGTGCTCGGCAACCTGGCCCTGGTTCCCCCATTCGGTATTCTCGGGGCAACGTTGGCCGGAATGGTGGGTTGCATTGTCACGAACCCGGTCAACGTCTGGTTTCTGCACAAGACCAACCTCGTGCCCCGGGTGATGAATTACGTAAAACCCTTCCTGGTTTTTGGCGCACTCTACGGCATCTTTTGGTGGCTCCGGCCCGAGTCGTGGCTCGCCCGCTTGCCTTTCCTGCTCGCCTTTGTCGTTGCCAGTTTCTCGTTTTCCATCATCACATTCAAAGATATCCGCACAATCTGGGATAGTTTGGAATGGTTGTGGGGCAAACGCATACGAGGTCTCGTGAGGCGGTAGAATGATGACGAATGGTGCATCTCAGAATCTAAAGAGAATCTTGGTCCTGTCTAACCGTTACTATCCCCATTATAAGGGTGGATATAGTCTCGAATGCAAAGCCATAACCGACGAGTTAATCAAGCGAGGTTACAACGTTCAAATACTTACCAGTAACTGGCAGATTCCCAAGAGACGAGTAGATGGTAACGTATACCGTCTGTTACATATACGCGAATCTGTCAGCCAACACCCACTTTACCGGCGCTGGCAACATCTCCATTGGGCGCTGATTAGCCGCATTGATTATGGTATTGCTCGCCGATTGATACAGTCGTTGTCTCCCGATATTGTATACGTGTGGAATATGGGCCATCTTTCACTCAGTCCTCTGGTCGCAGCTCAAGACCTAGATTTACCCCTCGTTTTCGCACTGGCCGATTACTGGCTGTTGCAACATTATCGGGTGCTTTGCCTGGAACCAAATCGGTGTAAGCGAAGCTACCGATTGTTCGTTCACGGCCTCAAACTCTTTGACCCTATTCGGTTCCCTTATTTCATTGCCAACAATCCAGTATTGAAGCACCATTATGTCAAAGCTGGCTTCCCGGCCGAACACATCTCTGTCATCCCAGCGGGCTTGCAGACTCACTTCATTCTGGATACACCATCTCCCTCGGCGGACCGCCCCACCATAGAACTCTTGTATGCCGGGCGATTGAGCGAAGAAAAGGGTATCCCCTATGCCATCCAGACGGTGGCTCTACTCGATCAAGAGTTGACGTCCGAACTCGGCAAGCCCGCTCACTTGGACATTGTGGGAGCAGGAGGCCCCTCGTATGAGCGCCATCTCCGGGAGTTGGTGGCATCACTGAACCTGGAGCAAAAAGTTCGATTCATTGGCAAACTCCCTCAGGAGGAGTTAATCAATCGCTATCAACATTATGATGCAGTGCTCATGCCATATACCTGGGTCGAGCCGTTTGGTGGCATCAGTATCGAGGCAATGGCCCAAGGCGCCTGTGTCATTGCCAGCGATCATGGAGGCCCAGCCGAGATCATCACGCATAGGCACGATGGTCTCCTGGTCCCGCCAAAAGACCCGCGAGCCATAGCACAAGCAGTGATTGATCTGGTCCAGCATCAAGATCTAAGAGACCACATTCGTCACGCCGCCATCGCCACCGTGCGCGAGCGCTATGCGTTGGACAAAGTAGGCGACCAGGTGGAAGCGTACCTCAACGCGGCGCTGGCCGACCACCAGCGTCGAAATCGGGAGAAACAAACCTTATGCGCGTCCTAGTACTCACCAATTACGTCCCTTACCCGCCCGACGCCGGGGCCAAGATACGGGTCTCCAATCAAATGAGATACGTCTCTCAGGAGCACGAGGTGGTGCTTTTGTGCCCGGTACGTCCCAACTCTCGGCAGACCGAGAATGCTCAGAGATTGGTGGAAGGCGGGTACTGCACCCGAGTCGAAGCGGTCCCCTGGCACAAACGCTCCAAGATCAAGTTTTTGCCCCACCTGCTGCGTTACGTGTGTAATGGAGAGCCGATTGGCAACCTCACTTTTTATTACGAAGAGTTGGTCGAGGCGCTGCGCCACATCACGGCCGCCGAACACTTTGACGTGATAGACGTCCATCACGGCACTATGGCCCCCTACATAGACGCCATCGCTCCTGGGTACCAGGGCAAAACAATCCTCGCCCTGCACAATGTACCTTACGTGCAGTGGCGGCGCATGATGCTGTTTGAGCGCAACGTGTATCAAAAGCTCAAGCTCTTCCGTGACTGGCTGTTTCAAAAACATGCCACGCTCAAATATATCCGGCGTTACGACAGGACAATCGTAAATTCAGAACTGGATCGTTCCCTTCTTCTCCAAGACGCGCCGTGTGCCGATATCGTCGCCGTTCCCACCGGGCTGAGCACCGACGTTTTCGAGCCGTTGAACGCGCCGCACAAATTCCGTGATTTGATGCTCGTTGGCTCGATGTATTACCGTCCCAACATTGACGCCGCCCTGCTCCTGGGGCACGAGATTTTCCCCTTGATCAAACGCCAAGTCCCCGACGTCCGCCTGTTCATCGTCGGCTCTAGCCCGCCCCGAGAAGTGCTGCGCCTGGGAGAGGAAGTAGATGGTATCACCGTCACCGGCTACGTGGATAGCGTGCAGCCCTATTACGAGCGTTCCTGTCTCAACTTGGTCCCCCTGCGGGCCGGCAGCGGCGTCCGGGTCAAGATCCTGGAGTCTATGATGCTGGGCCGACCCGTCGTTTCGACCACGTTGGGCTGTGAGGGCTTGCGAGTGACCCACGACGAAAACATCCTCATCGCTGACACGGTGGATGACTTTGCCGCGCAAACGGTTCGCATAATGCGTGAGCCCGAGTTATGGCGACGTATAACGGGCAACGGCCGTCGTCAAGTTGAGCAGGTCTACGATTGGCGAGTCACAGGACGTCAATTGGTGCAGGCATTCCAAGGCTAGTGACCTATGCACGTGGTATTAATTGACTTTAATTTTTTCGAGTATACCATTTCTTTGGCCAATGCTTTGGCGACACAGGTGCAGACAAGTTTACTGGTTCCAACTGATTTCAAGGTCGTGGAGGGGGCATTATCGTCCGATGTTGGCTTGTTCTACTTTGATAAACCGCGTCTGCGTTCATTACGCAACTTGAGAATGTTAACCCAGATGTGGAGAACCATCAACCGCTTGCAGCCAGACGTGATTCACCTCGTGGCGGTAAATCCCTGGTTTAACCTGGGACTCGCGACCTGGCGGCCTCGCAATCTGGTGACTACCATTCACGATCCGGTGATGCACGCAGGGGATCGTTCGCAGCGCAATATCCCCCAAAGCGTGCGTGATTTGCCCATCCCGCGTTCGCAACACCTGATCGTTCACAGCCAATTCGTGAAGGATACCCTGCTAGCAAGGCATGCTGTGTTCCCAGAGCGAATAACTGTTGTTCCTCATGGCGAGTTTTCTCTCTACAAGCGGTGGAATGATCAAGATTGGCCTGAGCGGGAGGGAACTATCCTTTTCTTCGGGCGCATCTGGCCTTACAAGGGGCTAGAGTACCTCATTGCTGCCGAACCTATAATCAGTGCTGCCTGCCCTCAGGCCCATTTCATCATTGCCGGTCAAGGGGAGAATTTTGACCGTTATCGGGCTATGATGGTGCATCCTGAGCGTTTTGAAGTGCTCAATAAGTACATTCCGCGCGAGGATGTGCCCCGACTCTTTCAACAAGCCAGCGTGGTGGTGTTACCCTATATTGAGGCCTCCCAGAGTGGTGTGATCCCTCTGGCCTACGCCTTCGGCAGGCCGGTCGTTGCTACTACAGTTGGTGGTATTCCAGAGGTGGTAGCCCATGGTCGGGATGGTCTGCTGGTGCCACCCCGAGATAGCGACGCTCTAGCCCAGGCGGTGGTTACCCTATTGCGAGACCGGAAAACACGTCACAGGATGGGGGAACAGGCTCTGGAAAAAACTAGAAACGAGCTTTCTTGGACTGCCATTGCCCATCAAGTGATAAAAGTATATCGGACAATGTAATCGTAACCCGCCGGCTCATTTGACCGGGAGGCTTTATGTTCGGCATCATCGGTATAATTGGAACAAGCGCAAGTACCAATGAAGAGATAGAACCGCTATTCTACAGATTCATCTCTCCGCCCCGCAGCGAGCATACGTCTATAGGTGCTACTTTCTCGCAAAAAAACTGTCTCACCTGCCTGGTCAATCCCGCCGCGACCAGGAATCAGAGAGGAACACTGCAAACGTTCTCCGATGGCATAGCGGTGATGACGTTTGGCGAAATCTTTAACGACCTCCAACCGGGCGAGACGGTAGAGGAATACGTTCACCGGCTCTTTACCCAGGATGGAGTTTCTTCCTTCGCTAAACTGAACGGCTCCTTCTCCCTGTTCATCCACGACGAAACCCGGCAAAAAAGCTACGTCGTCACCGATAGACTGGCGAGCAGGCCGGTGATGTACCACGTGGGCCGAGAATACGTCACGTTTTCGCCAGACCTGCGGTCGTTTGCTCAAACCGATCACATTCCCAAAAAACTGAACCGCACGGCCATCGCCGCAATGCTCAGCAGCGGGTTCGTGCACAACGATGATACCTATCTGGAAGACGTCAAGTACCTGCAAGGCGGCTCGGTGCTACAAATCTCGAAGGGAAAAAAAGTTACGCGGTATTGGGATTACGTCATACAGGCCCAAGAGGACCAGGGGGTGGAAGCCTACCAGTCTCAACTCGCCCCGCTCTTGTTGCAGGCGGTGGAACGGCGACTCAGAGATCGCCCCGACGTTACTCTGCTGTTGAGCGGTGGGTTCGATTCCAGGGCGCTTTTAGCGGCTTGCGTGGAACTTGGGTACAAGCTCCCGATTTACTCCTACTATGTGGACGACGTGTCCGGCAGCGACTATCGCATCGCCAAAACACTGGCCGAGATGGTCGGGATGCCGTTCTCGTCTCTCCGTTATGACCCGACCGATATCTGGCCCAACGTTCGCAACTCGACGCTGTTTTTCGGTGGTATGCGCAACCGCATCTATGAGTGTTTGGCCTTTGAGGAACTGCGCGGCCGTTTCGACGCTATGCTCATGGGCGACCAACCTTTCGGCTGGTACGCCGCCACGCCGCTAGACGAATACGACATGTTCTCCATGTTGCGCATCGGCCGCATGGCCAACCAACCAGTCTGGGCCAGGTTGCTCTCGGCTCAGGGATACAAAGACCTGGCGGCCCTGGACGACGAGATGCTCCGCCGCTTGTCCGCCAGGAGCGACCTGGTAGATTTGCACGAGCGCATGGATTACTTTCGCATCGTAGAGTGTATGGTTAGAGAAGTGCTTCCGCTACGCCTGGTGATGAACAGCGTCGCCCAGGTGCGCAACCCCTGGCTAGACAATGACATCCTCGACTTTGTGCGCCGCCTGCCCGCCAAATACCGCTTTTCTAAATCGCTTTTCAAGACGACGGTTAGAAACAGGTTCCCTGCTCTTTTTTCCATTCCTCCCGCGACAAGCTCGGGAGGATACAGAGATTGGTCATTATTCTATCGCATCCTCGAGGAACAACCGCGCGCAATCCAAAAAGCCTGTTTTGAGCGGGAATACGCAGTTGATGCGTTATTCGACTTTGACGCCCTGACAAACTATATCCAGGAATCCCGGCCTTCACCTATTCTCCGTGCGGTGGACCATCTCAGGAATGCAAACAACGAAACAGTCAGAGGGTTAGGGAAAAAAATAGCGTGGCGTCTCTTTCCACCCCAAGAGAGACTGTCGCCCCAACAGGTTATAGACAGGATCGCGGTTGTGAGATTTATGGTAGGGGAAACTTTGGCTTTGAAATGAAACCAGTTCTGACCTTTTTCTTCGACGCCCTCAAACCAGAGAGCTTGCAATATATGCCCTTCTTGAACTCGCTTCCCCACCAGCGGCGGATGCGCTCAGAGTTGGGTCATTCCATCACCTGCCACCCTTCTATGTACAGCGGCGTTCACCCGGACAAGCACTTGCAGTGGTTCGTCTGGAAGTATGATCCTGCAAATTCTCCCTTCGGGTGGGCGCGGGTTTTCAAATATCTTGGTTTGCTGGATAATCTGGGCTCGCGCTATTTTCTGCACAAGTATACGCGCCAGTACCGCCCCCAGAATACGGCATGGTTCGGCATCCCTCTGCTGGTCAATCAGCCGCTCAAGTATTGGCCTTGCTTTAACGTGGTCGAGGACCGCGCATGGGAGGAACCGGGGTATTTGAAGGCATATCCCACCGCATTCGACATCCTGCGTCAGCACAATGTCTCGTTCGAGATCGTGGGCATGCGCAAAGGCGCTGGCGACGAATTTGTCCAGATCGGGGAACATGAATTTGGCGAAATACAGCCCTGGACGTATCTTTTCCTGGGAAGCATTGACCATTACTCTCACTACTATGGACAGGATGGTCCAGAGACCATCGCCCGGATGCGTGAACTGGATCGCCTGGTCGAGGCCAAGGTCGAGGCTTATAGTCGCCGGGCGCCGGATTTCGATTTTTTCGTCTGGTCTGACCACGGCCACATCCGCGTCGAGCAGCGGGTGGACATTCACAAGCATTTTCGCCGCCACGAGCGTAACATCCACGACTTTATCAACCTGGTCGAGGCCAACTATGCCCGCTTTTGGTTCCGCAACGACGGCGAACGGACCACTGTCGAGCGTATTCTGAGTGATCTGGAGGGCGGTTTTACCATGACCGACGAGCACTACCGTCGTTATCACCTCCAGATGCCCGACAACCGCTACGGCGACCTGGTCTTTTACCTGGACAAACCGGCAATGTTCTCCAAAACGATCTGGGGCTTTGGGCACAGGCAAAAGTCAATGCACGGTTACTTGCCCGAACATCCCGGCTCGGACGGGGTCTTTCTCAGCGACCGGCCTTTGGTGGAAGGCGAGCACGTCGAACTGGTGGACGTGCTGCCCACGTTGCTCGATTCGTTGGGGCTGCCTGTGCCCGATTACGTGGACGGTCGCGTGCTGTGGAAATAACACGGATTTCCAGCATTAGCGGATTCTTGGCCTGACATTCAGTCCGTGAATCCTGCTCATCCGTGTTCTAGGCGAACAATTACGTATGGCGAGTAAGTATACCGCACACGACAACCCAGAGATTGACCGCACCATCGCCCGCCACCTGGCGCGGATTGTGGATGCTATCCGCGACCACCTGGAGCCGCGCTCCATCATCCTCTACGGCAGCTTTGGACGTGGTGAAGGCAGCGTCATGCTCGACGACGGGCGCTCCATCTCCCTCAGCGATTACGAGATCGCCGTCGTCACTCGCTCTCCTTGCTACCGCAAACTGTTTGCCTCTTTGTCACGACAACTAACGGCAGAGTTGGGCGTAGAGACTAGCATCTCGTGGATGCGCCCCGGCCGGCTGCGCACGAACCAATCGCAGAACCTCTCTTTGGGCCGGGCCGCACCGACCATCGCCATGTACGAACTCAAGACCGGCGGACAAACTCTCTATGGACGAGAGATGCTAAATCTCGGGCCGATCATTGACCCGCGCCAGATTTCGGTGCGGGCCGGTATCAGGCTGCTCATTAACCGGATGATCGAGTCCTTGCCCTACACGCCCCGATCAGCGCCGCTCCCCAAAGACCGGATAGAGACCATCCGCTGGATCAACAAGCTCATCTTGGCGTGCAACGAGGCCCTTTTACTCCTGTGGGGAGAGTATCATTACTCCTACGCCGAGCGCGGGCGACGTTTCGCCGCTTTGAACAACCTGGCACCGGGCACCGAGTTATCCACTCTGGTCGAGCGGGCGACGCACTTCAAGCTGCATCCCGCGCCGGAACTGTATCCCCAAGACTTGAACAGTCTGTGGCCCCAGGTCGCCGGCGTCGTAGACACCACCTTCCGTCATCTCATGGCCGAGGAACTCGGCATCACTTTCGAGACCTATGCTCAGTTCCCCGAACGGTTCTTGAACCACCCCCAGGTACAAAAATCGTACAACCTCTACCGGCTGTGGCCGTTGCCCGTCCCACTGGATCAAAAACTGATCAATGCCATCAAATACTTGCGCCAGCGACGCCTCCCGCCGAGGGGCTATTGGTCTCACTTTTCCGTCACGGCCAACCTGATCGTGTTCGCCCTGGCGCCGCTGCTGTTCCTGGGCCGGTTTGAAGACAACGCCGTGCTGGATGAGGTAAGGCGTTGGCTGGTTGTGATAGGATACGGGGAAACTCCTCGCACGGAGCCTCAGGCCGAGTGGACGGCCCTGTGCCGGTATCTGCTTTGGGCCTGGAAGAACTTTTGTTACAACTGAGCGAGGGAATAATGTTGCAAAAAACGTCTCGGACCAAAAGCCTGCTTTTCGGCGCTTTGCTTGGCGGAGTTTGCCTGGGACTGGCGCTCGCTGCGATACAGGCTTCATCAGCGCCATTACCTCAGACGATGACCGATCTGAGCGATGCACTGCTTCTGTACAACGCTGCCAACCCTCGCAACACCGACGTCAATTTCAAAAAAGTGGCCGAGTATTATGGCCTGCGCTGGGCGGTCGTTGATGTGGCTTCTACCTCTTTGACCAATGATCTCTTGCGCGACGAGGATGGTCAGTACTATCCCGCTATCGGCATTGATGCCGCCACTTTGTCTGACCATCTCGACCCCGGTGGGCTGGCCGTTCTGGAGACGGCCATTGACCAGCACGGCGTCAACCTCCTGGTGACGCGGGCGCACAGCGACGACGATCCCGCCAACCTCAACGAACTGACCGACGGTGAGATCGTGAGCGCCACTTACCCCACGGATACCAGCCGGGATTATCAGTTGAGCGCCGATCATCCCGAAATCCTGCGCGAGCTGTCCGGTATTACCATCACCGCTCCCTACGACCAGTACGATCGCGCTCTGACCCTGGCTTCTGGCGCGACCCACGTGGACGTATTGGTAGAGGCCACCGATGCCTACAGCCAGACCTACCCCGTCTTTGTCCGCTTCCAGGATGGAGCCGGAAGCATCTTTGTGGACGGCGGCGCTCATTTCCACAACTTGGAAGAGCGACAATTTTATACGCTCTACGAAGCCTGGCCACAGGACGGTTATTTTGAGTTTGAGCAGGCCCATTTTATGGAAGTGGTGCCCTTGATGGCCTTTGTGCGCTACACGGCCGGAGACGAAGCCTGGCACAACGATCACGACTATGCCAACTTGGTCATTGACGACCCCTGCCTGCAAGAGCCGTTCGTAAACCTGAATTACAGCGAACTGCTGACCCATCTGGAAGCCCACGACTATCACACCACCATCGCTACCGTACCCGGCAACTGCTATGACCAGGCCGAGCAAGGTGTCATTGATCTGTTCCTGGCTCACCCCGACCGCTACTCGCTGGGCGTACACGGCAACAATCACGATCCCTGCCCCGAGTTCACGGACAGCACCCTACTGGAGGAGCAACGAGCAGATCTGGAACAGGCCCTGCAACGGATGGACATCCACGAGACATTGACGGGTGTTCCTTACGGACGCGTTATGGTCTTTCCCTGTAAACTGGCGGGAGAGAGCACACTCCCCTTGCTCAAAAAACTCAACTATGTGGCGACGCTCAACACCCAAAACACGCCCCTGAGCGGGACCACCAGCACAGCCTGGGATTTCGAGATGTACCCGGCCATAATGGATTACGGCAACTATGCCCTGGTCACCCGTCACTGGCAAAGCACCAGCCCCTACCCTTTCAATCTCTTCCGGGACAAGCCAATCTTTATCTACGGTCACGAGTGGGATTTTGCCCCTCCGGCGGATATAGGGGCTTACGACGATATCGCGGACGCCATCCACGGCCTGGAGGGAGAGGTGGAATGGCGCAGCCTGGACCATATCATCAAGCGGCTTTACCTGGAGAGACGGAACGACGACGGCAGCGTCACCGTGCAGTGGTACACCAATCACCTGATCCTGGAGAATGAGACGGGTGGCAGCCTGCTTTACCATTTGCAAAAAGAGGAGGACCGGGCCGTACCGATCCAATCGGTGACGGTTGATGGCGCGAGCCACGCCTACACGTTAGCCGATGGCCTGTTGGAGCTTGACGTGACTATCAAGGCTGCATCCACAGCGGAAATTATAGTGACTTATGACGATGAATACTCGATCTTTTTACCCCTGGTGGGCAAAGCGCCCAATGTGTTGTGGTCGGAAGATTTCGAGACCATCACCCAACCACCGCGCCCGAACTGCGACGGGGCGGCCTCCCACTACGAAACCCAAAGCGACCTGTTCATGCCTATTTCCAAGCCGGACCCCGGGTTTGAGTGTTTGCCCGACGATTGTCCCTATTTTGGCTACGTGGAGGCGGGCAACCACCACGACTGCTCAGACTATGCCCAGATCGCTTTGCGGAACGACCCGCTGCTGGCGCAGAATGGAAACCAGTACCTCGAACTGAACGTGAACATGCCCGGCAATCCCGGCAGAGATTATGACCGGCGGATAGAGATGCGCAAAGGAGGATGGAAAACCGGCGGCGCCGGCACCTGGAACATTGGAGGGAACGAGATCTGGCGCTCGGCCTGGTTCTACATTCCGGCCGACGTTGATATTGATCCCTGGATAGAGCTAACCGACATAGTCGAAAGAAGAGAGGGAGGATGGTACGAAAAATACAATCAAATACTGATCTATGGAAGCGGATACCTGCACATAGGGCAGCAATTCAATGGCTCTACCATTAACGGAAAAACATCAACCAAAAAAGTGCCAGTCGGGCGATGGGTTCATTTGGAGGAGCATTTCGTTAGAAGCGCGAGCAACAATGGCCTAGTCGAGGTGTTCTTGGACGGCGAGTTGTGGTTGGCTAACTACAACATCAGAACAATGTCCGATCCTAACGCGGCGGATCGAGGGACACAGATCAGTTTCAAACTGTACACCGATCAAAGCACGGCTCACAAGACACTTTACTGGGACAATATAGTCATTTCCAGAACACGATAGCAGGGCGGAGAGTAACGGCGGATGAGCGAGCAAGTGCCCGTATTGATAACCTGGGACATTGACCCATCCCCGCGCATACCTGTTGCGGACAAGCTCCGATCTCTCGAGATAGCGACCGACCTGTGCGACGAATTAGATATTCAATCCACCTTCTTTGTCACCGCCGACGCCGAGCAGGCGACCCCCGCCGCCCTGGAACGGATACGAGCCTCCGGCCACGAGATCGGCTGCCACGGGCTGACCCACGGAGACGAAGAGAATTACGACCGTATGCCCGAGGCTATGCAGCGCGCCTACATCGGGCAAGCGACGGAAAAGCTGGCGGGTTTGACCGGTGATCCGATCCGTGTCTTTCGCAGTCCGCGGGTCAAGACCTCGGCCCTCACGTTGAGGCTGTTGGCCGAGTACGGCTATTGGGCGGATAGTTCTGTCTGCTCGCAGCGAGTTGATTTTGTCAGCTCCAATCTGATCAACCCGGGATGGATCTTGGCTCCACGCCGGCCATATCGCCCGCATCGCGGCAACGCTTTTCGCAAGGGAGAGCTTCCCATCTGGCAAGTACCCATCTCGGCCGCAATCGTCCCCTTTATCTCTGCTTCTTTGAATATCCTGGGGCTTTCTGTTATAAAAGCGCTGTTCAGGTTGTTGTACGCCGAAGCGAAGCGCACCGGCAAGCCCATCGTCTATCTGGCGCACCCGACCGAGTTCACGTCGGGCCGCCAACGAACGTTCCAGCTGCGCGAATTTGCACCCGCCCACATCCGGGCGCACGGGTTTCTGATCCGCAACCTGTTGTACAGAATGGATCAAGAGACCTGGTTACAGCGCACGCGGGATTTGTTCGCTTACGTGGCCTCCTTTCCACGAGTCAGATTTATGTCCGTGGGCGACTATGTCGTTCGCGTTCTGGATGAGTCACTAGAATGAGAATAAATCCCGTCACTCTCGCCGCCCAGGCCAAGGGGTCGTATGCCCTGTTGAAGCGCGTCTACAGCATAACCAACCGGTATGGTCTCACGCCGGCGAAAATGGATCGCTCGTTGCGCCTGTTCGTGCAGACGTTGAGCCAATTTGGCTGCGGCGCGAGCCTGGCCCTGACCGCGGTCGTTCTGAAGCGTAACCCGGTCACGATCGTCGAGTACCTGGGCAAAGATGTCGAGTTCGCCGTGCACGGTTACACCCACGTGGACTATGCGCGCCTGTCGCTGGCCGAGCAATTGGACCATCTACGTCGCGCACGCGAGCTGTTTGCCGCCGCCGGTGTGAAAACTCTGGGTTTCCGCTCCCCCTACTTGCGACGAGATGCGCAACTATACACAGCTATCGAAGAGGCTGGCTTTTCCTACGTCAGCAATCAACCCATTATGTGGGACGTCCTCGACTTTGGCGCCTTTGCTCCCTCCGCTCACGCTGCCTACGAACGGGCCGTTTCATTTTACGCCCCCTGGCTCGCCAACGAACGACCATCACTGCCACGGTTCGACGGTCGGCTGGTCGAGATCCCGGTCTCTCTGCCCGACGACGAGATGCTGGTTGACCGCTTGGGCAGCCGGACAGGTGGCGCCATCAATGAGGTGATCGAGAGCGCTTGGTGCTCCATCCTGTCCGAAACCTACCGGCGCGGTGAGCTATTCACCGTTCAGTTGCACCCAGAACGAATTGCCTGGGGCGCAGACGGCCTCTCGGCCGTGCTGAGCCGGGCCCGCGCGCTTAGGCCTCCGGTGTGGGTGGCCCGCTTGAGCGAGATCGCCGCCTGGTGGCGCGCGCGCGCCGCCGCCACCGTGAACGTGCAAGAGAAAGACGGCGATGCCTGGCATATCTCTGTCACCGGCCCGCCGGGCACAGTCATCCTGGCGCGGCAGGTAAAAGTTCTCGAGAGTACCAGGCCCTGGGCCGACGGCTACCGGCGGGTCGAGGGCACAAGCTGCACCGTCCGGGCAGAGCGGCGCCCTTTCGTTGGAGCATCCCCGACCTGCCCTCCGGCGCTGCTCGACTTTGTGCGCCGTCAGGGCTACATCGTCCAGGTCGGCGGCGACCGGCGACGCTATTCTATTTACCTCGACCAGCCACAGTTCTCCCCTCAGGATGAGTTGCCATTGCTGGCGCAGATCGAAGACGGCGATGGGGCGCTGGTACGCCTGGGCCGCTGGCCGGACGGAGCACGCAGCGCCCTGAGCATCACCGGCGACATTGACGCGCTGACCATTGGGGACTATGGACTGCGTCTGTTTGGAAAATGAACACCCCGGAGCCAGTATGAAAAGACATTGTATGATCGTTCACGCTTACTACCCCCTGGGCGAGGTGCGCGTGCAGCGCGAGGCCGAGGCGTTGATTGACGCCGGTTACCAGGTGGACGTCATCTGCTTGCGTTTACCCGACGAGCCAGCGGTCGATTCCTATCACGGCGTCAACATCTATCGCATGCCGGTCCGGCGTCACAAAGACCAAGGCGCCTTTGTGCAACTCTTGGAATACCTGGCCTTCCTCGCGCTCGCGTTCTCCAAACTGACCATCTTGCACTTGCGAGAGAGGTACAACGTGGTGCAGTTACACAATCCACCCGATTTTTTGGCCTTTGCGGCCCTGGTTCCCAAACTCACCGGAGCGTCCGTCATACTGGATATTCACGACCTGATGCCCGAGTTTTTCCGCGCCCGCTTTGGCGTAGGGCGCGAAAGCATACTCGCCCGCCTGGTCTATTGGCAGGAGCGGCTCGCCTGCCGCTTTGCCGATCACGTCATCACCGTCACCGACCATTGGCGTCGAGCGTTGATCCAGCGCGGCGTAGCGGCCGAAAAATGCTCGGTGCTGATGAACCTGGCGGACTCGCGCATTTTTCGAAAGCCTGCCACGACGCAACCCGGACGCCGAGACGAGCACCGCTTCCAATTGATCTATCACGGCGCCATACCCCAGCGCTACGGGCTGGATTTGGTCTTGCGGGCCATCGCCCAGGTGCGAGCCGAGATTCCCGGGGTCTCGTTCACCGTCATCGGGTGGGGAGACTATTTGATCGAGTTGCAGCGTTTGTCCCAGGAATTGGGTCTGGAGGAACACGTCTGTTTTGAAAGCTTTGTGCCGGTGGAAGAGATACCGCCTCGCATCGCGACCGCCGATCTGGCCGTCGTCCCGTATCGCAACGACGTGTTTACCGACGAACTGTTGCCGACCAAGTTGCTCGAATACGCGGCCCTGGGTGTGCCCGCCATCGCCTCCCGCACGACGGGCATCTCGGCCTACTTTGACGAGACGATGGTCCAGTTCTTTACGCCGGGCGACGTGGACGATCTGGCCCGCTGCATCCGCACCCTGCACCGCGACCGCGCTCGCCTGGCGGCGCTGGCCCAAAACATAGAACGATTCAATCAACGCTACGATTGGAAATCCCAGAGCGCTGACTATGTCCGTCTAGTCGGGCGACTGGGCCGCTCAAATTCACGGGAGAAAAACAAATGAAAATCAGCATATTCGGGCTGGGGTACGTGGGGACGATCTCGGCTGCTTGCCTGGCGCAGCAAGGGCATAGCGTCATCGGCGTGGATGTCAACCCAGACAAGGTGAACATCATCAACGACGGCCGCAGCCCGGTGATCGAGCGGGATATAGACGACATTGTCGCTCGCGTGGTAGACGACGGTCTCCTGCGGGCCGCCACCGACGCTGCCGGTGGAGTTCTGAACTCTGAATTGTCGCTGATATGCGTGGGCACTCCCAGCAACGAGAACGGCAGCCTGAACCTGACCTACGTCGAAAGAGTCTGTCACGACATCGGCCGTGCTCTGGCCCAGAAGGGTGACTTTCACACCGTCGTTTTGCGCAGCACCGTCTTGCCCGGAACCACCGAGACGAGTGTGATCCCCGCCCTGGAGCAAGCGTCTGGGCGGGTCGCCGGACGAGATTTTGGCGTCTGCTTCAACCCCGAGTTCCTGCGCGAAGGCACATCGGTCTATGATTTCTACCATCCGCCCTTTACCGTGATCGGCCAGACCGACTCGCGGGCGGCCGAGGTGGCAGCGGGCCTGTACGAGGATCTGGAAGCCCCTCTGCTGGTGGTGCCCGTCAAAGTAGCCGAGATGGTCAAGTACGCCAACAACGCTTTCCACGCTCTCAAGGTCACCTTTGCCAACGAAATCGGTAACGTCTGCAAACTACAAGGCGTAGACAGTCACCAGGTGATGGACATCTTTTGTATGGACGAAAAGCTGAACCTATCGCCCTATTACCTCAAACCGGGTTACGCTTTTGGCGGCTCCTGCCTGCCCAAGGACCTGCGCGCGCTTTTGTATCACGCTCGTCGCATGGACTTGCATCTGCCGGTTCTGGAAGCCATCTTGCCCAGCAATGAACTCCAGGTCAGGCGGGGTTTTGACTTGATCAAGCGAACCGGCAGCAAAAAGGTGGGGGTGCTCGGTTTCAGCTTCAAGGCCGGCACCGACGATCTGCGGGAAAGCCCCTTGGTAGAGTTGATCGAGATGCTGATCGGCAAGGGGTATCAGGTTCGGGTCTACGACCGCAACGTCTCCTTGGCCCGGCTGCACGGCGCGAACAAGGCCTACATCGAAAAACAGATCCCCCACATCGCCACCCTGATGTGTGGCTCGCTGGAAGAGGTGCTGGCCGAAAGCGACGTCATCGTCATCGGCAACAAAGCGCCCGAGTTTCAGCAGGCGCTTGAGCGCGCACGCCCTGAGCAGACGATCATTGACCTGGCTCGCATATCGAAAGACCTGGACCGTTCGGACGCCCAGTATCAAGGCATTTGTTGGTAGTCAAAGTGAAGGTAACGCACTCCCTCGCAGAGACGGTTTGGCGTGACTTTGTGGACCGGCATCCCGCCGGCAACATTTTCCACACGCCCGAGATGTTCCGGGTCTTTGCACAGGCCAAAGGGCATCGCCCCACACTGTGGGCCGCGGTCGAGGATGGACGAGTGCTGGCCCTGATGCTGCCTGTGCAAATCACGCTGAAAGGCGGCCCGCTGCGTCGCCTGACCACCCGCGCCGTCGTCTACGGCAGCGTCCTATGCGCCCCTGGGACGGAAGGATACAAAGCTCTGGATCTGTTGCTGCGCACCTACCCTCGCGAGGTAGACGGCTTCCCGCTCTTTACCGAGTTGCGCAATCTATCTGACCTGGAGGCGGTGCAGCCAATTTTGCAAGAGCGCGGCTTTGTCTACGAGGACCACCTGAACTATTTGCTTGACCTGAACCGCCCGCCGGAGGAGATATTGCAAGGTATCGGCAGCCGGACGCGCAAGCACATCCGGCGCAGACTCAAGCGGGGTGAGGTGACCGTCCACGAGGTGAAAGAGCGGCAGCAAGTTGCCGTGTGCTACGCTCTGTTGCGTGAGACTTATCGCCTGGCCCAGGTCCCCCTGGCCCACCGCTCCCTTTTTGAAGCGGCCTTCGACGTACTGCATCGCAAGGGGATGATCCGCTTCACACTGGCCCGTGTGGGAGATACCCCAGTCGCCATATCGGCGGAACTGCTGTACAAAGACGTCATCTATGGCTGGTACGGCGGCGTGGACCGAGCCTATGGCTCCTACGCGCCCAACGAGTTATTGACGTGGCGCATTCTCGAGTGGGGGGCAAAGAACGGCTACAAGGTCTACGACTTTGGCGGCGCGGGCAAGCCGGACGAGGAATACGGCGTGCGCGATTTCAAGGCCAAGTTTGGCGGGGAATTGGTCTGCTATGGACGCAACACTTGTGAACATGTCCCTTTTTTGCTCAAGATCAGTCGCACGGGCTATCAACTGATGAGGGGATTTCTGTCTAGGTAGGAGGTCGCCGAGATGAAAAAGCACAGTTTTTCCGTTCTGATCATTGATGGGGAAAGCGATTTCGCTTTGTTTGTGGCCCGCTGCCTGGCTCAAGTCCCCAACTTGGATCTGCACGTCTTGTCGAACGAGCCCTGGGTGCCGCTCCGCTTCTCTCGCCGCCGGCGCACGTACCGCTACCGGGCGAGAGAGAATGACGATGAGCGGCAGTTGAATGTGATGCGGCGGGCCGTCGAGCAGACCGGCGCCGACGTCATACTGCCCGTGGACGAACCGGCGGTCCGTTTCGTGTCCGTTCATCGGCAATCCGTTGCGGATATGGCGGCCTTGCCGCCTGTACCAGAACTCGAAGCTTTTGAGACTGTCGTTGACAAATGGTCGTTGGCCCAACTTTTGAGAGAGAATGGAATACCCGGCCCGGCCACCATCTTGTACACCACCGGCGACGAGTTCGAGCGCAACCTGCGCGACTTGCAGTTCCCCGTGTTGATCAAACCTACCAGAGCGCGAGGCGGGGAGGGGATACGACGCTTCGACACACCGTCCGAGCTGTTGGACGCTTTGAGCGATATAGCCGCAACCTCCGCGTGTCAATACGTCGTACAGAACTTTGTTCGCGGCTATAACGTGGATTGCAGCGTGTTGTGTGACGATGGCAGAATCCTGGCGCACACTATACAGCGGGGCTTTGTAGGCGGGTCGCAGAGCTTTGCGGCGTCGGCGGGCCTAGATTTTATTCGACACGATCAAGTCTTTGACACGATCGCCAGGCTAGTCTCTGCCATCAGCTTTAGCGGCATTGCCCACGTTGACTTGAGATACGACAGTCAGGAGGAGCAGGCCAAGATAATAGACGTCAACGCCCGTTATTGGGGCAGCCTGATCGGATCTCTGGTCGTGGGCGTCAACTTTCCGCACCTGGCCTGCCTATCCGCCTTGGGGGTTGATTTTCCCTTGCCGGGCTATCAATTGGGGCGCTATGTTGCTCCTGCGGCGGCGGTGAAACAGGGTGTCCAAAGCCTCTTGGGCCGGAGTGAACTGGGATTCACATTTGGGCAAACCGGCCTGCCGTACGCCCTGGGCGACCCTGTCGCCGAGATGGTTAAACTGATCAGACAGGCCCTATCCGAGCATCGCTAGGGTTCAGGATTGAGAGGTAGAGGGAGGAGCGCAATGAGCGTGTTTCTGCGTCGGAGGGCGATACAGTTGTACCAGCGAGCGACCGGGCGTCGCTTCCTGGAGCGTCTGGATGAACTGAACCGCACGCAATGGCTCAGCAAAGATGAGCTTTTCGAGTTGCAACGCGACAAACTGCACCGCCTGCTGGAATACGCATACGAACACGTACCTTACTACCATCACTCGTTTGACCGCGCCGGATTTCACCCCGACGATGTTCTAACCAGTCTGTCCGCCCTGCAAAAGATACCGATCCTGACCAAATCCATCATTAGAAAAAACTTGAACGACCTGCTCACCACCGAGCCGCAACGCCGCGAGCAGATGAGCAGATTGACCACCGGGGGTTCCACGGGCCACCCGCTGGTCTTTATGCAGGACAATGACTTTCGCGACTATGTCACTGCCGACATCCACCGTCACTTGGGGTGGGCCAGTTGGGAACTGGGACAGCCCCACGCCTATATCTGGGGCGCCAGCTTCGAGGTAGAGACCGCCACTGCCGTCCGCGTCAGGCTGATGAACTGGGCGCTCAATCGCTTTGTGACTAACGCATACATACTTTCGGAGGAGAGCATGAGTGCGTTCGCCGCTCAAGTCAGGCGTCGCCGCCCGCGGATTCTATTTGGCTATCCCTCCAGTGTATACCGTTTCGCCGAGTTTGCGCGCGCGCGTGGCTGGGACGATATCAAATTCGATGCCATCTTTTCTTCGGCCGAGGTTCTCTACCCCGCCCAGCGGCGGTTGATCGAACAGGTCTTTGATGGCAGAATGTTCGATCGTTACGGCACCAGAGAGTTAGGGGGCATCTGTTGTGAATGTCAGGCCCACACAGCCTTGCACGTCAGTATAGAGAACGTTTACGTCGAAATTCTTCGAGACCTCGACGGCGACGAACTCGCGCAACCGGGCGAGACGGGACACATCGTAGTGACCAATTTGAATAACTATGGCATGCCTTTCATTCGTTACAGCGTCGAGGATATGGGAGCCTGGAGCAGCATCGAGAACTGCCCTTGTGGGCGGGGATTACCGTTGATGGATCTGGTACAGGGACGGCGCGTTGACATGTTCAAGACAAAAGATGGACGCGCCGTCTGGGGCGGATTTGCCAGCCCCTTGTTCGGAATGGATGGCGTAAAGCAGTTCCAATTGGTTCAAAAATCGCTCGATCGCGTCGTGGCCCGTATCGTCAGAGATGGGGAATTGGCCCAAGACAGATTGGCCCAGATAGAGCGCACCGTCAAGCTCGCCTTGGGCGAGCACGTGGACGTCGAGTTCGAGTTCCCCGGTGAAATAGCCGTGTGCGACTCGGGGAAATATCGCTATGCGATTTCCGAACTCTAGGATTCATGACCAGTGATGATGGGATGTATAGAGGAATTTCTTATGCGCACTGACTCCACCCAACGGGGAGATTTCACGGTTTTTGGATTCACCCAAGACCCAAAAGGTTTCCTACACAAGCTCAAAAGACAATTGGACGTGGTACCCCGCGTCGTTGATTGGGGCAATGCGGGACACTTTTTCCTCTACACAACCTACGGTGACGTCGCCGAGACAGAGACCGCCATCGCGCTCAAGTTAGGATTCGTTCGCTCCCTGACGAAATCTCCGCTCTCGGCTCGGCAACTATTCGAGCAGAGAATGGTTACTCCGCAGAGTATTGACCACGCCTCTTTTCGAGGCAATGCTTTGGTCGCTTGTTTCAGTAAGAAAGAAGCGCAATTTACCGTTTTCAAGAACCTGATGTCTCTACCTCAACTCTACTATTGGGCGTCTGGCGACGAAATGATTGCCTCAGACAGTCCGAGATGCCTGGTTGACCTGCTTGATCGAGTCGAGTTGAACCAAGATATCGTTCCTTTTCACTTTACGTTTCGCCATACGCCAGGAACGCTGACGTATTTTCAGAATATCATGCGTCTCTTCCCTGGGCAACTACTCAAGTGGCGCGAGGGAAATCTAAACGTCAGCCGTGTCCAAGATTTGCGGTTCCCGGACGATGCCCGCGAGTTCCGGCAGGCTGATTCCCGCTCCGTGTCTGCACTCTATGAGGAATTGAGGGGCGTGGTAGGAACGTACATCTACGACATTGAAAGGTCCGGGTACGGCTTGGGAAACCTGCTATCGGGCGGCGTGGATTCTTCCATTCTCCAACTGATCATTAGCGAGCAACTTTTGCCCGCATCAACCCGGTCGTTCAGCTTTGCCCCCACGAGAACGCCAAGTTTCGAATTTGAAATAAAATACGCCAAGCAAGCCAGCAAGATTTTCGAGACGGAGCACACATTTGTCGAATTTGCACCCGAGGACTATCCAGCCTTGCTGGTCGAGGCGGTCGAGGTGCTGGGCCAACCCGTGCTCTCTGACGTAGAACCCTGTAAATTGGCTCTGGTCAAGTACTTGGCAGAGTACGTAGACGATCTACGCTTCTTTTTCGTTGGTCAGGGCGCCGACGCGCTTTTTGGACTGGATATTGCCAAAAAGATAGAGTTTTTAGAGTTTCTTGCCAAGTTCCCCGGATCCAGGCTAGCCCTGGCAAGAGTGGGTAGATTTCTGGAACCTCTTACTGGAAAAAGCCAGACACTTCTGAAAGGCGCCGAGATTCTGTCTCGACCTAACGATCCACACCTCTTTGTAGCGCCAACTAATACGATAGGCGTCTATTCCAACCTTGATATTGCTCGTCGTTCCTTCGGCGATCAAGCCTTACGTCGAGTACTGGAATACAGGCGTAACCTGGAGACACAATACTTGAACAGTATCAACTACACGGAAAGAGTTCACATCATAGACCTGCTAAGCGATGCCTATGAGGTACAAATTCAGAGCGGTCAGTTATTTCTTGCCTACAACAAAGAGCAAATCTACCCTTACCTGGACGATGACGTTATACGTATCAACCTTGCTTTTCGACCAGAGACGAGATATCTTAAAGGTCGGCGTACTAAACCCCTGTTGAAAGCTATCCTGGAACAACACGGGTTGTCTACAATTGCCCGGCAACCCAAAGGCGGCTCCGTCTTTACCCCCGACCTATACGCCTGGATGCGCTCTGGCCCCTTGAGCGAGATGATTCAGGCCATAGACTTGCCGGGGTTCTTGAGCAAGGCGGATTTTGAACGATTGGTAAAGAACCCCGATCACTTTTTGTGGAGTTTGCTGACCTTTGATATTTTCCGTAAAAAAATACTGCAGGACTAGCAGACCCTCCATTCTGCCAGCAGATTAGGGCTGACCGGTGCCCGGTAAACAGCGCGACATCAGTAGAATATTAGTTTTTTTGATACATCTCGCTTACCATCGCCTGTTACAATTAAACAATTATTTTACATCGGGTCAGTTGAGTTGGGCTTGCACCTTAACCCTACACCCACTGAGGGTGTTGGAAAAGGGAGTGTATGATGATGTTAGTGAAAAGATGGTATGCTTACTTTTTGATTTTCGTTTTCCTCGGTTCCACGTTTCTAGCCTGGCCTTCCCAAGTGTACGCTCAAGAATGGGAAGACCTTTCGGTGGATTTTGATGGCGATGGGCTGCCGAATGTAGTCGAGCAAGACGGATGGTACAACGCACAGGGTGGCCCCTTTTACACTGATCCACTGGATGCCGACAGTGACGACGACGGCCTCTCGGACGGGCGGGAGAAACTGTACGATACGCATCCCTTCAACGACCACAGCCCGGGCATCTACGTCGAGTACGAACGGGACCTTCAGACCAAAGAATACTATCCCTGGCAACGCTTTGGAGACAATTACGTCGCGCTTCCCTACCCCCTGGCCCCTTGGGGGGAAGACACGGTCGTCGTGCGTCGCGGTGCCACCTTTTCGGTAGGCGGCCCACCCGATGGCGCGCTCACGATATCAAAGAGCATTGGGTCGCTGACCACACTAACGCCGGTACGAAATCCCTGCTCCGGGCGATGGGACATTCACGTGCCGGAGGATGGCACCGTGGGCATATACACTATCACCGTCGAGGATGGCAGTTGGGACGAAGAACTGAACCTGTACGTCATCTTTCAACTGCCGACCAACTTGAGCGATGCTTTTGTGGATGCCTTCATATACAACGATGACCCCGATGACGTCAGGGACGACAGAGCCGCTCACTACGCCGAAGATATGGATAAACGCGAGTACGACCACGACGATTACGCGTGGATCCCGGAGGGAGAGTGGATCTACCACGGCTACGCCTGGATATTTGACAATGCCCAGTACAAAGACTATGTGTTTGAGGATCACGTCATACAGTCCATCAATGGTATGGACAACACGTGGGACGCGGCGAACGCGCTGGGACAGCGAGTTGACGAATACACCTGTGTCGAGTGGCCCCAGTACCACAGCAACGCCTGGTGTGCATTGAACCCATACCATTGCTCGGGCAACTATCGCAACGAATGTACCACCGTCGCAACCTTGCTGGCCTCCTTCAACCGCTCCGCCGGCATCCCCTCCCGCCCCATCTGGACGGATTGGCGGCACAGCTCCTGGGACCACTCGACCGAGGTGTGGACCAAGCCGGCCGGGGGAACAGAGGACTGGTACGTGATGCGAGGGTACGCCAGCTACGAGGGGCCATGCTATTCGCCGCAAATTGCGGAGGGTTACGTCCAACTGCGTAGCACATCAGGGTGGTACTCGAGCGGTTACGGACTGTATACCGTCGGAGAGAACTGGCCCGAAAGCGAAGTGGGTGGCTGGTGGTCGCCGGGGAACGACGAATACCGCATGGCCACCTGGCAGTTCGACAAAAGCAACCAGGTCGGCAAAATCGTAAAAAAGGATTGGTGGGAGACCCGCTTCGTGGACTATTGGAGCTGGCCCGCAGAGCCTACAGTCACCGGAACCCCGCCCGACGATTGGCCGGACCTGAGCGGCCCGACAGATATGACTGCCATATTGAGCGCCGCTCCTGGCGCTGGCGACCACCGCGTCTACATTCCCCTGCTCCTCAACAACAGCACGCCCGGCCAGGCGATTCGGCTCGGCCGCGTGGTGGAGGACTATGGCGTTGACCAGGATAGCGACGGTCGCTTCGACCAATTAGCCTTCCAAATCCAGGTGGACGTAGCGCAGGCGGGCAATTACTGGTTCCGCGGCCGGCTCGCCGGCGGCTTCTCCGAGGCAATTGGTAAAACCTATCTCGAGGCGGGACACCACACCGTAGAACTGCCCTTCGATGGTATGGACATCTACTTGAACAAAGCGCACGGCCCCTACCTGCTAGACGGCCTGTGGGTCACCGACGCGGAGAATCCCGCCAAAGAAGATTTTGTCAACGGACTGGACTTTAGCCAGCCGGACTACCAAACCTCCCCTTACAGATTCGATGACTTTGGCGTCGCCGGGGCGACCTTGACGAACGAGTACAGTCACGAGGCCATTGATACCGACGACGATGGATACGCCGACGCCCTGATCGTGGAGACCGACCTGCGAGTCGAGAAAATGGGGGTCTACACCGCCCAGGGCGTCCTGTTCGTCGGACAGGATGAGACGCCGGTGCAAGCCTCGTGGACCGGCTACGGCCCGCGAGTTGCCCTGCAATTCGACGGCCTGAAGGATACGACCGGCCCGTACACCCTGGCCCACCTCTTTGTGCGCAACTCTGCCGATCAGATCACTGATGGGATAAAGGAACCGTATACCCCGGCCGAGGTGCCCGAGTTGAGCGCCCGCCCCATCCGGTTAAGCGCCCCGTCGCTTGTGATAGCCGACCCATCCGAGATGCGAGTCACCTTTGTCATCACCGACACCGGCTACTCGGACGCTGGCGTGGATACGGACAGCAATGGCAAGTTCGACCAGCTGCTCATCACGGTGGACGTGGAGGTGGAAGCCGGTGAGGGGGGACAGGCATACCGCGTCGAGGGCTGGCTGGCCGACACCAACGGCTCCCTCATCTCCTGGGCCAGCGGCGACTCCCAGGTGCTCGCCGAAGGCACACAGACCCTTTCGCTGCCCTTTGATGGTCGTCTCATCAACGAGCACGGCGTGGACGGCCCCTTTACGCTGGTCGCCCTGAAGGCCCTTTCAGGAACCACCTACACTGTTCTCGACGAGGTAGATGTCGCTTACACGACATTCGCCTACGATCACGACGCTTTCGAGGGGGCTGTCGCTGCGCCGGCGACGAACCTCTTTGACGACGACGTAGAGAGTTGGACCGTCGAGGGAGACAGCTTTGAGGCCGGCGTCCTCAATGCCGCCTGGACGACGTACTCCTCCACCAGCGAGGGCCGCATTCGGGTCACGGACGACTATGGCGCTGCCAGGGGAACGTATGCCCTGTTGATGGACGATGACAGCGCCGGCACTTATACCTTGAACGAGGCCATCTGGAGCGTTGACCTCTCGGGCGTGAGCGAGGCATCCTTGACCTTCTGGCACGCCGAGTGGGACGACGAACAGCATGGCTTTGACGGAGATTTTAGCGACCATTACAACGCCGACGGCGTCGCCATCAGCGACGACGGCGTCAACTGGCATCCCATCCAGGATGCGCCTGACCAGGAAGATGGGATCTGGAAACGCTACACCTTTGATCTGGCAGCCGAGGCGGCCGCGGCCGGCATGGCCCTGGGACCCAACTTTCGCATAAAGTTCCAGCAGTACGACAACTACCCCCTGTCCACCGGCCCCGACGGGCGCGGCTGGGACGAGATCGTCGTCATCGCCGAGGGCGCGCCCGGCGGCCAATGGACGTCGGAATCACCCTGGAGCATCGAGGAAAATGAATGGTACAGCTACTCCCACGCCTGGGAAGCCGATGCGCCTGGCGCCCAGGAAGGCCCCCTGACTATCGCTGCACCCATAGACGCCTACGAATATATCAGCCCCACTCTCAAATTCGCTACCTGTTACCAGATACCCTCCGGTAGCAACGCCGGCTACGTGGAAGTCTCCCCCAATGGCCTCGACTGGACTCCAGTGCTCACCTTTACCGGCTCGACCGCCCACTGGGACACCGAACTGGTAGACTTGAGCGACTTTGGCGGAACCTCCAACCTGCAATTCCGCTTCAACGCCGATTCCCAGACAGGGCTGCTTTGGTACGTGGACGACGTGCATCTGGCTGGCTGGCCGGGGGCGACCGCCTCGTTCACTTACTCGCCTCAGCCTGCCCTGGTCGGCGCCGACACTACCTTCGTAGCCAGCACCTCCATCGTCACGCCGCCCATAACCTATACCTGGGACTTTGACGATGGGCCTCCAATCCAGATGATAGATACCCCAACCGTGACCCACCAGTTCTCGTCGGACGGCGATTACACCGTACAACTCACGGTGGAAAACGCTTACGACGACGCCGATTACACCGAGGTCGTAGAAGTGGGCGAACCGATAGCCGCGACCTCATTCGACTATGACCCGGACGTGCCACAGGCGGGAGACCCCATCAACTTTACCATCACCTATACACCGACCTCGGCCACGACCCCAGTAACTCATACCTGGGACTTTGGAGACGGCGACGTCGTTGTCACCACGACCCAGACCATAGCTCACAGCTACGACGCCGGCGGAGACTATACCGTCAACCTCACCACCACCAACTATTACAGCACGGCTGCTTATGACCAGCTTGTCCAGGTCAAAGAAGGCGTGTCCGACGTATCCTTCACCTACGATCCGGTTCCAGCGGTGGAAAACGTCCCCATCACTTTTACGGCCCACGTCACGCCGGGCACTGCCACCCAGCCCATCACTTACACCTGGGACTTTGGCGACGGCTCGCCAATCGTGGAGACTAATGAAGTGATTGTGGCTCACACGTTTTCATCGGCGACCGACTATACTATACAACTCGCGGCAGAGAATCCTTACGGTAGCGCAGCTTTCTCCGCCACCATTGGCGTGGGCACGGCGGTAGTTGCGACCTCCTTCGACTATAGCCCGGCCGCGCCGGAAGTGGGGACGGTCATCACCTTTACGGCGAGCTATACTCCCTCCTCCGCGATTCCCCCGATAACCTACAACTGGAATTTCGGCGGCGACGACGGCGCCGTCGTCGTCACGACGACCCAGACCGTCGCTCACAGCTACGATAGCGGCGGCTATCAAACCGTCACCCTCACGACCACCAATGGAGGCGGCGGGGCCGTGTATGCCCGGCCCATTGAGGTCAAACAAGGCGTGGAGAGCGTATCCTTCGATTGGATCCCGGCCGCTCCGCAGGAGGGCGAGTTAGTCGTCTTCACGGCCCACGTCACGCCGAGCACCGCCTCTCGACCCATCACTTACACCTGGTACTTTGTTGACAGCGGAACGACCGTCACGACTTCGCACGTCGTGGAACACGTCTTTAGCGCCCCAGACACCTACTACGCCTGGATCATAGCGGACAACGGCTACGGTTCGTCGGCCTGGTACGAGGCCTACGTAGTGGTTAGCGAGGACATAAATGACCCACCTGAAGCGGCTGACGACAGCGCCACCGTGGACGAGAGCGACGGCGTCACCACGCTGGATGGAGGCCACACCAGCGTGTTGCACAACGACACCGACCCCGATCAGGCCGATACTCTGACGGTGAACACGACCCCGGTTACCGGTCCCGACCACGGTAGCCTGACCTTGAACGGGGACGGAACTTTTAGCTACACCCACGACGGCAGCGAGACGACCGACGACAGTTTCACCTATCAGGTGTGCGACGACGGCTCGCCGCAGGAGTGTGATACGGCCATGGTGAGCATCACCATCCTCCCGATCAACGACGCTCCAGTGGCGAACGACGATAGCGCCGTGACGGACGAGGACACAGCGGTCGTGATCGGTGTGTTAACCAACGACAGTGACGCCGAGGATGACCCTCTCACCGTAGAGGCGGTCGGCGCGCCGGCCCACGGTCAAGTCAGCACCGACGGAACCACCGTCACCTACACACCAACTCTGAATTTCAACGGCAGCGACACCTTCACCTATACCGTCGGCGATGGCTCACTGATCGCTACCGCCGCCGTAACCGTCACCGTCGAGCCGGTCAACGATGACCCCGTCGCAGTGGACGACGAGGCCGAGACAGACGAAGACACACCGGTGTCAATCGAAGTGCTGTTCAACGACTATGACGTGGAGTACGATTTCCTGACTTTGGATTCGGTCACCCAGCCTGACCACGGCACCGCCGATTACGACGCGATTGAGGGAGTGGTCATCTTTACCCCGACCCTCGACTTTAGCGGCGAGGCGACCTTTAGCTACAACATCATTGACGGCAACGGGGGCAGCGACACGGCGCAGGTCAGCGTCAACGTCATCCCGGTCAACGATGCGCCGCAGGCCAACGACGACCAGGCCGATACCGACGAAGACACTGCCGTCACGGTAGATGCGCTGGCGAACGATTCCGACCCTGACGACGACCTGAGCATAGACGCGGTGACCCAGCCCGCCCATGGCGTGGTGGTCAACAATGGCGACGACTTAACCTACACGCCGCAAGACAACTACAACGGCGCCGATAGCTTTACCTATACCGTAGGCGATGGCACCCTGACTGCCACCGCCACCGTCTCTGTCACCATCGGCCCGGTCAGTGATGCGCCGGCCTTTACCAGCGCACCCCTCATCGTTGCCACTGAAGACGTGACCTACAGCTATGTCATCGTCGCCGAGGACGTGGACGCCGGGGACGTACTGACCATCACTGCGCCAATCTCGCCGGCCTGGCTCAGCTTTACCGACAACGGCGCGGGTACGGCCAAGCTCGAAGGTACGCCGACCAACGCCGACGTAGGCGACCACAGTGTAAAGTTACTGGTCCGCGACACTGACGGACTGACCGACACCCAAGCCTTCACCATCACAGTCGGCAACGCCAATGATGCTCCGACGGACATCAGTTTGAGCAACGACAGTTTGGAGGAAAACGAGCCCGCAGGAACTACAGTCGGCATCCTCAGCGCTACCGACCAGGACAGCGGCGACAGCCACACCTACACCCTCGTCCCTGGTCCGGGCGACGCCGACAACGGCTTTTTTGCCGCCGTGGGAGATGAGCTCAGGACGGCCGTGAGTCTCGATTATGAAACGCAGATTACCTACACTATCCGCGTGAGCGCCACCGACACCGGGGGGCTGAGTTACGCCGAGGTCTTTACCATCACCGTTGCTGACGTAAACGACGCACCGGCATTCACCAGCGCGCCGCTTCTGGTCGCCACCGAGGGGTTGACGTACACCTATTCCATCGTCACCAGCGACGACGATGGAGATACTATCACCATCACTGCGCCATGCCTCCCATCCTGGCTCACCCTGACCAATAACGGCGACGGCACGGCCGAGCTCAGGGGCACGCCGGGCGAGGGGAGCGCGGGCGAGTATGCCGTCGAACTGCAAGCGGAGGACACGGCCGGCGCTATCGGCGCTCAGGATTTTGTCATTGCAGTGAACGCCGCTGAACCCGACCAGTTCTTCATATACATACCGGTGGTGTTAAGAAACAAAAAGTAGGGTGCCGGCTTGAATTCTCCCTGGAGGACGTATTCGTGAAAACCGTACACATCGGCGTCATCGGCGCCGGCATCATGGGCGAGCGGCACTGTCGCGTCTGCGCCAACTTGCCCCGCGTCGCACTGGTCGGTGTGGCCGACCCGGACAAAGAACGTGGAAGACAAATCGCCAATCAATACGAAACCGCTTACTTTTCCGACCACGGGGATTTGCTCTCCCAGATAGATGCTGTCACCATCGCAGCTTCTACTCCCGCCCACTACTCTCTGACCTACGAGTGTCTGGAGCGGGGCTTGCCGGTGCTGGTTGAAAAGCCCATCGCCGAGACCGTCGCACAGGCCCGGCAACTGGTGAACAAAGCCGGCGAGCGTGGCTTGATATTGCAGGTCGGCCACATCGAGCGCTTCAACCCGGCCTTCACCGAATTGAAGCACGTCACCGAGGACATGACCCTCATCGGCATCAATATGCGCCGCCTGAGCCCTTTCGACACCAGCAACACCGACGTGGACGTCATCCGCGACCTGATGATCCACGACCTCGATTTGATAATGGACCTGGTGGGGATGGAGCCGGAGAATTTCTCCGCCTGGGGTCGCTCCACCAACACCGGCGCAATAGATCACGCAGTGGCCCAGCTTTCCTTTGGTAGTGGCCCCATCTCTACTCTGTTTGCCTCACGGGTGACAGAGCAAAAGGTCCGAGCCATCGAAGTCATCGCCGAGGGAGCTTATGTCGAAGCTGACCTGCTGAACAAGTCTGTCCTGGTTCACCGGCGGACGTTTCCCCAGTACCTCGACAATCACAACACCACCAAGTACCGCCAGGAGAGTGTCATTGAGCGCATCCACGTTCCTCTGTACGAGCCTCTGATGCTGGAATTACGCCACTTTGCGGACTGTGTGCGCGAAAATAACTCTCCCCGCGTGCCGGGCAGCGACGGCTTGCGCGCCTTGCAACTGGCCGAGGCCGTCGCCGGCGAGATCGCCTGAATTGATACGAGTCCCTGATTCGACGATCCCAGGCGCAGAACCGCTTTTGCGAGACCCTCTCGCACGAGGCGTGCCCGCTCCTCTGATGCAAAGTTCCTGTCGTTTTGGCGCTAAATCCGCCGTTGTCGGGCTAGTAAAAAAATCTCCCCACGGCCACTTTATCTGCACGATGAGTGGCGTGGGGAGAAAGTACTGTGGGCCCACCAGGATTCGAACCTGGGACCGACCGGTTATGCATCTCACTACAGCTTTCGCTGCCCCTTTCGAGTTTGTGAGCTGGACTATACCTTCACCCTATGGAGTGCTTGCCACTCCGCAGGGTGCCTGCCGTCTAGTCTCTACACCTTCCCTCGCGGGCTTGGCTCGGGATTACCATATCCATAGATTTAGGCTTCCCCGAATTTGACAGGTTTCACATAGGGGTTTCTCCCTATGCAGCCCTTGAAAGGTCAACTTATCCTGCTACAATACGGTTATGATTGAAAAGCATAACTGTATTGTGTGCGGGGCTGCTCTCAGAGGTCGCCAAACACACTTCTGTTCAACCGCCCACCACACCAACGCAGACGAAAAGAGCTTTTTGGGACTTAGCTGACCTTGCCCCCTGAGCCGGCTGCTCTGACCGCTGAGCTATGGGCCCTACATATTCAATTGTCAAGAGCGGGCGGCGGGGATCGAACCCGCAACAACAGCTTGGAAGGCTGGGGCAATACCATTTTGCAACGCCCGCACTCTGGTCGGGGCGGCCGGACTTGAACCGGCGACCTCCGCGTCCCAAACGCGGCGCGCTTCCATCTGCGCCACGCCCCGTCCTGTGCAATTGTAAGTATACCGCCGTTAGCCCTTCTCGTCAAGCTACGGCGCCCACGAGAGCCGCTGGGTCGTCCACCTGGGAAGGCTGGGGCCGAGGGTGAGGATTTTGTGCGGGTTTTCCCCATTCGGATCCATCAGGTAGAGGCCCCAAGAGCCGTCTCGGTTGGAGGCGAAGGCGATGCTGGAACCATCAGGCGACCAGACGGGCAGACCATCGGAGGCCGGATCGTCGGTGAGCGCAACGACGCCCCCGCCGGTGCTGAGCAGGTACACCTCCCAGTTACCGGTTATGTCCGACATGTAGGCCAGCAGCCCGCCGTTGGGATCCCAGTTCAGGCCGATGTCGTTGATGCTGGCGGTCTTGCGAGAGGGAGGCTGATCGTCGTCCGGATTATCCATAAAAATACCACAGTCCCCGCCGGCCTCACAGCCGGTCCAGGCCAGCCAGCCGTTGGGGCCCCACACCGGGCCTTGCCCCGTCGCGTGAACTTGCGGCTCAGCCGACCCGTCCGTCGGCGCGATATAGACCTGCCACTCCCCGGCCACGTCTCGCGCGGCGTAGGCCATACGGCCGCCGTCGGGTGAGAAGGTGGGCCAGCCTACTCCTGTCCCCGAGATCAATTGCCTCGGCGTGGCCTCCCCGGGCACCAACAGCGAAATTCCGGGCGAGAGCAAGTTGCGATACCCCAGCGCCCCACTGCTCCCCATCCAACAGGGTTGGTCGGCGCCCTCGGCCATGCGCACCAGTCGCCCGTCAATGAAGAGGGCATACACGTTGTAGAGTTCGGTCTGGACGTCATAGAGGGGATAGGCCAGCTTGCCCGTGTTGAACCCCGGCGGCATCTCGGTCAGCGTGATGGTCTGCGTGCCCTCTATGGGTGCGATAGGGGTCGGTGTTGCGACGGCGCAGACCTGGGCGGCCTCGGCCCGCTTCTCTTCGATCTGAGGGTCGTTTATCAACTGTAATGCCTGCGTGTACTGCTCCTCGGCCGGGCACATCTCTTCCTGGGCGTACCAGGCGTCGGCGTAGGTCACGTGAGCGTCGTAGAGACGCCGGAAGACATCTTTATAGTCGGGCGCGATGGCATAGATTTGTCCAAAGCGGTCAATGCAATGTTCCCAGTCCACCCCCCAGTAACCCAATGCCGTCATATACTGCATAGCCAGGCTGCGCTGGGCCAGCGTCTCTTCGTCCAACGGGCGCAAGGCCACGGCCTGATCCAGGTAAAAGATCCCTTCCTCGAAGCGATTTTCGTCCAGCAGCGCCATCCCCGCGTTGTAGAGGCTGGTAAAGAGCATCTCTTCGACCATTTCCGCTTCGTAAACCGGGTCCAACACGCGCAGTTGGGTCAGCACGGCGACTGCGTCTTCCCATTCTTCAGCTTGATAGTGACGCTGGGCCTTTTGGTACAGGTCGCTTGCGACGATCTCGTACGTTTCCAAAGTTGGGGTAGGGATAGCGGCGATACGCGCCTCTGCCTCGGCGATGCCCTGCGGAGCCAGGGGATGGTTGGGGTTGATCTTGAGCACGTACTCGAACTCGGCGATGGCGCGCTCGTACTCACCGGCGTCCAGTTGCTCCAGTCCACTCCGGTAGTGCTGCTCGGCCTCGGCCAGGCGGCTTTGCTCCCGCTCCCGCTCTCCTCGATGGACGCCATAGTAAGCGCCTATGCCCACCCCCAGTGTCGTGAGGGCCAGGAAGGCCATTATCCAGAGCAGCACTCGGAGCACGCGCCGCCAGATTTTGGGCGCTTCTTTCGCCGGCGCCGGCGTCACTGCTGCTTCGGTATCAATAGAAGGTCCCCGCTTGGACCGCCCCAGGGCGCGCATGGGGCGCGTTTCTTCCACCATTGTGCCACATTCTGGACAGAGTGAAAGATTGTCGGGGATCTTGGCTTTACATTCGGGGCAACGCATACAATTTCCCTGGTGATGGATTGAACGACGGAGGCGATTATATCTCTTTTGACCTAACTTGTCCAGTGTGGCGCGGGCGCAAGTTTGGCGACGCGCCGCACCTGTGCTATACTCCCACCGAGGAGAGAGACGATGGAAAAACACAATCTGCTGATCGTGAGCGACCTGCACCTGAGCGAAGGATTGAACCCCGAAACTGCCAAGTTCTCCAACCTGGAAGATTTTCTGTTCGACGATGCCTTTGCGCGCTTTTTGCGCTACCACGAAGAGGCCAAAGAACAACCCGACTTTGGCGGTCGTCCGTGGACACTGATCTTGAACGGCGACCTGCTCGACTTTTTACAGGTGGTCTCGCTGCCAGGGAAGGGTAGGTTGTTGCAGGCAGTCAAGGGATTGGATAGTCCCCAGAGCCTGAGTCGCAATGAGCGAGACTATGGCCTGGGAACGACGGCCGAGGAATCCGAGTGGAAACTCGGGCGCATCGCCCGGGGACACCAACGGTTTTTTGCCGCGCTGGGCTGGTTCGTGGCACGCGGCAATCGAGTCGCCGTCGTCAAAGGGAACCACGACGTCGAATTTTACTGGCCCCAGGTGCGAGAGCGATTCGTCAAAGAGGTAAAGCGAGCCTATGCACGGGAGCGGCTGACGCTCGACCCTGATCTAGCAGTTGCGCCGGCTGATCTAGGGGCGCGCATACACTTTTACCCCTGGTTCTATCACGAGCCAGGGCGGGTCTACGTCGAGCACGGCGGGCAATACGAAGCAGTCAACCATTTCCGCGATTACGTCAACCCGGTGCTCCCCGACGACCCGAAACGGATCGAATTGCCGTGGGGCAGCCTCTTTGTGCGCTATGTGCTCAACGAGGTGGAGGACGAGCACCCGTTCGCCGACAACGTCAAGCCGGCCTCGCGCTATCTGGGATGGGCGTTCGAAAATGACCCCATCGGGACAATCGAGTTGGTCGTGGCTCGCGGCTACCTCTTACTGCGGGCCTACTGGAATATACTGCTGAAGAGAGCATCCTCTGCGCTACGCGCCCAACGGGGGCAGGGGCAATCACAGGGAACCACCCACGGCTCCCTGCCGCCGGACGTGACGCGCGAGATCGAGGCCCTGGCGAAACGGCGCGTTGACGCGGTGTGGCTAGAATGGGTCGGCGCGACGATCCGGGGCCTCCTCTCTGCCTCGATGATCCTGATCATTACCACGTTCCTCGTGCTGGCGGGGCTGACTCTCGTCGAGGACTTGAGTTGGACGACGGCCGTGTACTTGGGGGCGGCGGTGCTGGGTTACTTTCTGCGACGCGGGCTAAAGCGCAGTTTCGACTATATTCTCGAGAGCGACTATTTGCTAGGCGTGGCGCGTGAACTGAACCTCATTCTTAAACCCGATCACGCGGTTCGCTACCTCGTCTTTGGGCACAGCCACCGGGTAGCTATAGAGAAACTGGGGAAGCAAACGTGGTACGTCAACACCGGGGCCTGGGTGCCGGTCTATGCCCAAGAGGGCCCCATCGAAGGGCGAGAGACGTTGACCTTTTTCCGCCTGGCCTGGGGGGCGCAAAGGCCCGCCGGAACTGCTGCACTGGGACGACGCAGCGGGCGCGCCCGCGCGCGTGGTGTTGCGAGAGGAAAGTTAACTACAAGATCCCAACCTGGCTGTGATCGCCCAGCGTCAGCTTGTACGCCTTGGGCTTGATGGGGGAGCGAGTGAGCGTGACGTTGCGGCCGATGATGCTATCCTGTATGCGGGCCGGGATGTCGCGGATCAGGCTGTGCTCCAGGACAATAGTCCGCTCAATCTCGCTATTCTCGATCACGACGTCGTGGTAGATCGAGGTGAATGGCCCAACGTAAGAGTTGACGATGCGGGTGCGCTCACCGATGATGGTCGGGCCGCGCACGACGCTGTTGACGATCTCTGCCCCCGGCTCCACCGTCACTCTGCTATCCACCTCCGAATCACGATCTATGTATCCTTCGACCTGGGGCGTCAATTCCTCCAGCACCAGGCCGTTGGCCTCTAGCATGGCGCTAGGAGCACCTGTATCAATCCACCAACCCCGGTGGACGTAGGGGTAAACCCGATAGTCGTGACTCACCAGCCATTGGATGGCGTCCGTGATCTCTAACTCGCCTCGCCAGGAGGGGGCAATGTTCTCCGTAGCCTCGTGAATGTGCTGGTCAAACATATAGATGCCGACCAGAGCCAGGTCAGAGGGTGGCTCCTTGGGCTTTTCGACCAGGCGCACGATGCGCCCCGAGTCGTCCAACTCGGCCACGCCGTACTGCTCCGGCTGCGACACCCGCGTCAGGACGATCTGGCTGTTCCAATCGCTCTCGGCGAACTGGCCGATCAGTTCCGAGATGCCCCCCTGGATGACGTTATCTCCCAGGAACATTACGAAACGCTCGTCGCCCAAAAAATCCCGGCTCACCTTGACGGCGTGGGCCAGCCCCAGGGGCTGATCCTGGGGAATGTAGGTGATCTCGACGCCCCAGCGCCCGCCCCGCCCGACGGCGGCCTTGATCTCCTCGGCGGTGTCGCCGACGACGATACCAATGTCGCTGACGCCAGCGTCGCGGATGGCCTCCACGACGCGGAAGAGCACCGGCTTGTTGGCGACGGGGATGAGCTGCTTGGCGCTGGTGTAGGTCAGTGGGTAGAGGCGGGTGCCCTTGCCCCCGCTGAGAATCAATCCTTTCATTCTACTCCTCCCTGGTCAATACCCGCCCAACACCACGTCGCGTGGCGCGTTACTCAACACGGCCCCCACGATGCGCGCGTGCGCCCGCTCCAGCAGCTCTTTGGCCCGCTGGGCGTGATCCCGCCGCGTGTATCCGGCGCGGATGACCAGCAGCACGCCGTCCACCTTGGTGGCCAGCACGGCCCCATCGGTCACGGCAACGACCGGAGGGGCGTCGAAGAGGATCACGTCGGCGTGGGTCTTGAGCCTGGCGAGCGCTTCCTCTATGCGGCGCGAGCCGAGAATGTCGGCTGGGTTGGGAGGCAGGGGGCCGCTGGGCACCAGCCGCAGATTGTCCACGCCGGTATCCAACAGCGGAGGATCGTCCAGCGCCGCCTCTTCGACGACCATCGTAGTCAGCCCCCGGTCGTTCGCCGCGCCAAAGATCTGGTGCAGGATAGGACGGCGCAAGTCGGCGTCCACCATGATGACGCGCCGCCCCTCCTGGGCCATCGTGACCGCCAGGTTGGCGAGAACGGTGGATTTATCCCCACCGGGCGTGGGTGAGATGACGAGCAGCGTCTCTATGGGCTTGTCCAGCGCGGCAAAGGTCAGATTGGTGCGCAGCGTGCGGTAGGCCTCGGCTGCCGGGCTGCGGGGATCGGTCAGAGTGATCAGGTCTGGTTGTTCGGCCATTGTTAGTTCCTCGATCAGTCAGTGGAGGGGATAGCGCCCACCACGATCAGGTTCAACTGGCGCTCCAGATCTTGTGGAGCACGGACGATGCCTGCCTCCAGCCATTCCAAGAAAAAGATGACCACGCTGGCGACCACCAATCCAAATACGCTGCCCGCGGCGGTGACGACTTTGATCTTGGGCCAGGATTGGACGTAGCGCGGTTCGTCGCGTAGGTAGGCATAGACGCGGTCTTCCTTGTTCTGCTTGGCGTTCTGCTCGTCGCGCCAGTGAATCAGCAACACGGCCCAGGTTCTGGCAATATCGTTAGCCACGTCGCCGTCGGAGGCCTCGATCTCGATCTTGATCACCATACGGTCGTCCTCGGCGGCAAAGTGGGCGTTGCTGCGCAGTTGCTCGGGCGTCATCGGCAGTTGCAGCGCGTCAATCACCTCTTGCGCTTTATAGTCCGAGTCTATCACAGTCATGTACATACGCAGCACCCATTTGGTTGACTGCGTGAGTCCCAGGTCCGGTCGCGCCGGTTCGATGATCACTTCTGCGGTGGACGTGTACTCTGGGGGCTGCAACTTGCTAAAGACAAAGGCGCTGCCGGCAGTCAGCGCTACGGCGACGACGATGATCCACCAACGTTTGCGTAGGATGCGGACGTAATCTCCAAGCTCCATATTTCAATCCTCCATCGGGGAAGCGGGCGGTATTGTACCACAACCTGAGGCAATTAACAATGAGCAGGGGGATGTTGGCTAGATTCTTTCCTTCCGATGATGGCGCGCGTCCTGGCGATGTCGTCTTGAAGTTGCGCCGCCAGGGCTTGGCCGGAGGGAAAATGCATCTCGTCCCGCAGGCGGGCGACGAAATCGAGCGCCAATGGCTGGTCGTAGAGAGCACCGTCGAAATCCAGCAGGTAGGCCTCGACGATCAGCTCGTCTCCATCGAACGTGGACCGGGTTCCAACGGTGACCACTGCCGGATATGTCCCCAGGCGCGCGGTGTGCGCCAGGCAGGCGTAGACTCCGCTGACAGGGATCAACCGTTCGGGCGGCAGGGAGAGGTTGATCGCTGGGGAGGCGATCTTGTCCTCCCTATGCCCTCGAATGACCTCGCCCGTCAAGCGGTAGGGGCGGCCCAGGCAGCCCGTTGCCTGGGGGACGTCCCCCGTTCCCAGGGCGGCCCGCACGCGGCTGCTGCTGACCGGCTCATTCTCCCACACCAGTGGCTCGACGATGCGCACGCTGAATCCCCACTCCTCTCCCAAACGGCGCAAGAACGGCACATCCCCCTCGCGCCGGTAACCGAAGGAAAAGTCTGGGCCGCCCCACAGTTCGCTCATGCGCAGGTGCCGGAGCAACAGCGCGACGAAATCGGCCGCCGAAGTACGAGCCGTCTCTCGTGTGAAAGGGAGCGCGGCTAACAGATCGAGCCTCAGCGAGGCCAATAGCTCCGCCCGCTCCTCTACCGTCGTCAGCAGCGGCGGTGGTTCGTAGCCCAGCGCGGCTGATGGGTGAGGGTCGAAGGTGACGAGGGCGGCGAGATTCCCCGCCGCGTGGGCCGCCTCCGCCATGCCGCCGATGAGTCGCTGGTGCCCGCGGTGGATGCCGTCAAAGACGCCGATGGTCACGTAGGAGCAGGAGGCGAGGTTGGCCTGTTTCAGATCGTGGATGATGTGCATTGCTTTGCCCAGCGGCTCAAGACCCTAAAAACCTTTAGGGTCTCCGGTTTGTCGGAATACTTTGTGGGGTCGCCAGACCCCGTCCTTTGGATCGTAGGCCGCCAGAGCCAGGAAGGTTCCATCCGGCCCGTAAGCGCGGGCCAGGTCTGCCTCTGCCATCCTCTCGCCGTGGATTGATTGTCCTTGGCAGAGCCGCCGCGCTTCATCTGCGCTCAGGTGGAGCGTGGGGAAGTGGGCCAGCGCCGCGTCAATGGGGTGCAACAGGTCGGGCCAACGGCCCTCGGCGGCGGCCTGGGCGAATTCGTTCAGCGTAATTGTTTCCTCCAGCCGGAAGCGGCCGCTCGCCCGCCGAACCAGTCCCGCGAGGTGCGCGCCGCAGCCGAGCGCCCGCCCCAGGTCGTGGGCCAGCGCGCGCACATAGGTGCCCTGCGAGCAGGCCAGTTCCAGCGTACATTCCGGCGGATCCCACTCGGCCAGCTCCAGCCGAAAGATCTCCACCTGGCGCGGCTCTCGCTCCACCTCGACGCCCTGCCGGGCCAGCCGGTAGAGGGGCGTCCCCTCGCGCTTGATGGCCGAGTACATCGGTGGCAGTTGCGCGATCTGACCCCGGAACTGGGCCAGCGCCGCCTCAAGCTGGGTGCGGCTCACCTCGACCTCTGCTTCTGCCACCACCTGCCCCTCGGCGTCGTAGGTGTCGGTGCTCACTCCCAACCGCACGCGGGCGCGGTAGACCTTTCGCCCGGTCATCAGGTACTCGCTCACGCGGGTGGCCCGCCCGATGCAGACGAGCAGCACGCCGGTCGCCAGCGGATCCAGCGTGCCGGCGTGGCCCACGCGGCGCGCGCCGGTCAGCCCACGGACGCGGGCCACGACGTCGTGTGAGGTGAGACCGCGAGGCTTGTTGAGATTGAGGATGCCCTCGTTCATTGGCTGTTACCACAGCAGGAGGCAGGTAAAGAGGAGACGAGGGAACTCGCGCTACTTCCCCCGGTCTCCCCCCTACCCCCCAAAGTGTGGGCCGTTCAGGAACATCCGCAGTCGCAATCTTTTTGCGAGGTGCAGTCACACGCCTCAGCCACAGCCTCGATCTCAACCCGCCCCCCCAGCGGCAGTGCGGCTACTTGCACGGCCGAGCGGGCGGGTGGATTCTCTGCAAAGAACTGGGCATAAATTTTGTTCATGCGCCCAAACTCGCCAATGTCCTGCAAAAAGACGGTGGTCTTGACCACGTGCTCCAGGCAGGAGCCACCTGCTTCCAACACCGCTTTCAGGTTCTCCAAAGCCTGGCGGGTCTGGGCTTCGATGTCCGGACCGGCGAACTCTTTGCTGCCGGGGACCAGTCCTAACTGCCCGGCGGTAAAGATCAAGTCGTCCAGTCGCACTCCCTGTGAGTACGGCCCAACCGCTGCTGGGGCTTTGTCTGTAGCAACGATTTGCTTGTTCATCTATGACCTCCTTTTGTTGCTTTCTCGGCAAAGTGTGGCGCTATTTTACCACACCCGCATGAGATGCGAAAGTGCGCGCCTTTCCAAGCGATAACCAGGCATCTTCTCAACAATGCGGACAGGACACTTTTTCATCCCATATATAGACCAGCACCGCTGTTTACGGCGGTGCTGGTTGGCGGGGGCGCGGAACGAACTTGTGCTAGGAGCTTTGTCGCTCAACGCGACGCCTGATCCAGCGCTGCACAACCCAGATAAACAGGACCGGAGGAGCTAACAGCGGCGCGACGACAATGCCCAACCAGATCGCGACTTCGACGACCAGGCGTGTGGCGACGCGCAATATGGCGCTCAACGTGTCCCCGGCCTGCCGGGCGCTCTGCGAAGGTGTCCAGGGCGGGATCGGGGTAGGCGTGGGGGTGGGCGTCGGAGTTGGCGAAGGCGTGGGGGTGGGGGCCGGCGTGGGCTGCGGCAGTTCGGGGTCAATCTGGGCGGTGATAGTGGAATAGGCCGCCCGGTCAAAGAGATAGTTCATCCGACCCTGCACTTCCTCGATCTGCTCCTCGATGGCGGTCAGTTCCTCGTTGATGCGCAGCGATTCTTCGATGGTCTGCGCCTGGTCGAGAAACTCGCGGATGCGGTCGCGGGTAGCCTCCAGGTTGCCCAACCGCGATTGCAGGTCCACGTACTCGTCGCTGACGTCCTGCCCAGAGGCGGTCTCGTCCACCACGCGCAGGGCCAGGTTGCGCAGCCGGCGCATCGCCCGCTCGAACTGGTCCACCGGGACACCCAGGGTGATGGAGGCGTGCTTATAATTCTCACCCAGCCATTCCTCGTACCAGACGCGAGAACTGATGATGTAGCCGGCCGAATCGGCGGCGATCTGCGTGGTGCGATCAATGGCGACGTCGGTATCGCCGACCATTAGCTCTAGTTCGGCATCCTTGACGATGAGCCGGTTGGGGCGGGAGGGGAACGCGGTCAGGCCATAGTCACCGGACTGACCCACACCATCCCCTGCGACCGGGGCCGCAGTCGGCGCCGCCGTCGGCTCTGCCAGCGGCTCGTCTGCCGGGGGTTCCTCCACCAACTGCTCTCTCACCTCTAACACCTCGGGTGTCAGTTCAACCTCACTGGCACAGCCGATGAGCAGGGCGGCGGCCACAACCAGTGCGATCAGTGTGAAACGGATACGCACATTCATCTTTATCCTCCTCATCTACTACTCGTCCAGGTCGCTGGCCCGCTCGACCAGGCTGACGAACTCGGCCACGTCGGCGTCGTGGGGCAGGTACTCGGCGATGCGGCGGGCCTCCCAGGCCACGCCCGTCAGGCTCGACCCGCGCGCCCAGTAGCTATCGCGCAGAATCTCGGCGTACTCGGCCACGACCGCGGCCAGTTGGAAGCGGATCAAGGCTTCCTTAAAAGCCAGCGCAAAGTCGGCGCGGGCGATGGCGCGGTTGACCTCGGCCACCTCGCCGGTTTCGGGATCCTCGTAGCGCACGTAGACGGTCATTGCAGGCTCATATCCAGAGGTCTCGGCGGGCTGGAACTTTAGCTCGTACAGCGCGGTGACGCTGTGGCCCACGCCAATCTCGCCGGCGTCCACCTCGTCGTTGCGAAAGTCCTCGTCGGCCACGTCCCGGTTCTCGTAGCCGATGAGGCGGTAGCTGCGCACCACCTGGGGATTAAAATCCACCTGAATCTTGGCGTCCCGGGCGATGACCTGCAGGGTCGAGGTCAGGTCGCGCACAAAGAGCCGCTCGGCTTCCTTCAGCGTATCCACGTAGGCGTAAAAGCCGTCGCCGTCGTCGGCCAGTTGCTCCATCAGCACGTCGTTGTAATTGCCCATTCCAAAGCCGACTGTGGTCAGGTAAATACCGCGCCCGGCATAGTCGCGGATCTGCTCCAGGATCGAGTCGGGGCCGGTGTTGCCGACGTTGGCGACGCCATCGGAGCAGAGGATGACGCGGTTGATGGCCTCACGGTCGAAGGCTGCGGACGCCATACGGTAGCCGATCAGCAATCCTTCCTCGGCGTTGGTGGCGCCTTCGGGCTGCAATCTGTCAATCGCCTGCAGGATGTAGCCGGCCTCGGCGACCGGCGTGTGCTCCAGGATGGCGTGACCGCTTGAACCGTAGACGGCGATGCCGATGCTGTCGCTGGGGCGCAGTTGCTCGACCAGCAGCCGCAACGCCTGCTTGACCAATCCCAGCCGGTTCTCCATATCCATCGAGCCGGAGACGTCAATCACAAAAGTGAGCACGGCGTCCTTGCGCTCCTCCGGCGGGACCTCGTACCCCTTGAGGCCGACGCGCACCAGGTAATGACGCTCACTGCCGTAGAGGGAAGGCGCCCCCTCCAGGTGGATGGCAAAGGCCCCCTCGCCCTCGGCGGGCGGCTCGTAGCCCTGCTCAAAGTAGTTGACGTACTCCTCGACGCGCACCGACTCGTCGGGCGGCAGATAGCCGTCGTTCACGTAGCGCCGCATGACGGTATAGGAGCCGGTGTCCACGTCCACGGCAAAGGTGGAGAGGTGATCGTCCTCGGTATCAATGAAGGGGTTGACGCCATAGTCCTCAAAGAACACGTCGGCGTAAGGTTCGTCGTTGGGCGGAACGAGGCCGCCGGTCGAGGGGTAGGGGCCGTCGGCAGGCGCCGAGGCGGTGGCGGCGGGCGCCCACTCGTACTCTTCCACCAGCGGAGCCTCCGTTGGCGCCCCTGACAGTGTTGCCTGGGGAGAGCAACCTGCCACTATGATAGTGGCTATGACCAACACGAGCGGTGTGAAACGGGTTTTTGTGAACATTTTTCTCCTCCTGAGATTAGTGAGCGACGCTCAAGTGGTCGCTTCTACTAGGTTACACGCAGGCAGAAAGAAAAAAGTTCAAAAGGGAGCACGCAGACTTGACCCGCCCAGAGCGTTGAAGTATAACCTATGTACTTGGTCAGTCATCTACGCCGGGTGGAAAACAGAGTGTCGCGACGAATCCTATCACGAATCAGGGGCGCTATGCTCAACGGCGAGTACGACTTGACCCGCCACGCGGTTGATGAGATGGCAGAAGACAACTTGGGCATTCTCGATATTGAGAACGCCATTCTGGATGGTGAAATCAAAAATAGATTAGGGACGACTCAGTGAGTCGTCCCTATTTGCTTAACAGGATGTATTGGGGCTCAAGTCGTGTCTGCCGGCAGCCGGTCGAGGTTCGCTTTCAGCCAGGGCTCTGGCTCCTCCAACGAGCCAAAGCAGACCTCAGCGGCAGCGCGACAGCCGGCGCGACAAGCATCCAGGCCAGGACAGGGACGGCAGACCTCGGGGACGGCAGAGGTGAATTTGTCCAGGGCGGGGCCGGACAGAATCTCGGCCCAGGACTGGGTGCGCATGTCGCCCAAGATGGTGGCGGTGTGATTGCATGGGCGCACCCGGCCGTCGGGGCCGATAGTGTAGTAGGCATTATCCCGCCCAGCGGCGCAAAAGCCAAAGCCGATGTGACGGTAGGGGCTGGTATCCAGCAGGCAGGGCATAATGGGAATGGAGGCGGTGGCAAAGAGATCGTAAGCCGCGGCCATCTCATCCACCACCGCGAGCGCTTCTCGCACTTGCTCGACGGTGGGCATCAGATACAGGTGGCGCGCCCCCTCGCCGCCGGGGTTGAAGCGGTTGAACATAACAGCGGTGGCCCCCAGCGCGACCATCATTTCTAGCGTCTGACGGGTCTGGCCAATGTTTTCGCTGGTGGCGACAAAGACACCGCACCAGGCAGCCTCGGCCTTGTAGAGGCGCGTCATCGCCGCCAGCGCCCGCTCCCAACTGCTACCGGATGCTTCGCATCCGCGCGTACGGGTGAGCGCGTCGTGAGTCTGGGCGTCAGCGCCCAGCAGGGTCAGCTCGAACATATTGACGCCATGCCCAAGGCAGAAATCCAGCGTCTCGTCATTCAGCAGGCCACCGTTGGTGATGAGAATCGAATCTAACCCGCGCCGGTGACAAAAGGCCAGAATGTCGCAAAAGTCGTCGCGCAGCAGCGGCTCGCCGCCCGAGAAGGTGACCAGCCGGCAGCCAGCCTCCTCCTGCAGTTTGACGATCAGATCGCACCACTGGCGGGTGTCCATCTCGCCAGTGACGACCTCTGGTAGGAGCTTCCAGACGTTGTAGCAGTAGCGACAGTCCTGGTTGCAGAGAGTGGTCAGTTCCAGGATGTAGTACGGCCCGGCGTGGGCGGGTCTCCCGCCGGAGAGCCTGACGCCCTCGGCAACGAGTTCCCGCTGCCAGCGGAGCAGCGTGGTCTGGAGCCAGTTGTGACGAGCCATGATCTATGACTCCAGCTCGCGGGCGACTTTGCCCGGGAAGCGGCCCTCAGTCAGCAGCTTTTCCCGCAGCAGGCGACGGGCCTCCGGCGAGGGGGTCGGCGTGGGCAGCGGCGAGATGGGAGAGGTGAACGTATCTGGCGTCGAGGTGGGTGCTGGTGCTGTGTAACACGTGACGAGGGGTGCGGGAGTATCGGTGGGGGCCGGGGGCACGTAGCACGTCGGCGGCGGGGGCGCACAGGCCGAGGGGACGAGAAATCCTAACAGGGAAACCACCACGACTTTTAGTCGCAGCTTTAACAAACGTTTTACTTGATCTTGAGTCAGCACGTTGACCTCCATTCAACTTTTCAATTGCTGGGCGACCTTCTGGGGGAAACGGTTTTCGGTCAGCAGCTTTTCCCGCAGCAAATGGCGGGCCTCCGGCGAGGGGGTCGGCGTGGGCAAGGGAGAGGTAAAAGCGGTGGGAGATGGAAGCGGAGTGTAGCACATCGGTGTCGGTGTCGCGGTCTCTGCCACCACTTCGTAGCACATGACGACGGGCGTGGGGGTTTCGGTGGATTCGACTATGTAGCACGTGACTTGGGGCGTGGGTGTGGCGCGCAAGCGCAGCCACGAGCAGGCGGTGGTCACAAAGAAAGAGAGAAGCGAAATCACAGCGATCTTGGCTCGTAGTGTGAGTGACCGTTTTTGTCTGGCCGGGTTTGACATATCATCCTCCATCGGGAGATTAATGAGCGACGCTCAAGCGGTCGCTTCTACTAGATTACACGCAGGCAGGAAGAAAAAAGTTCGAAAACGTCAGGCTTTGACCCGCCCTGGGTGGAGCGTATAGCCAGCCCATCACTCATCTACGGCGGTTGACGAGATAGCAGAAGAGAACCTGCATGCTCAATGTCGAGAGCGCCCTCTCTCTCCTCACTAACTCCCTGCTTCCTCCTGCGGCTGCGGGCCGGTGACCACGCGGAAACCGATGCGATTGGAGCGGTTGCCCGGGTGGCTGATCTCGCGGGCAAAGCAGCGCGCATCCACGGCGTAAAAATTCCACGAGCCCCCACGGACGACGAATTGGTTTTCCCCCTCTTGCGAGGTCGTCCATTCCCATACGTTCCCCGCGCAATCGAGCAAGCCATAGGGACTGGCTCCGCCCGGGTAAACTCCCACCGGCGTCGTGCTGCCGATCCCGCTTTCGCGCACGTTGGCCCGTTGGGAATCAAAGTCGTTTCCCCAGGGATAAACCCGCCCATCCTCCCCCCGAGCCGCCTTTTCCCACTCCTCCTCGGTGGGCAAGCGCACTCCGGCCCACCTGCAATAAGCGAGCGCATCCTCCCAACTCACCAACACCAGCGGGTGGTTGGCCCGGCCTTCGGGATAGGTGCGCTGCCGCGGATCCCAGTTGTACGGTTCGGCCCACGCTTCGTCGAGATAAGGCACGGGATAGTCGGAATTTTGGGTCAGGAAGCGGGCGTACTGTTCGTTCGTCACAGGATAGCGACCGATGCGATAAGCCATTACGTAGGTTGATTCCCCCCGCTCGCCCTGCTTGAACTCGCCACCGGGCACGTCCACCATCTCGTCCAGGTCGCGCGGGTCACCCAGGTAGGCCAGGGCCGTGCCGGCCGAGATGCGCTCGCCGAGTTTGGCCTCAGACCCCGGCTCGAGCAACCGCGTCAGGGCGGCGCCATATTCGTCCGCCAACCCCTCCGCGCGCACCGTGTCCACGCCGGCCCGCAGCCGGGTGAGATCGTTGCTCAACATGTCCTGCCACCTCCGGGCAGCCTCCAAGTCCGGCGCTCTCCCCGCGTCCTCGCTGGTCGTGCTGGTCAGATAGATGTAGGCATTGATCTGATCTCGGGTCAGGTCGGCAAAGGCCGGCCCCGTCCGCAGCATCCGCAGCAGCGGCTTGTAGCGCAAGTATCGCTCCAGAAGGGTCGTGGCCTCGGGCGCTTCCGCAGGGGCGGTCCCCGTATCCACCAGTGGCGACACCGCGCGCTTCACCTCCATTCCCTCTCGCGCGGCCCACTCCAAGTCCTGGACGAGATTGGGATACTCTAGCAAATCGCGGTAGAGATCGCGGTAGCGCGCCTGGATGACCACCATCTTGGCCAAGAGTCCCGGCAAGATAGGGCCTATCGTATCCTCCGCCTCCCTTCGCTCGGCCAGTTTGAGCAGCAAGCGCAGAATGTTGAGCGCCCGTTTCACCACGCGCGGGTTAGGCTCCAGCCCCAGCGCCAGAACGTCCCGGCAGTCCGGTGGCAGGTGGGGATCGTGCTGCTCAATAAAAGTGGCGATCTTGTCATCTTCCAGCGGCGGCAGGTGGAAGGGCAGTTGTACGATCTTTTCCAGGTAACTCTGACCGGCGATGGGGACGCTCTCCGCCTCCTCGCCCTCACCCACCAGGTAGCCAGAGTACTGCACCCGCACCACCCGCTCAATGATGTCCCGGTCCACAGCGACGAAAAAGACGCAACCCGGCACGTCCAGGAACAACTTGATCGCTTCCAACACCTCCACCGCCCGCCCCGGCAGGCAGCGATCGAGATCGTCAATAAAGATCACCAGCAGGCCATTGCGGCTCCACACGTACTCGCGCACCAGGTGGGCAAAACCGCCCTGGAACTCTTCCAGCAACGTCAGCCGCCGGCGACAGATCTCGGTGCGCTCGCGCTGGAACGCCGAGGCGATTTCCTCAAACGTCCCCACCTCGCCCTGTAACAGTTGCGCCATTTGGAGGAACGTGGCCGGGGTGGGAATTAGAGAAAGGCCCAGATTTAGCGCCCCTTTCCCCAGTTTGGGCCAGTCAATGTTGATTGACCCCATCTCTGTGCGCTCTACGTCGGTGTAGAGCCGCATGCGCCAGTCGGCGATCTGCTGAGCGTCATTTTCGCCGATCTGATCACTTTCGAGTCCCTCCAGCACACGCAGCAACAACGCCCGCCACAGCGCGCCCTGGTCCTGAGCGTATTGCCAGGCGTTGAACCAGACGACCTTCGCCCAGCGGTGGCCCACCGTGCGCCGGCTGATCAACTGCTCGGCGATCAGCCGCATCAGGCTGGTCTTGCCGCTGCCCCACGGCCCAAAAACCCCGACCGTGATAGGTGTATCCGCTGTGCGCACCACTTGGGTCAGAACATCGGCGTAGTGAGAGAAACTGAGCCGGTCGCTCTGTGCATCCAAGATCGGTTGGTCGGTCCACATCTCGTTCATGCATCCTCCTCTAATAAACACGATAACGAATCGGGAGATGTTTATTTACCACAAAGGACACCAAGAACACAAAGGTAAAGCCACAAATAGCCACAGAACCTGGTAAAAACGTCATAGCTGTGCTGCTGTCCTTCGTGCTCTTTGTGTTTGACAACACGAATGACCTGAACCCTTACGTTCATTATACACGTCTCTGCGACTTGGTACAAACCGGAGCTTGTGGTATCATTAGGTACAAATCAATAAGAGGAGTATACAGGAACATGAAGAATATCACCGTCATCGGCGTCGGATACGTGGGGTTGGTTACAGGCGTCTGCTTCGCTGATCTGGGCAACCGGGTCGTCTGCGTGGACATCAACGAAAAGAGGATCGAGAATCTAAAGCGAGGCGTAATGCCCATCTACGAGCCGGGCCTGGAGGAATTGGTGGCCCGCAACGTGCGCGCTGGCCGGCTCAGCTTTACCACCTCCTATGCCGAAGGGCTGAATGACGCCGAGTTCGTGTTCATCGCCGTGGGCACCCCAGAGGGAGTGGACGGGGAGGCCGATCTGCAGTACGTGCGTATGGCGGCTCGCTCCATCGCCGAGCTGATGGACCATCCCCTAATCATCGTCAACAAATCCACCGTCCCCGTGGGCACCGGCGACTGGGTGGCCGACATCATCAGCGAGCACCACACCGACGACGGCGTAGACTTTGCCGTCGTCTCCAATCCCGAGTTCCTGCGAGAGGGCGCTGCCATCAGCGACTTTATGTCCCCAGACCGGGTCGTGCTGGGCTCGCTGGACTTGGATGCTGCGGAAAAGGTAGCCCAGCTATATCTCCCGCTACGGGCGACGATCATGATCACCGACCTGCGCACGGCCGAGATGATCAAGTACGCCTCCAACGCATTCCTGGCCACCCGCATCTCTTTCATCAACGAGATCTCGAACATCTGCGAGGCGCTGGGGGCCGACGTCAAGGAGGTCGCCACTGGAATGGGGTACGACAAGCGCATCGGCCACTCCTTCCTCGACGCCGGCGTGGGGTACGGCGGTTCCTGCTTTCCCAAGGACGTCAAAGCGCTGGCATACATGGCCGAGATCAAGGGGCGGCACCCGCAGCTCTTGCGTGCGGTGATGGAGATCAATCACTACCAGCGGAGAGCGGTAGTGCGCAAACTTGAGGATGGGTTGGGCAACCTGAGAGGTAAGACTATAGGATTGCTGGGGCTGGCGTTCAAGCCCAACACCGACGACATGCGCGAGGCACCTTCCATACACATCGCCCGTATGCTGCAAAGCGCTGGCGCCCACGTGCGGGCCTACGACCCGGTGGCGACGGAAGTGGCCGCGCGGACGGCGCCCGACTTGGAACTGGCCCAAGACCCCTACGAGTTGGCGGAGGGTTGCGACGCCCTCGTCGTCGTCACCGAGTGGAACGAATTCAAAAACCTGGACCTGGCCCGCATCCGGGATTTGATGACCCATCCGGTGCTCGTGGATGGCCGCAACATCTACGAGCCTGAGACGATGAACAAACTCGGCTTCCACTACCGGGGCGTGGGCCGGGGCTACGAGGATTAGGAGACACGATGACTGAAACGGATGGCTTCATCAAGACAAAACTATCCAACGGCTTGACCGTCCTGCTCAAAGAGGCGCACGCCGCCCCGGTCGCCAGCTTCTGGGTCTGGTACCGCGTGGGTAGCCACAACGAACATTTGGGCATCACGGGCATCTCCCACTGGGTCGAACACATGCTCTTCAAGGGAACAGAACAGTTCCCCAAAGGCGCGGCAGATAAGGCTATCTCGCGCGAGGGAGGGGTGTTCAACGGCATGACCTGGTACGACTTTACCACCTACTTTGCCACACTGCCCGCCGACCGTATCGAATTGGCGTTGCGCATCGAGGCCGACCGGACGGTCAACTCGCTCTTCGACCCCGCCGAGGTCGCCTCCGAGCGCAGTGTCATCATCAGTGAGCGCCAGGGGAACGAGAACAACCCCGAATTTCTGCTCAACGAAGAGCTGATGGGCGCCGCCTTTCGCGTGCACCCCTACGGCGTTACGACCATCGGCCACATGTGCGACCTGGAAACGATGACGCGCGACCAGCTCCACACCCACTACCGCACCTACTACACCCCCCGCAACGGGCTGGCGGTCGCGGCGGGCGATTTCGACGCTGCCGCTATGCTGCGCCTGATCGAGCAGCATTTTGGCCCAATCCCCAGCGGCCCAGACGTCCCACCGGTTAACGCGGTCGAGCCTCCACAAAAAGGGGAGCGGAGGGTGGTCGTCGAGGGAAATGGCAACGTCGCCTATTTGGAAATGGCCTTCCATGCCCCCCCAGTTTTGCGGGGACCTGCCATCCACGAGCCTGACTTTTTCGCCCTGACTGCACTCGACGCCGCGCTGACCGGCGCCAGCGGGATGACGTTCTTTGGCGGCGGGCTGACCAACAAGAGTAGCCGCCTCTACAAAGCTCTGGTGGCGAAAGAGTTAGCGACCTCCATCTCTGGCTCCCTGGTCCCGACCGTTGCCCCCTTCGTCTACGACCTCTCGGCTGTAGTGCGCGCCGGTCACACCCTGTCCGAGGTGGAGGAGGCGCTGGAGACGGAACTGGCGCGCCTGATCGCCGAGCCAATCACCCAGGAAGAACTGGACAAAGCGATCAAGCAGGCCAAAGCACAATTCGCTTATTCCAGCGAGTCGGTCACCGGACAGGCTTTGTGGATGGGCTTTAGCGAGATCTTTGCCGATTACACCTGGTTCGAGGACTATATCGCCAACCTCAGCGCCGTCACCGTCGAGGACGTGCAGCGCGTGGCGCAGCAGTACCTCAAACGATCAAATCGCACCGTCGGATGGTACGTACCCGAGAGCAACGCATAAACACGTTTGACGTTTCACGTTTCACGTTTGACGTTTGACGTTTCACGTTTCACACAAGGAGTTCTATGTCAATCCCCGGACCCAACGACATCACACGGCGCGAACTGCCCAATGGCATCATCGTACTAGTGCGCGAGAACCACAACAGCCCCTCCGTAGTCACCAGCGGTTATCTCCAGGCAGGCGCCTACGACGAACGACCGGAGCAAGCTGGGTTGGCCGTCTTTACCGCCGCCGCTCTGATGCGCGGCGCCAAGCGCACCTTTGAGCAAATATACGAAGAACTGGAATCGGTCAGCGCCAGCGCGAGCGTCAGTGGGGGGACGCATACCACCAGATTCGGCGCCAAGAGCCTGGCCGAAGACTTGCCGCTGACGCTCGACGTGCTCACCGACGTACTATGCCACCCCAAGTTCCCTCCCGACGAGGTTGAAAAACTGCGCGGCGAAATTCTCACCGATCTGGAAGAGCGCGCCCACGATACCCGCCGCATGGCCAGTCTGACCTTTTACGAGCTGGCCTATCCGCCCGAACACCCTTACGCCCGCAGTCTATCCGGCTACCCCGAGACGATCGGCCGGCTAACGCGCGACGACCTGGCTGAGTTTCACGCCGGAGGATACGGCCCGCAAGGGATGGTCATAGTAGTGGTGGGCGCGGTGAAAACCGCCGACGCGCTGGCCCAAGTCGAGGACGCCTTTGGCGATTGGGCAGGCCCCACTTACGAACGCGCGCCGTTGCCCGAGGTTCTCAGAATAACAAATACCCGCGAGCGCACCGTCTCTATCCCCGGCAAGACCCAATCAGACATCGTCCTGGGCTATCCTGGCCCCGCCCGCGTCGAGCCGGATTTCCTGGACGCCGCCGTGTGTAACACTATCCTGGGCGTCTTTGGGTTGATGGGCCGCCTGGGAGAGAACGTGCGCGAAGAACAGGGATTGGCATACTACTCCTTCAGCCGCGTGGATGGCGGCCTCGGCCCTGGCCCCTGGCGCGTCATCGCCGGAGTCAACCCGGCCAACGTCGAGCGGGCCGCCGCCAGCATCCGCGCCGAGATTCGCCGTATGTGCGAGGAACCGGTCGGCGAGGATGAACTGGCCGACAACAAGGCTTTCATCACCGGCAGCCTGCCCCTGCGATTGGAGACCAACGAGGGCGTAGCAGGCGCCATCCTCAATATGGAACGCTACAACCTGGGGTTGGATTATTTGCAGTGGTACGCGAGACTGATCGGCGAGATCACGGCTGAGCGGGTGCAGGCCGTCGCCCGGCGCTGGCTCGACCCCGACGCCTATGCCCTCGCCGTCGCCGGCCCGCCTGTCTGATCCGTTGATCCTGTTCATACGTGTTCTCATGCTCACCACCGGCGTTGACCTGATCGAAATAGCCCGCGTCGAACGCATCCTCACGCGCCACGGCGATCGTTTCCTGGAACGCGTCTTTACCTCGGCCGAGATTCTCTACTGCCGCGCCCGTCCGGCAGAACTGGCAGCCCGCTTCGCCGCCAAGGAAGCGGTCTCCAAAGCGCTGGGCGTGGGCGTGAGGATGATGTCCCGCGACGGCATCAACTGGCAAGAGGCAGAGATCGTCGGCGACGTGCGGGGCAAGCCGCTCGTTCGCCTTCACGGCCGCGCCGCCCAGCGAGCCGAGGAGCTCGGCCTCACCGAATGGGCGGTCAGCCTCTCCCACACCCACGAGCACGCCGTCGCCTTCGTGGTGGCGCGATAGCTCTACCAGACCCTCAAGGTTCGAAAAACTTTTAGGGTCTTGGGATACCGCAATAAGTCGGCTCAGTACCACACCCCCACATATAGGGAAAAATTGGGATGACTTTCCTGAAAAAAGGTGTTGGTTTGTTCGTCGGTGGGGATAAAAT
>CAYMWP010000003.1:0-86617 GCA_964393895.1 uncultured Anaerolineales bacterium | reverse complement strand
GGGCATTTTATCCCCACCGACGAACAAACCAACACCTTTTTTCAGGAAAGTCATCTCAACCTTTACGCAGAAAACGCACCCACTCCCTGGCTTGATCCACTGCATCCACTTTCCATCCAGCTGCAAGCCACGCCTGAGCGTAGGGATGGTCTTTGGAGGAGCTAGGATTCGCCCACCACGGCCTATGTTTGCGGGCACTGGACGGGAGCTTGGATCGCAGAATGATCTCGATCTGGCGAAACGTCAGCGTCATTTCTGTCACACCCGGCGCAGCGCTCTCCAAGAAAACACACAAAGGATCATACTTTTTCATCGCGTAGCCTCCTTACACCAAAACTTGTCACCCCGCCACCGCGTACACACTCTGCCCCGCGCCGTAGTAGCTATCGTAGACGTGCTGGTAGACGGCGGCGCTCTTTTGCTGGCACAGCGTGTCGGTGTAGCACTTGGGCAACTGCCACACCAGGTCCTGGATGGCCAGCTCCACCGCCGCGCGTGACTGCTGCCGCTTGCGCCAATCGAGCACCAGCTTGTGCGCCTTGAGGGCGTCCAGCAGCTCATGAGCGATGCGCTTGACCTCTTTCTTCTCCTTGGCCGAGAGGTCCGGGCCGGGACGGGTGAGGATGTCGAACACGGCCAGCTCCTCCTCGCTGAGCTGTTCGGCGATGTGGCGCTGCTCCTCCTCGTCCAGCCGTTGGGCGAAGGTGACCAGCGCATCAAACAGCTCCTCGACGTTGCGCGAGCCGGCGTTGTACTCGTCGATCAGCCGCTGGAACTCGGCCAAATAGTCCAGGCGGCTCTTGTTCAGGCGGATCATCTGCCGCAGCTTGGCGTCGACGGCGGTACGCAGCCTGAGCGCTTCGGTGCGCCTGCGCCCGCGCTCGAACTGCTTGCGCAGCGCCTCGAAATCGATCTTGCTCAGGTCGTAGGTGCCTCTGCCATCTTGGATGATGTAGCCGCGGGAGGAGACGGAGCCGTTCAGCAGTGCCTCGACCTCGCCCATCACGCCGGAGATGTCGACCTCGGGGGCCAGGGCGCGGATCTTGTCCGCCAGGACGACGAACACGCGCCTCTGGGGCGCAAACTCGCCAGCGCGCGTGTCGGGCAGGATGGCGCGGAAGAGGCGGTCGACGTCCCCCGCCAGGTCCAGGTAGCGGGTCTGGAGATCGTCGTTGACGACGATCTGCTCCACGGCATCGTCGAGGGCTTCATCGACTTGGGCATCCACAAGTTGGTCCCTCGCCGCGTCCATCAACGCGATGCGCTCGAACCCCTCGCTGCGCAGGATCGGCCCGACTTCCACGCCGCGCTCGGCGCAGAATGCCTCCGCCTCGGCCAGCGCCTCCCGCAGGCGCTCGACCAGGGCGTCCTTGTCCGCCACGGGGCTGTCGCCCTCCTGGATGCCGCCGCCGGCGCCGGAGCCGTAGATGGCCAGCGCCCGCTGCAGCTCGCGAAAGATGCCCACGTAATCGACGATCAGGCCGTTGACCTTTTCCCCAAAGACGCGGTTGGCCCGGGCGATGGTCTGCATCAGGGTGTGGTTGCGCATGGGCCGGTCGAGGTACAGCGTGGAGCAGGCCGGCGCGTCGAACCCCGTGCGCCACATGGCGCAGACAAAGGCCAGCCGCAGGGGGTCGGCGGGATCCTTGAACTTCTCGTCGAGGTCCTCGTTCACCAGCCGCTTGCGGTGGGGCAGGATGTCGAGCCCGTGCTCGGCGAACTTATGCACCTCGCCCTGCTCCTGCGAGATGACGACGGCCATGTCGGTCTGTTCCATAAAGGCGACCTTGGCCGCCAGCGCCTCCCGCTCCGCTGCCGGTGCGGCCGCCAGGCGCTCTTTCAACTCGTCCAGCTTGCGCTGCCAGTGGGCCTGCACCTTGTCGTACATCCTGACGGTGGTGAGCTTGTCGATGGAGACGACCATCGCCTTGCCCAGGAAGCCGCGGCCCACGAAATGCCCCACGATGTCCTCGGCGATGCGCTCCAGCCGGTCGTCGCGCGTGATCAGGTGGTACTGGCGGGCGAACTCGCGGGCCAGTTTCTCCTCCTGGGCGTCGTCCAGCTCCGCCTCCTCCAGCAGCCGCTCCATGTCGGCGTTGAGGTCCCGGTTTGTCAGCTCCAGCTCGGGGATGCGGTTCTCATAGTAGAGGGGCACGGTGGCCCGGTCCTCCACCGACTGCCGAAAGTTGTAGACGCTGACGTAATCGCCGAACACCTCCCGCGTCTTTTCCTCGCCGGCGATCAGGGGCGTGCCGGTAAAGGCTAGGAAGGCGGCGTTGGGCAGGGCGTGGCGCATGTTCATCGCCAGCACGTCGTACTGGCTGCGGTGGGCCTCGTCGGTGATGACGATGACGTCTTCCCGGCCGGAGAGCTCCGGGTAGCGCGCGCCTCCCCGCGTGCCGAATTTCTGGATCAGGGTAAAGACGTAGCGGTGGTCCTCCTGGTCGAGCATCTGCTGCAGGTGCTCGCCGCTCTGGGCGCGGCAGCGCTCCTCCGGCTCGGTGACCACGCCGCAGCGGGCGAAATTCTTGTATATCTGGTCGTCCAGGTCGATGCGGTCGGTGACGACGACGAAGGTCCAGTTGCCGCCCAGCTTGCGCAGGATTTTGCGCGAGAAAAAGATCATCGAAAAGCTCTTGCCCGACCCTTGCGTGTGCCAGAACACGCCCAGCTTGCCCTGGTTCTCGCGGACCTGCCCCACGGCCGCCAGGGCGCTCTCCACGCCCAGGTACTGGTGGTTCTTGGCCACGATCTTGGCCGTGCCGCCCTGGGTCTCGTGGAACAGGGTATAGTTCTCGACGATGTCGAGGAAGCGGGCCGGCGCGCACGTGCCGCGCACCAGGGTCTCCAGTGAGATGACGCCTTCCTCCTCCTCGTCGCCGATCTTTTTCCAGCGGCTAAAGTGCTCCCAGCCGGCGGTGAGGGTGCCCAGGCGGGCGTCGCTGCCGTTGGAGAGCACGATGAAGGCGTTGTACCAGAACAGGTGGGGGATGGTGCGCTTGTAGTCATCGAGGTTCCCGCGGTAGGCATCCTCGATGCGCTTGTGGTGGGCTTTGAGCTCGCCAAAGAGCAGGGGCAGGCCGTTGACGAAACCCACCAGGTCGGCCCGCCGGGTGTAGACCTCGCCGGTGATCCACACCTGCTGGGCCAGGAAAAAGTCATTGTTCGCGGGCGTCTCCCAGTCAATGACATAGACGGTCTCGACCCGTTCCTCGCCCTCGGGGCTGCGAGTGGCGACTTTGACCCCGTCCTTGAGCAGGCGGTACAGCTCGCGGTTGGCGTGGACGGGCGTCATCGCCGAACGGTCGCGCGTCAGCTCCTCGACGGTCAGGTCGAGGGCCTCGGCCGGCAGGCTAGGGTTCAGTCGCTCCATCGCCGCCCGCAGGCGGGGGACGAGGACCACCTGCCCGCGGTTCTCGCGGCCCAGCGTGGCCTCCGGCCCTGTGCCGTGGACCTCGTGGTAGGCGTCGACCGTCTCCCAGCCCAATTCGGCGAACAGGGCCAGGGTGGCGGTTTCGAGGGAGGCTTCGGCGTCGGGGTTATGGTAAGTCATTTTCTTGCACGAGTTGTCGCTCGACCTCAAATGATCTGGATATCCGGTGCCTCAAGACACGAGAACAATTCATTTCGTATCTTATCCTTTTCTTTTTCTGCAATGTCGGCGCGGAAAACTAAGCCATTGATAGTATAATCTTGTCTTGACATTTGGCGGAAAACAGAGAGCATAGGTACCATCCAACTCTCGCCAAAGAGGAGGTGACCCTATGCTCAAGGTGGAAATCCACCTCGAAATCAGTGTACCATCTGACCATCTGGATGTCAACCAAATCGTAGCTCTTTCACAAGAAGTACAAGCACAAGTTGGGCCTGTGCTGGTGGCTCATTGCCTGGAAACAGTCCAGGATGTGGAACTCGACCGTGTGCTGGGGCCAAGGTGGGTGGATGCACCCCAAGATGAATCCCCTTGGGTGTGTCCTCAATGTCGCTCACGACAAGGGTTCAGTCGCCGCGGAAGCCGTCCTCGGACACTCCGCAAAACCAGCGTGGGGCGCGTGCCATTCAGTCTGCGTCAAGTCACCTGTCATCAGTGTAACGAGACGTTCGCGCCATTTCCCGCCCAGCTTGGGCTAGAATCATATCAGGTGAGTGCGAGCGAGTTCCAGGCCAAGGCAGTTCGAGTTGCTTGCCAGACGAGCTATGCACGCAGCGTGGCCCACGTTCACGATCTGGGAAGGGTCAATATCTCGGCCACAGCTGTACACAACTGGGTCCAAGACAAGGGCCAGGAGGTTGCCTTTACAACCGAACAAACCAACGGCCATCCGCTCCTCCTAGATTCCACCAAGGTGCGATCTGGTGATAAACGACGGGGCTGCTCCCTCAACCTGGGGTTGAGTATCCAAGGCCGGTGCTGGATAGGAGGACGTCCGCGCTTGAAGGTCGCCCCCGTGTGCTTTGGGGTAGGCGAAAGCTGGTCCAAAACTGGTCAGGCCTTGGCTGAAACTGAACCTGCTCGCATCCTGTTTGATGGCGATGAAGGGCTTGTCAATTGGCTGGAGAGCATGTTTCCAGATACACATAAGCAACGTGGCGTGTGGCACGTAGTTTCTCAACTCTACTGGCCTCTGTGGGAAGATGGGTTGAGCAAGATGCAAGCCAGGGTGTGGATGGGACGATTGGGCAAGATCATCTATCACCCAAGGTACACTGTGCCACGTTCCCGAGCCGAGATGGAGAGCTTGATCACCCAACTGCATCAAGAAGGACTCACCAATGCTGCGGGTTACTTGGAAGCCGCTGCTCCCTACGTCTTCACTTACCGCGAGCAGCCAGACGGTATGTTCTTCGATGATCGAAGAATGGAACCCCGCGCTATCAGTTCAACCAGTCCGTTGGAAAGGCAGATGCGCGAGATCAACCGTCGGACAGATGTGGGAGTGAGATGGAGCACACCGGGAGTACGAAATCTGATTGGCTTGGATCTCGTACGTCGCTTTGATTCTGCACAGTGGGCCACCCTGTGGCATTTGCCACAGCCGGACTGCCCCGAATATTCGATTGTAAAACTACAGGTGAGAGTACAGATGGCTCTGCCACCAAATGTCAAGACTACTTGACACTATCAAGCCATTGGGAGTAACCTCGATGTTGTATCGAGTGGCGGGTGTTCCTTTAGGATTCTTCTTCTTTGGCCTTTCCCAATCCTGTAGGCAATCTGCCAATCTAAGGAGAAAAGGCAGAGGTGCTACGTCCCGTCTGATCTTGGCTTTTGTAAAGCATTCCTCAGGCAGGTTATGGGTGAAGATGGCAGAGCAGGCAGGTACGATATCTTGATCGAAGAAATCTTGGCTCCAATCGATGCCTGTATTTTCGTCCAGTGCATCGGTATACGCTCTGGCAGAATTGTGCGCTGCGTACATGAGATCGAGCAAATACAAAACTGAGAGCGCGCTAATCATACCGTGGCAGACTTGGCCAGTTTCCATCATCATCGAATATTCGCGCTTAGCATCGATGTCTAGATCCCATTGTTCAAGACAATCCTGGATCAAGTTCAAACTGTCGGCTCCATTTGCCAGACGCGCTAGACCCACTGGTACTATCCTAAATCCGATATCTGGAGCAGGTACATCCAAGAGTTGCTTTATCTCGTTCATCTTGGCTCCAAAGGACTCTAGAATATCTTTAGCAATCTGAACTGGGTAGCCGACGTCATGCAGCAAACCAGCAAGTTTCCACTGAAAAACACCAACTGCATTTTTGGGCCTGAGGAATCTCTCGTTGAGGAAAATACCCAGCACAAAGCTGAGCAGAGCGTGGACTACATGGTCACGGACCCAAGGTTCTATATCACGGATGCCGTATTCTACTCGTGCTAGCTCCGTCACACATTTCAGGATTTTTGCCTTGCCATGACGCATCATTATCTCTTCGACGATATTGATGGCTTTTTTTTGTCTATCAAGAAATGGCCCTTCATAGGTAATAAATTGCTCGATTTGATTGCGCCAACAATCGTATTTCTCAAGGAGATCATCTTGCGATTCCAAAGTCTCTGCGTCAGTTTGACCTCTGGTCTCGTCAAGCAGTGTTGTGTTGATATTCATTGCATATTCCCTGAATCAATTGTTTTGTAGTCCGCGATAGTAGGGAGTGAACAATCGTGACTATTATCCCACTTGTCCTGCGTCAATCTCCAGCTCTGATATGTCCACCTGGCCGGAGACGAGGCGCGGCAGCAGCAAATCGCGGGTGCGACGGAGAACCTCGTTCTTGAGTTGTGCTACCCTGATCTGTTCAAAAAGAGGAAAAGTCATTCCGTGGAAAGCAACCAGGGTTTCCTGGTCAGGATAGATGACCTGCAAGCCAACAAACTTACCTCTGCTAAGATTGACCATTGTAGCGCCTGTCGCACCATATTGGTTGATGGTCTCTTTTAGCCCTACAAGTGCAAAATAGAGAAACTCACGATCCACTTTATTTTTCAAAATAATCGAGTTAATCTGCTGATTGGTTTGAGAAGGAACCGTGGTAATCGTGACCAAGCCAGCAGAACCGATACAGCTTACACATAAGCTGTCTGGGGGCAGAGTTTTTTGCTTCTGTGAATCTGCACCTGCTTCCGAGAGATTGTCAGCGGTTTGGATGCAGAATATCTTGCCATGCATATCAGGGATCTTGATAAATGGCATGTAGTCGTCGTAATACTCCGCTACTTTCTTGCTCGGCGTCTTGCCAGTGATGACCTCGCCAAAGTCACCCAGCGGCTTCACCTCCCACCCCTGCGGCACCGGCCCCAGCTCCGAATCGACCATCGCCACGTCCTCATGGCCGGGGAAGCGGAAGCGGACGAACCACTCACGGTACAGCAGCCGCGCCATCTCCTCCAGCACGGCGATGCGGCGGGTGTTGTTCTCGATCAGGTCGTCGTAGGCGGAGAGCACGGCGGCGATCTTGCGCTGGGTGGGGAGGGGGGGATATGGTATTTCAGTTTCTTTAAGAATGGTTGTATTGATGTTCTGAATAGCAGCACCATAAGCACTGTTGTAAAAATGCCGTTCCATCCATTGAAGAGTGTAGTAAGCGTAGTCTCGGTCGAATTCGCGAAGGTTCTGGAGTATTAGCCACCCATCATGAGCGCAGCCTTCGACCCCGAGAATTTGTGTATAACCCAAAGTACCACTTGCTGCAACCAGAATTGTTCCTGGTGGCAATAGTTTACTAAATGACGCCCCAAATTCGTTCACATACTGCTTGGTTTCATACAAGTATTTTCCAGACTTTGTTGCATCTGCAATTTTTATCCAGGGGATTGTTCCCTCTTCGAAATAGCGTTGGTCATGTATTGGCCTAGGGGATGCTCCACGGCTCACATCACATAGTTCGCCAATTTTCTTTGTGGTCCAAGTAGGCGGTAAATTTGGAAACATCTACTAGTTTGCCTCCAGAATTTCAATCACATTCTTCCCGATCCGTTTCTCCAGCTCGTGCGCCTCGGCGTTAGGCGCACCGGACCTCACCGCAGGTCCAGCAGAATCTCGTTCGTCTCCTCCAGGTCAAACTCCTCCGGGTCGAACTCGCCGCCGATCCACTCCAGGTACACCTGGTGCTCGGCGTGGTCGGGGTCCCGGATGGCCTCCAGGAACTCTTCGTAGCCCCACACGCCGCCCACGTCCTCCGGCGGGCAGGCGCGCTTGCCCTTGACGCACACCGGGTATTGCTGGTCCGGCTCTGGCTCCAGAATCTTTTCCACCAGCAGCGTGTGCATCCAGCCATCGCCAAAGTCATACTCGTACGTGAACTTGAACCCTTCCTCAGTCGTGACCCCATTTAGCCGGATGCGCCGTTCGTCATGCATAGTGGGGCCATAGTCGGGATTTGGCTCGCCAAAGTAGATGCCATCAACGATGAACTGGTGCAGGTGAGAGTTGGTCCAGCCCATCGCCACCTGGATGATGTAGTGTAGCTTTTCCAGCGTGACGTCGCCGGGCACCAACAGTCGCCGCCAGATGGGCGGCTTGCTTTCTTCCAGCGTGACCTTGATCTGGTAGATGGGCGCTTTTGAAACTGTCTTTTTGGGTATTTCCTGCCTCCTGAGTATTGGGAGTTGTTCGGGTTCCACCAGCACCTGGATGGTGCGGGCTTTCCTCGGCACCCGGCTGATGAACCCCTTTTCCTCCAGCTTGAGCACCATCTGGTGGACGGAAGGGGGCGTCACGCGGAAAAAGCGCTGCATATCCGCTTCCGATGGGGGCTGGCCGTGGATCACGGTATAGTTGTAGATAAAGGCCAGGTACTGGCCCTGCTTCTCTGTATAGTCATAGTTGACCATTATTCTTGCTCCAGTTATCACAGGCTGTTCAACAACTGCGCCACATTCTCCGCGATCCGCTCCTCCAACTCGTGCGCCTCGGCGTTGAGCACCTCCAACTCCTCGTGCAGCGTCTCCAGTTGCTCGGCAAAGTCAAAGTCGGGGTCCACCTCCCGCTCGGCCACGCCCACGTACCGGCCGGGGTTGAGGCTCCAGCCCTGGCCCTCGATCTCGTCCAGGGTGGCCGCCTTGCACAAGCCCGCCACGTCCCGGTACGCGCCCTCCGGAAAGTGCTCGGCCATCAGCTCCGCGCTGCCCTGGTCCGTCTCTGCCTCGCGCCCGCGGTACAACCGCACAATGTTGGCCAGGAACTCGATCTGCGCGGGCGTGAACTCGCGGTGGGCGCGGTCCACTTGGGTATAGACGTGGCGCGCATCGATGAACAGCACCTTGTCCCGCCGCTCCTCCGGCTTGCCCCGGTCGAGGAACCACAGCGTGCAGGGCAGGGTCACCGTGTAAAAGAAATTCGAGCCTACGGCCACCATCACGTCCACCGCGCCGCTCTGGATCAACTGCCGGCGGATCTCTAACTCCGAGCCGCGGGCGTCGCTGGCCGAGTTGGCCATCACAAACCCCGCCCGGCCCATCTCGTTCAACGCGCTGTAAAAGAGCTGGATCCAAAGGTAGTTGGCGTTGTCCACCCGCGGCAGGCCAAAGGGGAAGCGGGGGCTGTCCTTGAGGCGGTCCTTGTCCACCCGGTTGACGTTGAAGGGGGGATTCGCCATCACGAAATCAAAGCGCCCTCGGGATTGGTGGATGTCCTCGTAGTAGGTGTTGCCCTGGCGCACATCGCCGGCCAAACCGTGGACGGCCAGGTTCATCTTGCACAGCCGCACCGTGCCGGCCACCCGCTCCTGGCCGTAGATGGAGACGTCGGTCGTCTGCCCCTGGTGGCGCTGCACAAAGCGCGCGCTCTGCACGAACATGCCGCCCGACCCGCAGGCCGGGTCGAAGATGTAGCCGTGGAAAGGCTCGATGATCTCGACGATCAACCGCACGAGGGCGGTGGGGGTAAAGAACTCGCCGCCGCGCTGGCCCTCGGCTCTGGCAAAGTTGCTCAAAAAGTACTCGTAAATCTTGCCAAAGACGTCCCCCTGGACGTCCATCGAGATACCGTTAAAGATGCGCAGCAGTTCGCGCAGGGTGGCGTTCTCGAAGCGATTGTAGGTCTTGGGCAGCACATCCTTGAGGTCGGGGTTGTGGGTCTCAACCGCCTTCATCGCGTCGCCGATGGCGCGGCCGATGTCGCTCCCCTCGGGCAGCGCCACCAGGTGGGCGAAGCGGGCTTCCTGGGGCAGGTAGAGCACGCCGCGGGCCTGGTAGTCCAGCGGCGAGACCGGGCGCTGCCGGCCGCCCGCCTCGGTAGCCGTGGCCCGCTCGGCCTGGATCGCCGCACCGGCTGCGGCAAAGCGGTGGTCGGCGTAGCGCAAAAATATCAGCCCCAGGACGGGGACCGAGTACTCGGCGGCGCGCAGGCGCGAGTTGGCGCGCAGCTCGTCGGCGGCGTCCCACAGACGTTTTTCGAGGTCGTTGTTGTTGGCGGGCAATGAATGGCTCCTTGTGAGCAATGCAAGTAAAACAAAGCCGGCCGCATCTTGACGCGAGGCGTTTTGTCTTGTGTAAGGATTTTAGCATGATGGGTGGAGAAGGGCAAATGTGGGGCGCCGAGCGGCCGTTCCCGTCGCCACGAGGATGGCGCAGCGCGGCTCTGGCCGGGGTCAGTGCTCTGTCATCACTGGCGCCAACCGGTTTGAACTCGGATTCTGAGTCGGTCGCTACCGCCCACCCTCATTCCAGGGGTTGGCAACGAGGGCAGACGAAACTGCTGTTGCTCCCGGTCTTGATCTTTTCAATCGGCGCGCCGCAGACCGGGCAGGGCTTGCCTTCCTTGTAGCCAACCAGGATGTCATCCATCGCAAAGCCGCCCTTCTGCCCGTAGAGGTTCATCTCGTAGAAGGCCCCACCCTTCTCGATGCTAGGCTCAAGCCCGGCCCGAATCGCCTCAGCCAGCGCATCCACCTCAGCATCGGTCAGCGTGTTTGCCTTGCGTAAGGGATGCAGCCGCGCCATGAAGAGAATGTCGTGGATGTAGGCGTTGCCGATACCGGCAACGTGAGATTGATCCAACAGGTACGATTTGATCCGCCCGCGCCGGCCTTGGAGCAGATCCCACAGATCGTTGGCCGTCAAGTCGAGCGCGTTTGGGCCGAGCTTGGCCGTCATGGCGTGGCTATCCAACTCGCCAGCAGGAACGTGGTGAGCATAGCCAAACCACCAGAAATTGACGGTCAGGCAGGCGCCATCGTCAAAGTCAAAAACGAGGCGACGTTTCTCCGGAAGCGCATCGCGCGTGACGAGCAAAAGCTCGCCCCCCATCCCCAGATTGAGCAACAACCACCCCTGGGTCGTCTCGACGAAAATCCACTTGCCACGATGGGTCACGGCGAGCACGCGCGCGCCGGTCAGCGCCTCGACGAACGTCTCCGGCGGGACGTTGAGGCACTTGGGTTGCAGCACCTCAATACGGGCGATCCTCTTGCCCACCAACCCTTGCATCTCGCGGGCGCGAGCCGTTATCTCTGGCAGTTCGGGCATGTCGCTCCTTTAACTTCCCAGACCCTAAGGGTTTTCTGAAACCTTTAGGGTCTCGATAATCTGCGCCGCCAAACTCTTGCCGATGCCCGGCAGTTCCCGCAAGCCTGCCTCGCCTTGGGCCTGGTATATCTCGGCCACGCTCTGCGGCCACTCGTCCACCGTCCAGGCTGCCTTGCGATAGGCCCAGATGCGATATTCTTTCGCCTGCTCCAATTCCAGGTCGTAGGTCTTGAGGAACAGCCACTCGGCGACCCGTTTGTTGACCGCCAACGGCCCTGGCCTCACGTAGCGCGGCATACGATCCAGCAGGCCGTGGCGGGCGCACAACTCGCGCACCAGCAGCCCCAGCCAGGCGCTGTACCCCTGCGGCGGGCTATAGTTCGGCTTCCCGCCCTCCTCCCAGCCGTACAACTCCCGCCAGCGGGGTTCCAGCGCCGGGTCGAGCCGCCGGGCCGCCACCAGGCTACGTTGGGCCTGGACGCCGTCCATCGTCAGCCCGCCGGCCAGCACGCACGAGCCGCCGTGATCTTTGGTGGCGCGGATCAGGTCCTCCAGGTGTTTTTCGTCGTCGCCCACGAAGGGAATTACGGGCATCATCGAGCTGCCGACCAGGATACCGGCGCTCGCCAGCTTTTCCATTGCCCGCAGGCGGCGCTTGACGCCTGGGCTGCGCGGCTCGAACGCTCGCTTCAGGGCCGGGTCCACGTTGCTGATGCTAAAGAGCACGCCCACCCAGGATTGGCGGTTGATTTCCACGAGCAAGTCCAGATCGCGGGTGAGGAGCGGTGAGCGTTCGACGATGAACAGAGGAAAGCCCAGGTCGCGCACCACCTCCAACATACCGCGCGAGAGTCGGTAGCGGCTCTCGGCCGGCTGCTGCCAATCGCCTACGGAGACGATCTCGTCCTCCCGGCCAAAAAGCTCGCCGCGCAGCAATTCCACCGCGTTGACCTTGACCCCGATCAGCATGTCAAAGGTATCTGGATCGCGCCGTCCCAGGTAACGGCTGCCCCGCGAGTAACAAAACTCGCACCCGCTGCGGCAACCGACGTAGGGATGCGCCGTGTACTTGCCCCAGAACCAGGGGCCGTCCACGTGCTTGTGGACGTTGAGAATCTTGCGGGCGCGGTATTCTTGGAACTCGAGTTCCATCATTATTCCAAGACCCTAAAGGTTTTCTGAAACCTTTAGGGTCTGTTCCTCCGCAAGATACGTCAGCGCCTTGCGCAACATCAACGCCCGATGAGGCCGGCCAACCTGGTGTGGCAACCAGCCTGCCACCAAGTCAGGATAATACTTGCCCAACGTCTTTAACCCCCAACCCACGCCTTTGACGGCGTCCATCTCCCACTCGCCGAACATCGGCTCCAGGAAGGCCAGCAGCGTTTCCGCCTCGGCAGCGCGTTCTCCGCGTGCACGCTTGGCCCAAAAGTGCACGGCGACGCCGACCGTCCGCCGCACCCAGGGGTTGGCATCCTCCCGCCAGGGGGCGAGCAACTCTAGGGCCGGTCGAAAGTCGGCCACCAACGCCGGGCCGGGCACCCGCTCTCCCAGGATGTCCGCGCCATACCAGACGTCGGCGGCGACGATGTAGCCCCGGCAGCGGTCGAAAGCGCCCGCTGCGTCACGCTCTAGCTGTTGGCCCAGAGCCTTGCCGATGACCACCCAGCCGCCCTCGGTCCTTGCGGCCGCCACGCGCTCCAGGAAACGGTTCACCTCCCCCAGCGGCCCCGCGCCGACCGCCTCACCGATCAGCCCCAACAAGCGAAAGGGCGTGCGTTCGGCCAGCACTGGGGATAGAAGAGCGCAGGCTTGGTCCATCCGCCCGACCCGAACGAGCGCGGCGATTCGTGCGCCCAATTCCCTGGCTTTTTTGGTTTTCATACGCGGCCTCCTGGGTTGTGGTCTGCGCCCGACGACTGATCGAGCAGGTGAGATCAAACCAACGACACCCTACACTGGTATCATCTCAATAGTTCGGGGCAAGAAACCAGGTTTTTCAAAAAAACCTGGTTTCTTGCCTTTCAAACCCCAGGTTATTGAGAGGATACCTACACTGCCCCATTATACGAACAGGTGTTCGGCCTGTCAAGTGTCTGGCAAGAGCACGCGCGGAGCTTGACTTATATCGGCATCCGACGTAATATACTCGACGATATGCCTGAAGCACGCCATCCCCTGGAAACGGAAGAAGAGCGCATCAAGGTGCCCGACGTCACGCCGGCCTTTGCCCGCGACGGCATGGTCGCCCGCGCGTTGGGCCAGAGGTACCGCTACCGGGCCGGCCAGGTGGAGATGGCGCAACTCGTCCGCCAGGCGTTGGTCGAAGAGCGGCCCGCGCTGCTCGAAGCGGGCACCGGCTGCGGCAAGTCCTTCGCCTACCTGATCCCGCTGATCGCGTCGGGGGCCAGGGCCTTTGTCTCCACGGCCAACAAGACCCTGCAGACCCAGTTGTGGGAGAAGGACATCCCCACGTTGCAAAAGGTCTCGCCGCGCCCGTTCACGGTCGCGCTGCTCAAGGGGCGCGCGAACTATATCTGCCACCTCAAGCTGCAAAAGGCGAGGCAGCAGTTGACGCTGCCCGGTCAGGAGCAAACCATCGCCGATCTGGCGGCCCGCATCTACGAGGCCGAGGACGGCGCCATCTCTGGCGATGTGGGGGAGATGCGCCTCTCTGGACGCTTGCGCGAGGCCGTGACCGCCGGGCGACACGATTGCCTGGGGCGCGAGTGCCCGCTCCACGACCGCTGCTACTACGAATGGGCCAAGCTGCGGGCGGAAAAGGCCGACATCGTCGTCGTCAACCACGCGCTGCTGGCGTTCAACCTGATCGTGCCGTTCCTCTCGCCCCGCCCGGTGATCGTCGTGGATGAGGCGCACGAGTTGGAAAGGTACGTCGTCAACGCGCTGCGCTTGGGGATGGAGTACGACACGATCCCCCAGTTCATCAACGATAGCGTGGTGCTCCGCCACGCCCCCGACAGACTGCGTCAGGGGGCGGTGCTCCTCAACAGTTCCCTGTTCGAGGCCCTCTCTCACAAGCCATCGGAGCGGGAACGGCGTTGGGCCGTGCCAGGCGAGCTCGAAGAGGGACTATCGCTGGCCGACCGGATCAACAAAATCCACAAGGCTTTGCTGCGCGCCTACCCACCGGTGGAGGGGGACGAGGAAAACGAGGAAAACGCCCGTCACCAGGCGACCATCGCCTGGGCGGCCGAGCTGGCCGACATGATCCACGACTTGGCCGAGGAACCACCCGCCGACCACGTGCGCTATTGCGAGGAGCGAGGGAGACTGACCGGGCCGGGCAACATCATCCTCTACCGAGAACCGATCCAGGTGGCCGACTTTTTGCAGGAGGCGCTGTTCGAGCCGGTCAAACGGACAATCTGCACCGGCGCGACGCTCGCGGTGGCAGGCGGCTTTGGCTACTTTTGCCAGCAGACCGGCGCCCCACGCGAGCGCGCCATCGAGCGGGTGATAGAAAGCCCTTTCGACTATGCCAACCAGGCCCTCCTCTACACGCCCAACGGATTGATACCCCAATACGGAGAGGGCGAGGAGACGTACGCGCTCAACCTGGGCCGCGAGATTTGGCGCTTGATCCAGGCCAGCCGGGGGCGGGCGTTCGTGCTGTGCACCAGCCGGCGGCGTATGAACGAGTTGCACGAACTGATCAGCCCGCATCTGGAGTACGCCTGCTACTGCCAGGGTGACGGGCTCTCCCGCGCCGAGTTGCTCGAACTGTTCCAGAATGACGCCGGCGGCGCGGTGCTCTTTGCCACCAAGAGTTTTTGGGAAGGGGTGGACGTGCCCGGCGAATCGCTGTCGCTGGTCATCATTGACAAGCTCCCCTTCACACCTCATTTTGACCCGGTGGTGCAACATCGCCAGCAACACATCCGAGATCAGGGCGGCAACCCCTTCAACGAGATGACGCTGCCCGAGGCGATCCTGGCGCTAAAGCAGGGAGTGGGTCGCCTCATCCGCACCGAGACCGACCGGGGCGTGATCGCCATCCTCGACTCGCGCATCAACACCAAGCGGTACGGCCAGCAGATCGTCGCCAGCCTGCCTCGCGCCCGCCGCACGCGCAGAATCGCCGACGTGAGACAGTTCTTTGAACACGAACAGAGCGAATGTGCGAATGTCGCACCTGGTTGAGCCATCCGACCGGCGCATTGCCCTGCGCGTGACCCCAGAAGCGGAGCGGGCGCTGCGGGGCGGGCATCCCTGGCTGTTCGAGCGGGCGATCACGCGGCAGAGCCACGAGGGACAAGCCGGCGATCTGGCCGTCGTCTTTGACCGCAAGGACCGCTTCCTGGCCGTGGGGTTGTACGATCCCCATTCGACGATCCGCGCGCGCATCTTGCAGCGCGGGGAACCGGCCGCCATCAACCGGGCCTGGTTCGCGGCCCGGCTGGCGGAGGCGGCCCGGTTGCGCGCCCCCCTGCTCGCACAAGAGACCACCGGCTACCGGCTCGTCCACGGCGGGAACGACGGGCTGCCGGGGCTGGTCGTTGACCGGTACGAGCGGACGTTGGTGTTGAAACTCTACACGTCCGCCTGGCTTCCCCGCCTGCGCGACCTGCTGCCCGCATTGGCTAAAGCTGCGCCGGCCGAGCGGGTGGTGCTGCGGCTGGGACGGACGTTAGGGCGAGGCGATGCCTCGCCCCTACGCGATGGTATGATCCTCTCCGGCCCACCGCTGGAGGGCGCTGTGTTGTTCTCGGAGAACGGGCTACGCTTCGAGGCCGATCCAGTTCGCGGGCAAAAGACGGGCTTTTTTCTGGATCAGCGAGAGAACCGGGCGCGGGTGGAAGAATTGGCGGCGGGCAAGAGCGTGTTGGACGTTTTCGCCTACACGGGCGGGTTCTCGCTGTACGCGGCGCGAGGCGGGGCGCGGGTTGTCGTCAGCCTGGACGCGAGCGCGCCCGCGCTGGAATCGGCGGCCCGCAACCTGGCGCTCAACCGCCATCATCCGTCGGTGGCGGCCGCCTCCCACGAGATGTTGGTCGAGGACGCTTTCGAGGGGCTGGCCCGGCTGGGGAAAAGCCGCCGCCGCTTTGATGTGGTGATCGTGGATCCGCCCGCTTTCGCGAGGAGACAGACGCAGGTGGTGCCGGCGCTCGCGGCCTACGCCCGTCTGACCCGCATGAGCCTGGGCGTGCTGCGTCCGGGCGGGACGCTGGTGCAGGCTTCCTGCTCCAGCCGGGTCGGCGCGGAACCGTTCTTCGAGGAAGTCAACCGCGCCGCCGCACAGGCGGGCCGCCCGCTGCGCGAGATCGAACGCACCGGGCATCCGCTGGATCATCCGGTCGGTTTCAAAGAGGGCGAGTATCTCAAATGTCTATTCGCCGTCGCTCCCTAGAGTGAACCGTGGAGGGCGTTCTTATTTCGCGCCATTTGTGATAAAAAATGCCAAGAACAGTGGTAACTGCTCAGTCAGACCTCGGAGGTCTAAACAGCTACCAAGCTGAGCAGTTACGCAGGATCAAGATGTTCATCCCCACCACGAGACAGGAACTAGACCAACTAGGTTGGCAAACCCTCGACGTCATCCTCGTCACGGGGGATAGCTACGTGGATAGCCCCTTCGTCGGCGTGGCCGTCGTCGGCCAGGTGCTGCTAAAGGCCGGATACCGGGTGGGCATCATCGCCCAGCCCGACGTCCACTCGGAGAAGGACATCGGGCGGCTGGGGGAGCCAGAGCTGTTCTGGGGCGTCAGCGGCGGCTGTATTGACTCTATGGTCGCCAACTATACGGCCACCAAGAAGCGCAAAAGATCGGACGACCTCACCCCCGGCGGGCGAAACGACCGCCGCCCCAATCGCGCCGTCATCGCCTATGCCAACCTGATCCGCAGGTACTTTAAGGAGACAAAGCCGATCGTGCTGGGCGGCGTCGAGGCCAGCCTGCGACGCATCGCCCACTATGATTTTTGGTCGAATAGCGTGCGCCGGTCCATTCTGTTCGACGCCAAGGCGGACGTGCTCGTCTACGGCATGGCGGAAAAGACCGTGGTGGAGCTGGCCGAGCGTTTGAGAACGGAAGCGGGGATCGAGGATCTGAGGTCCATCTGCTACATCTCCCCGGAGAAGAGACCTGGCTGTATCGAGCTTCTCTCCTACGCAGAGGTGGCGCGAGACAAGCGCGCCTTCGCCGAGATGTTTCACGCTTTCTACCGCAACAACGATCCACTTACCGCCCAGGGATTATGCCAGCAGCAGGACACGCGCTACCTGATCCAGAATCCACCCGCACCCTACCTGACGCAGCAGGAGCTGGACCAAGTATACGAGATGGACTTTGAACGCGCCCAGCATCCATTCTACGAGAGACTGGGCCCGGTCAAGGCGCTGGAGACGATCAAGTTCTCCATCACCACACACCGGGGCTGCTACGGCGAGTGCAACTTTTGCTCCATCGCCGTCCACCAGGGGCGGACGGTGAGGTGGCGCAGCGCGGACTCTGTGGTGAGAGAGACGCGGCGGCTGGCCGCGCACCCCGATTTCAAAGGATACATCCAGGACGTGGGCGGCCCGACGGCCAATATGTACGGGTTCGAGTGCCAGAAAAAACTGACCAAAGGAAGCTGCGAGGATAGGCGCTGTGTCTATCCCGAAATTTGCCCGCAACTGAACCCCGACCACAGCAGGCAGCTCAGTCTGCTCAAGCGGCTGCGCAAGGTGAAGGGGGTCAAGAAGGTCTTTGTGGCCTCGGGCGTCCGCTACGACCTGCTGCTCGCCGATAGAAAGCACGGGGTCGCCTACCTGAGGGAGGTCGTGCGGTATCACGTCTCGGGCCAGATGAAGGTGGCCCCCGAGCACACGGTTGATCGCGTCCTGCGGCTGATGGGCAAGCCGGGCGGAAAAGCCCTGCTCAAGTTCAAAGAGTTGTTCTACAGGCTGACAAAGGCTGCCCGCAAGAAGCAATTCCTCACCTACTATCTGATCGCCGCCCACCCCGGCTGCACCGAGCAGGACATGCGAGCGCTGAAGCGGTTCACCAGCCGCGAGCTAAAGATCAATCCAGAGCAGGTGCAGGTCTTTACCCCCACCCCGTCCACCTATTCCAGCCTGATGTACCACACCGAGACGGACCCGTTCAGCGGCGAGCGCATCTTTGTGGAAAAAGAAACGGCCAGGAAAGAGCGGCAGAAGGAGATAGTGGTTGGGAGATAAGGTGATTGCGCGAGCAACTTGCCTCTCCGTACCAGAGTAGTGGAAGAAGGTGAGGACTAATGACTGAGCAGACCGAATCATTGAGTGACGAACAAGGTGCCCGCGCGTGGACCTTCCGAGGCGGCCAATTGGACCTGGCCGACTTTGCCACGGCGATGATCCATTTCTACCGGGGGGAGATACAACGGGCCACCACCTGGCGCACCCGGTTGGACACCACCACCAACTGGGCCGTAGTAACCGTGGGTGGCGCGCTTACCTTTTCCTTCAGCGCGCAGCAGAACCCTCACTTTGTGCTCCTGTTGGTGCTTCTGCTGGTGCTCACTTTCCTGTATATCGAGGCCCGCCGCTACCGCTACTATGCCCTCTGGTCATACCGGGTGCGTTTGATGGAAAGCGAATTTCTCGCCGCGATGCTTGCACCGCCCTTTCAACCCTCCGCAGACTGGGCCGACCTCTTGGCGGAAAGTCTGCTTCGCCCCACTTTCCCTCTCACCCAGTGGAAGGCAATTGGCCTGCGATTCCGCCGCACCTACATCTGGCTGATCACTCTGCTGCTCGTCAGTTGGGTAGGCAAACTGGCCCTCCACCCGGCGACAGTGCCGGATGTGGCCACGGCGGTCGAGCGAGCCGCCGTCGGAGCGATTCCCGGAGCTTGGATGATGGCCGCCGTCGGGGTGGTATACGGAGCGCTGGTAGCACTGGCAGTCGCTGCGGGTATGCCGACTGCGTGGGGGGAGGCTCTGCCACAGCCGTTGCGCCGGCTGGCGACGACGTTCCAGAGGGCAGCCGGCCCATTGGCGCCCAAGCCCCGTCTCCAAGAGCGGATGGCGACCATCATCACCAGTCGCGGGAAGAAAGTCGCCTCCCGGCTCATGGAGGAAGTGGGACGGGGGGTAACGGCGCTGCAAGGGACGGGGATGTACACCGGCGAGGTGCGGGACGTGCTGCTGTGCGCCATGACCGACGTGCAAACGGGCCACCTGAGAGAGATCGTGCACCAGGCCGATCCGCACGCCTTTGTCATCGTCAGCCGGGCGGCGGAGGTGAGAGGATGGGGATTCAGCGCCTTCGATGCTCCCAGTTGACGTTGACCTGGAAGCGCCAAGATCGTCTGCCCAAATCACTCCCTCGAGATCGGGCTAGCGATTGAAATCAACCACGCACTAACCGCGATTTGACACAAACCCCGTTCGCTGGTATAATTGCCACTGTTAGAACAATCGGTTTGGCATCTTTCACCGCTCCGATTCGCGCAATCGGGGCGGTTTTTTATGATGACCCAAACCCACGTCAAGTAGCACAACACAGGAGTTTAATGCGTTTCACAGAACTAGATTTAAGCAAGCCTTTGCAAGAGGCAATCAGCGGATTGGGGTACGAGGAAACGACCCCCATCCAGACCCAGGCCATCTCGCCTGGTTTGCAGGGACGCGACATCGTCGGTTGCGCCCAGACTGGCACCGGCAAAACGTTGGCCTTTCTTCTGCCGGCGTTGGACCGTTTGCTGCGGAATCAAACCGAGACCAGTCGCCCCCGAGTGGTGGTCCTGGAGCCGACCCGCGAGCTGGCTATCCAGATCGCCGGGGAGGCCCGGAAACTGACCGCTCGCACGTCACTGCGCGTCGCCCCCATATACGGTGGAGCCGGGATGAAAAAACAGACCAACAAGCTGCGCCGGGGCGTAGACGTCGTCGTCGCCACGCCAGGCCGCCTGATGGATCACATGCGCCGCAAGAACGTCAACTTTGGAGACTTGGAGGTCCTCGTGTTGGACGAGGCCGACCGGATGTTGGACATGGGCTTTCTGCCCGACATCAAACAGATCATCAATCGCATGCCGCGCCAGCGCCAAACTATGCTCTACTCGGCCACGATACCTTCGACGGTTGCAGACCTCGCCCGCCAGTTCCAACGCGACCCGGTGAATATCGAGATAGACATGGCCCAGCCTCCCGAGGCGATCCAACAGGCCCTCTATCCGGTACCCAAGCACCTCAAGCTTCAACTGCTCCTGGCTATACTTGAGCAGATGGAGGTCAACAGTATGCTGGTCTTTACCAGGACCAAGCAAGGGGCCGACGTCGTAACCCGCCACTTGCGCCAGGCCAAAGTCGCCGTGGCCTGCATTCACGGGGATTTCAAACAGCGCGAACGGATATCCGCGCTGGAGGGGTTCAGGTCGGGCAAGCACCGCGTCCTGGTCGCCACCAACATCGCCGCGCGAGGGTTGGACGTGGAAGGGATCTCGCACGTGATCAACTATGACGTGCCGGAACACCCCGAGGATTACGTGCACCGTATCGGACGCACCGCCCGCGCCGAGGCCGACGGCGACGCCATCACGCTCACCACCCCCGACGACGAGCCGCTGATCCATCGCATCGAGTACCTGCTGGGCCGCAAGATTGAGCGCGAGACCCTGCCGGGGTTCGACTATGACACGCCAACCCCCTCGTGGGCCAGGCCCTCGGCCAAAACGCTGATACAGCAGGCCACCCAATCGCAAAGCCTGGCCGACCGCTGGCGCTCTATGTGTTAGCGAGTTTACAAGCCCGCAAATTGGGGTGATTCAAACACGCCGTTGTTGTGCCGACAACACGGCGTGTTACGCGTAATGCCCTAACCTGGATAAACCAGAACCACAAAGGACACCAAGTACACGAAGAGACCTCCTTTGTGCTCTTTGTTCTTCGTGGTGGTGAATTTTCCTGCCCAATGTGCCAGAATTTCACTGGTAAGGTACTACCACCAGGTTTGGGAGTATCAGCCCGCTTTTTTTGTGCGAGGGCCGTTGGTCACCGCCGGCGTGGGTTACGCCGGCTCGCGCGCCCACGCCCCCAACGAGCACATCCGCATCCCCGACTTTAGCGCCCAGACGCGCTACATCGCCGCGCTGCTGGAGGAACTGGCTGCCTGAATGGGGAGGTTTGTCTGAGGAAACCTTCGAGGCCTGACAGGAGATGCCGCCTTGATCCACCTTTATACAGTTGAGGGTAACTTACCAGAGGCGCAGTAATACCAATGATGCATCTGTTGCACTTGCAACGGATATGTGGTATACTGAAGGCGATTGACATACCACAGGAGGAGGATCAGGTGTACACAGCAAAGGTCTCGACCAAGGGATGGGTGGTCATTCCCAAGCCTCTGCGGGAGAAATACGGCCTCAAGACCGGAATGCAGGTGCAGGTGGTGGATTACGGCGACGTGCTGGCTCTGCTGCCGCTGCCCGAAGACCCGGTGGAGATGCTGCATGGGATGTTGAAGGGCGGGCCGTCGCTGACAGAGGAGCTACTGGCTGAACGGGCGCGAGAGCGAACGCGAGAGGAAGCCCCCTATGAGTGATACCTGGGTCTTGGATAGCTTTGCTCTTCTCGCTCTGCTTGGCAGCGAGCCGGGCGGGGAAGATGTGGCCCGCCTCCTAAGGCAGGCGCAGAGCGGTGACGCGCGCCTTCTGATGACCTGGGTCAACGTGGGAGAAGTAGCCTACATAGTGGAACACCGCTGGGGACAGACGCGGCTGCATCAGGTGTTGGGGACACTGGAGGCAACGACCATTGAAATGGTCCCGGTGGAGCGAGCATTGGCGCTGGCAGCGGCCCGCATCAAGGCGACTCACCCGTTGGCCTACGCCGATGCCTTTGCCGCCGCTCTGGCAATGCAGACCGACGCCGCGTTGGTAACCGGCGACCCCGAGTTCCACCTGCTGGAGAAGGTTCTACGCATCCACTGGCTGCCGCAGGCTGGTTAGGGCACGCTTGTCTGTTGAACTTCCGTAGCACAAGCACAACAGGGTCGGATGTGATGTCTGGCCCTGTTATGCTATGGAGGAGTGGCCCCGTCCACATGCGATGGCGGCAAAGCCGATGTGCGAGGGGATGTGGCAGCTTTTGGCAATTGTGCGGGAGACGTTGTTGTGTATAATTATGGATGGGGTGTTGTTTCCGTATATAGGCGAGTGAGCGGACTTCTGTTAGTCAGTTGGGCGGCAAAAGTCAAACAGGAGGCACGAGATGCTCGTAAGAACCGAAAAAGAGAAAATGTTGGCCGGGGAAACCTACAACTGCCTTGATCCCGACCTGGAAGCCGAACGCCAAGAGACCAAGCGATTGCTCCGCCTCTACAATCTGACCAAAGCCGCGCCCGAACGGCAGGCCATCCTCGAGCAATTGCTGGGACAAATCGGTCAGAACTCGATCATCGAGCCACCCTTCTACTGTGCCTACGGTCAGAACATTTATATCGGCGATCACGTCTTTTTGAATTACTTGTGCACCATTCTGGATTGCAATGAGGTGCGTATTGGCCACCATGTCATGATCGGGCCTGGCGTCCAGATCTATACCGCCGCCCATCTCCTTCAGGCGCAACCCCGGATCCAGGGCTGGGAAGTAGCCAAACCGATAGTGATCGAGGACAATGTGTGGTTAGGGGGCAGCGCCGTCCCCTTGCCAGGGGTGAGGATAGGCCGGAATGCCGTGGTGGGCGCAGGGGCAGTCGTCTCCCGCAGCGTTCCAGCGAATACGGTCGTGGCGGGGAATCCGGCCAGGGTGATTAGAGAGATCGAGCAGTAATGATCGACGCCACTCCGCTGCGCTTCGTGGCTTACTACCAACCCTTGACAGGATATGTCCAACCCACAGATAGAGTCCTACCGTTCTGGGCACATCGTCATTGATGGGCAGGCTCACACCCTGGACGTCATCATCTTGCCAGATCGAGTGGTCGGTGGGTGGTGGCGCCAGGAGGGGCATCGGCTACACCCCGGCGACCTTGGGCCGGTATTCGAGGCCGCGCCAGAACTGCTCGTCGTGGGGCAGGGCACTTTTAGCCGAATGAGAGTGACGGCGGAAACCAGGCAGGCGCTCCAGGCCGCCGACATCGAACTCGTTGCCCTGCCTACCGAGGAAGCCGTGGAGACGTACAACCGCCTGCGCGAAGAGCGAGCCGTCGCCGCCGCGCTCCATTTGACGTGTTGAGTCAAATATGCCAGAATTTGTTCCCACAGACCACCAGCGCTCTCTCATTGAGCGGTCCATCGAGCGCAAGCTCTTCCTCGAAGGGCCAGCCGGCGCCGGCAAAACCACCGCCGGCGTGGCCCGCCTCCTGCACCTGATCGAAGCGGGCGTCCCGGCCGATGCCATCCTGGTCATCGTGCCCCAGCGCACGCTGGCCTCCCCCTACTACGAGGCGCTGCGCCGCGCGACCGTCCGCGCGGGCGGGGAGGTGACCGTCTCGACCGTGGGCGGCCTGGCCCAGCGCACGGTTGATCTCTTCTGGCCGCTGGTGGTCGAGGAGGGCGGCTTTGGCCATCCCGAGGACCCGCCCACCTTTCTCACTTTGGAGACGGCCCAGTACTATATGGCCCGCCTGGTGCGCCCCCTGCTCGACCAGGGCTATTTTGAGACCATCACTATTGACCACAATCGCCTCTACAGCCAGATTCTGGATAACCTCAACAAGGCCGCCGTGGTCGGCTTTCCCCACGCCGAGATCGGCCGGCGGCTCAAGGCAGCATGGGGGGGTGAATCGAGCCAGCGCCGCATCTACGACGAAGCCCAGGAGTGCGCCGCGCTCTTCCGCCGCTACTGCCTGACCCACAACCTGCTCGACTTTTCGCTCCAGCTCGAGCTGTTCCGCAACCACCTGTGGACCATGCCGCTGTGCCGCAACTATTTGCTGGAGACCTACACCCACGTCATCGCCGACAACGTCGAGGAAGATACCCCCGTGGCCCACGACCTGCTGCGGGATTGGCTGCCCCACTGCCAATCGGCGCTGCTGATCTATGACCGCGAGGCCGGCTACCGTCGCTTCCTGGGCGCCGACACCGAGAGCGGTCACGCCCTGCGCGAGCTGTGCGACGAGCGGATCGCCTTCACCAAGTCATTCGTCACCTCGCCGGATATGGAGGCCCTCGGAGCAGAGTTGGCCCGCAGCCTGAACCGGCCCAGAGAACATTCTCCAATCTCCCAAGCGGCCCATCAGGCGTCGCCCCAATCTCCACTCTCATACGCCTATCACCGCTACTACCCCGAAATGCTCGACTGGGTCACCGACGAAATCGCCAAGCTGGTGCAGGACGAAGGCGTCCCGCCGCAGGAGATCGTCGTGCTGGCTCCCTTCCTACCGGACGCGCTGCGCTTTGCGCTGACCAACCGGTTGGAAGCGCGGGACGTCCCCACCCGCTCCCACCGCCCCTCGCGCGCCCTGCGAGATGAACCCGCCACCCGCTGCCTGCTGACGCTGACCGCCATCGCCCACCCGGATTGGGGTATCTGCCCCACCAGCTTTGACGTGGCCTACGCCCTGATGCAGGCGATTGACGGCCTGGACCTGGTGCGGGCGCAACTGCTGACCCAGATCGTCTACCGCCCCACTGATGGCCGTCCCGCGCTGACCTCCTTCGACCAGATCGTGCCAGAGATGAAGGAGCGCCTCACTTTTGTGTTGGGCGAGCGGTACGAGTGGCTGCGCACCTGGGTCGAGGAATACGCTGCGGGCCTGGCGGCGGAACTGGATCATTTCCTGAGCGGCCTGTTCGGCGAAGTGCTCTCACAGGCCGGATTCGGCTTCCACCGCAATTATGATGCCGGACGGGTGGCGTTCAACCTGATCGAATCGGTGCAAAAATTCCGCTGGGTGGCGCGGTGCGACGACGACAAACCACTGGGACAAGAGTACATCGAGATGGTTCAGGACGGCGTCATCGCCGCCCAATACATCCACAGTTGGCAGCTCCGCCCCCAGGACGCGGTGCTCCTGGCCCCGGCCTACACCTTTCTGATGAGCAACCGTCCGGTGGACGTCCAGTTCTGGCTCGACGTCGGCAGCCGCGGCTGGTGGGAGAGGCTGTACCAACCGCTCACCCAGCCCTACGTGCTCAGCCGGGGCTGGCCGAGGGGCGACGTCTGGACTGACGCCGCCGAGCACGAGGCTCGCCAGGAGACACTGCACCGCCTCGTCCAGGGCCTCGTCCGCCGCTGCCGCCGCCGGGTCTACCTGGGGTTGAGCGAGCTAGGCGAGAACGGCCGCGAGCAAAAAGGGCCGCTGCTGCAAGCCATCCAGCGTGTCCTCCGTGATAACGTAATTGCGTAATGCGTAATACGTAATGCGCAAGAGAGTGGCCCGAAAATCATTAGGGCGTGTTTCATTTCGGTTGTAGTGTAGGGCCTTGTGCCCGTTAAATGGCCTATAAGGTGCCCACGAGGGGCTATGCCACCCAATCCACAACTCGTTTGAAACACACCCCAATCATTACGTTTCACGTTTTACGTCTTACGTTTGAGGAACAATGTTTAAACCACGACCCAAACAGCAGCAAGTTCTCGACTATATCGGCGGCAAGATGGGCGTCGCGGCCGTGCCCGGCAGCGGCAAGACGCTCACGCTTTCCGCCCTGGCCGCGCAAATCGTCGCCAGCGGACGGCTCGCGGACGATCAAGAAGTGTTGGTCGTGACGCTGGTCAACTCGGCCGTGGATAATTTCGCCGGCCGCGTGGCCGCCTTTGTCCAGGAGCGCGGGCTGCTGCCCAACCTGGGCTACCGGGTGCGCACACTGCACGGCCTGGCCCACGACATCGTCCGCGAGCGGCCGGCGCTGGTCGGCCTCGCGGACGATTTCCAGATCGTGGACGAGCGGGAGGCGGACGGGATCCTACAGGAGGCGGCGGCCGCCTGGCTGCGGGCCAACCCTCACGTCGCCGACGAGTTCATATCGCCAGACCTGGAAGAGGGAAAACAGAACTGGGTGCGCCGCGGTCAGTGGCCCGACCTGGTGACCGGCGTCGCCCGCAGCTTTATCAAGCGGGCCAAGGACCTGGAGGGCACGCCGGATAAAATCCAGGGCCGCCTGGAACGACGCTCGCCCTCGTTCCCGTTGGTCGAGATGGGAGCCGCCATCTATGCCGACTACCAGCGCGCGCTGCGCTATCGCGGCGCGGTGGATTTCGACGACCTGATCCGCCTGGCGCTGCAAGCCCTGGAGATGGACCGTGACCTGCTGGAACGCTTGCAGCACCAATGGCCCTTTATCCTGGAGGACGAGGCCCAGGATAGCAGCCGCCTGCAGGAGCAAATCCTGCGCCTCCTCTGCGGGCCAGGCGGCAACTGGGTGCGCGTCGGCGACCCCAACCAGGCCATCTATGAGACCTTTACCACCGCCGATCCGAAATACCTGCGCACCTTCCTGGAAGAGGAGGAGGTGGAAGCCCGCGAGTTGCCCAACTCTGGCCGCTCCACCCGCAGCATCATCGCGCTGGCCAACTATCTCATTGACTGGACGCAAACCCGGCACCCGGTGGAGGCAGTGCGGGAGGCGCTCACCCCACCGCACATCGAGCCGGCCCCGCCCGGCGACCCCCAGCCCAACCCGCCCGACGACCCCGACAAAGTGCGCATCGTCGCTCAAAAGTTCACACCCCAGGAAGAGCTGCGGGCCGTGGCCGATTCCCTATCAAGCTGGCTGCCAGACCGCCCCGACCAGACGGTGGCCGTGCTCGTGCCGCGCAACAATCGCGGCTTTGAGCTGGCGGCCGAGTTGAAGAGACGCGGCCTGGAATACGTCGAGCTCCTGCGCAGCACGCGAGAGACCCGCGAGACGGCCGGCGCTCTGGGCAATGTCCTCAAGTACCTGGCCGACCCCGCCTCCCCCAGTAAACTGGCGACCGCCTACAAAGTGTGGCGGCGAGACGACCGCGAGGACAAAGAGACCAGGGAACAACTCGAGTGGATTGCCAGGAGGTTGAGCAAATGTCGGCGGGTGGAGGATTTCGTGTGGCCCCAGGTGGATCGGGACTGGCTGGCCGGGCTGGAGATGGCCGCCGAGTTCCCCAATACCTGTCCTGAGTATGGCCGAAGGATCCACGAGCAACTGGCCGAGTTCCGCGTATTGATTCGGCGCTGGCAGGGGGGCACCCTGCTGCCGGTGGATCAACTGATCCTCACGTTGGCCCAAGACCTGTTCGAGGAACCGGCCGACCTGGCCGTGGCTCACAAACTGGCCGGCGTCCTGCGGCGCATGAGCGCCAGCCATCCCGATTGGCGACTGCCGGAGCTGGTCGAGGAACTGGCGGTCGTGGCCCGCAACGAGCGCCGCTTCCTGGGGCTGAGCGCCGACGACAGAGGCTTTGACCCCGAAAGGCACAAGGGCAAGGTCGTGATCGCCACCATCCACAAGGCCAAGGGGCTGGAATGGGACCGGGTCTACCTGATGTCGGTCAACAACTATAACTTTCCCTCCGCCCGCCCCCACGACCAGTTCATCTCGGAGAAATGGTTCGTGCGCGAGCGGATAAACCTGGAGGCGGAGGCCCTGGCCCAGTTGGAGGCGGTCCTGGCCGAGGGCGACCTGCCCGTGTACGAATACCAGGAGCGCCAAGTGACCCAGGAGGCGCGGCAGGAATACGCCGCCGAGCGGCTGCGCCTGCTCTACGTGGGCATCACGCGCGCCAAGAAGGAACTGATCGTCACCTGGAACACCGGCCGGCGCGGCGACCAGCAGCCGGCAGCGCCGTTCATTGCTTTGCAGACGTTCTGGGAGGAAGAGGGGGTAGGGAGTAAGGAGTAGAGAGTATGGGGAAGATCTCGCATTTTCGACAACTAGAGACGTGGCAGGAAGCTCATAAACGGGCGGCGGTCTCAGTACCGGCCAACATCGCCGAGGGGTTCAAACGACGCGGGGTTCGAGACAAGATCCGCTTCTACAACATCTCGGAAGGCTCTCTGGAAGAGCTAGAATACTTTTTCATCCTATCCCAAGACCCCACTGAAAAAACCAGGTTTTTCAATGGTTTTATGGGACAGCGTCCCACTTTTGGCTCAAAATTGACGTGTTTGTGGGAATATCTCACCAAAAAACCTGGTTTTTGGGCATTTTATCCCCACCGACGAACAAACCAACACCTTTTTTCAGGAAAGTCATCCCAAGACCTGAAATACATTCCATCCTATACCGATTTGATGGCCCAATCAGAGACAGTAGGCCGCCTGCTCAACGGCCTCGTCGCCAGCACGGAGCGCCGCCAATGACAACAACACCTACTCCCTCCACTCCCCCTACTCCCTACTCCCTACTCCCTACTTCATACAATCAGGCCAGCCTCCAGGATTACGCCGACTGCCCGCGCCGCTTCCAACTCGGCTACGTGGAGCACGTGGACTGGCCCGCCCACGAGGCGCAACCCGCCCTGGAAAACGAGCGCCACATGCAGCAAGGAGCCGCCTTCCACCGCCTGATGCACCAACACCTGCTGGGCATCCCAGAAGAACAACTCGCGTGCGCCGCAACCGACGCCGACCTGCGCCGCTGGTGGCACAACTATTTGACGCACGGGCCAGAGAATCTACCCGCGTCTCGCCATCCAGAGATCGTCCTGTCCGCGCCGCTGGGCGACTACCGCCTGGTCGCCAAGTACGACCTCGTCACAGTAGACCCTGGGCGCCGGGCCGTCATCCTGGACTGGAAGACGTCCCGCAGACGACCCAAGCGCAAATACCTGGCCGAGCGGTTGCAGACCAAGGTCTACCCCTACCTGCTGGTGCTGGCGGGCGACCACCTCAACGGCGGGCAGCCGCTCGCGCCCGAACAGGTGGAGATGGTCTACTGGTTCGCCAACTTTCCAGACGATCCCGCCCGCTTCCCCTACAGCGCGGCCCAGTACAAGGCGGACGAGGCTTACCTGACCTCGCTCGTAGGGCAGATCGGCGATCCTCCCTACCCGCGCACGTCCGACGAGCGGAACTGCCGCTACTGCCGCTACCGCTCGCTGTGCCAGCGCGGGGTCGAGGCCGGCCCGTTGGACAAGATGGAGGACGAATTGACCCAAGATTTCGACATATCGCTTGACTTTGAGCAGATCGCAGAGATCGAGTACTGAGACGTGAAAGATTGGATCGAACCACAGAAAGTGCGAGTACCTGACGCGCTGCGCTCTGCCGTCGGCGGGCACCCGCTGGTGGCAGAGACACTGGCCCGACGCGGGTTCACCGACGTGGAAACGGCCCGCGCCTTCCTCGACCCCGCCCGCTATCAGCCCACCCCGCCGGCCGAACTGCCGCACCTGGTTCGAGCCGCAGAGCGATTGGAGCGCGCCATCCGCCAGGGCGAGGCGATCTGCGTTTGGGGCGACTTTGACGTGGACGGCCAGACGGCGACGACTATCCTGGTCTCCACACTGCGGGAGCTGGTGGCTCGACGAGGCTCGCCGCAGGGCACGGCCGTCACCTACTACATCCCCAACCGTGAGGAAGGGGGGCACGGGCTTCACACTCCCATACTGGAACGGCTCATCGCCGAGGGGGTGCAACTGGTGCTGACCTGCGATACCGGCGTCACCGCCCACGCAGCGATTGCCTACGCCCGCTCGCAGGGCGTGGACGTGATCGTCACCGACCATCACGATCTGCCCCCGACCCTGCCGGAAGCCCACGCTGTGGTCAATCCCAAACTGCTGCCAGAAACCCATCCATTGCGCGAACTTCCGGGAGTGGGCGTGGCCTACAAACTGGCCGAGGCCCTGTACGAGCGAGCGAGCCGAGCGGAAGAGGCAGCACAATACCTCGATCTGGTGGCCCTGGGCATCGTGGCCGACGTGGCGACCCAAACCGGCGACACCCGCCACCTGCTCCAACGCGGCCTGGAGGCGTTGCGTCACACCGAGCGGTTGGGCCTCCAGGCAATGATAGAGGCCGCCGGTCTCAACCCTGAGCGGCTCACTGAGGAGCACATCGGCTTTGCATTGGCTCCCCGCCTCAACGCCCTGGCCCGGTTGGCCGACGCCACCATTGCCGTCGAGTTTCTGACCACCGCCGACCTGGCCCGCGCCCGTATCCTGGCCGCCGAGATGGACGGGTTGAACGCCCAGCGCAAGCTGCTATGCGATCAGGTCCTTCAAGGAGCACAGACGCAGATCGAGCGCGATCCCTCATTGCTGGAGTACAAGGCGCTGGTGCTGAGCCATCCCGATTGGCCGGCTGGCGTCATCGGCATCGTGGCCGGGCGCTTGGCCGAGCAGTACAACCGCCCCACGATCCTCATCGCCACCCCTCCCGGCAAGCTGGGCCGGGGATCAGCTCGTTCCATCCCAGGCTGTGACATTCACGCCGCCATAGCCGCCCAGCGCGAGATGCTGGTCCGTTTCGGCGGCCATCCAATGGCGGCCGGGTTGAGCATCGAGCCAGAGCGCATCCCCGAATTCAGTCGCGCGCTAACGAGAGACCCCAAGGGTCTTCTGAGACCCTTGGGGTCTAACACACTCCCCATAGATGGCTACCTGCCGCTCTCCGACCTGTCACTCGACCTGGTGGAGCAGTTGGAGCGGCTGGCTCCTTTCGGGCCGGGCAATCCCGCGCTGACTCTGGCGAGCAAGGGGCTGAGGCTGGAAAGCCACACCACCATAGGCCGTACCGGCGAGCATCTGCGGCTGGTCGTGGAGGACGAGGCTGGCGCGACGCAAAAAGTGCTCTGGTGGCGGGGGGACGAGTCCTCGTTGCCGCAGGGTCAGTTCGATCTGGCCTACGCCGTGCAGGCCAGCGACTATCGCGGTCAGCGAGAGGTGCAGGTGGTGTGGGTAGATGCCCGCGTCAGATCTCCCATCCCCGATCTCCATCCCCCAATCTCCGGTCGCAGGTTGCAGGTGGTGGACTATAGGCAAGAATCTCACCCGCATACGTTGCTGGAACAGTTGCGAGAGCAGAAGCAAGTGCAAGTGTGGAGCGAAGCGGAGGCCAGAGCGCAAGTCGCGGGTCGCGATAGGCGAGAGCTAGAGCCATCACAAGCTCTCGCCATCTGGACCACGCCCCCCGGCCCCAAAGAATTGCAGGCCGCGCTGGACAAGGTCTCGCCGGAGACGATCTATCTCTTTGGTACAGAGCCGGGGCTGGACGATTTCGAGGCGTTCCTGAAACGGTTGCTCGGACTGACCAAACGTGCGCTTAACGCCAATCGAGGCCGGGTCAGCATCTCCACCCTGGCGGCGGCCACCGCTCAGCGAGAGGCGACCGTGCGGGCCGGGTTAGCCTGGCTGGAGGCCAAGGGGATCCTGAAGGCTCAAGGCACAGACGACGAGGCACATCTGACGATCGGCGACCAGAAATCAGGCGCAGGGCTGAACCAAGCGGCCGCTCGCTTGGAGAAACTGCTGAGAGAGACAGCCGCCTACCGCGCTCACTTTGCCCGCGCCGCCAAGGAGACGTTGATAACATCGTGACTGACAGTGATGAGCTATTTGGGCTACTGAACGCCTACAGCAACCCCAGGGCGTTCAACCAGTACCGCGACGTTGATCACGAACTGGATGTCCCTAACGGGGCAGAGATACGCCGCCGCAACCTACGCCGTTACCTGGAGATATTCTCCGGCGCGCGCTACGTGCTGGTAGGCGAGGGAGCCGGCTACGCCGGTTGCCGCTTTTCCGGCATTCCGTTCACCTGCGAAGCGCAACTGGTCGGCCCGGAGCGATTGAACTGGACGCGGGGTCAAGACCTGGCCCGCAGCAGCACGGCGGCAAGCCTGTGGGTCGAGCGTTCGGCCAAGATCGTGTGGCAGCCTTTGAGCGAACGGGCGGACTGCATATTGTGGAACGCCTTTCCCTGGCACCCGTTCGGCGAGCAAGGCCCGCTCTCCAACCGCGCCCCAGGTCAGGATTTAGGCGACGGGCTAAAAGTGCTGCGTTGCTTCCTGGCCCTGTTCCCGTCGGCGCGACCCTACGCCGTCGGGCGCGTGGCGGAGCGGGCGCTGGCCAAGATCGGCCGGCCGGCTCCCTACATCAGACATCCATCTCACGGAGGAAAACGCAAGTTCATCGCCGGAGTAGCCGCACTGGAACCGCGTGATCCAACGATTTGAAAGAGGAGGAACCGTCATGAGCAAAAGCCAGATCCGCTGCGAGGATTGTCCTATGCGCAAAAGAGCGGAAGCCAGTCCCAAATCGCTGTTTGGCCGATTCTGGCACTGGCACATCAAATGGTGCCCGGGATGGAAAGCTTATCAAAAGCACCTGGCGCAGCAAGAAACCTGAGCAGCATCAAGGACGCGAATGGAACAACCGAGCAACAACCTACTCGTCTACACCATCGGCCACAGCGACCACGACACGATGGCCTTTATTGATCTGTTGCGCCAGCACGAGGTAACCCTCGTGGCCGATGTGCGCAGTCAGCCCTACAGCCGTTGGACACACCAGTTCAACCGGGAGACGCTGGGCCGCGACCTGGAAGAGGCCGGCATAGCCTACCGCTTTATGGGTGACGCGCTCGGCGGACGGCCGTCCGACCCGATCCTGTACGATCCCGGCCAGGAGCGCCCCGACTACCGGCGCGTGGAGCAGAGCGACGAATACCAGGCCGGCATTGACCGGTTGCTCGAACTGGCCCGCACCGAGCGAGTAGCCGTCATGTGCAGCGAGGGCGATCACCGTCAATGCCACCGCCATCTGCTGATCAGCCAAACCCTGCTGGCGCGCGGGGTGCGCGTGCTTCACATCCAGCCCGACGGTGCGAAAATCGAGGGAGAACCCATCGCCCAACAACTCTCCCTCTTCTAACTCGCGACTTGCAAACTTGCAGCCCGTGCTTGCCCAGGAGACAGCTATGCCAACCATCTACACCATCGGTTACAAAGAGAAACCCCTGGAAAAGTTCATCAATCAACTGCGCCGGGCCGGCGTGGACGCGGTGATTGACGTGCGGTTGCGCAACACCTCCCACCTGGCCGGCTACACCAAGCGGGACACGCTGGATTTCCTGCTGCGCGAGGGGTTCCACATCGCCTACGAGCACCATCCCGAACTGTCCCCCACGCCCGAGATCCTCGACGCCTACCGCGAGGACGAGGATTGGGCCGCTTATGTGACCGGCTTCCTCCAGCTGTTAAAGAAACGGTCCGCCGAGGAAATAGGGCGCGACATCCTGGCCCGCCGCCGCGCCCCGTGTCTCCTCTGCGCCGAGCCGACCGCCGACCACTGCCACCGCCGCCTGGTGGCCGAATACTGGACCAAGCACCTGCCGGCGCTGACCGTCGCGCATCTGTAAGAATCCGTTACCGTCCTGCAATCCGTGTTCTAGCCATGCCACCTAAACCAGTCCTCATCCTGGCAATGACCAAAATGCTCAGCGGCATCTGCACCGCCGGTTTCACCACCGACCCCGACCCGGTGACCGGCCTGCGCTGGGTGCGCCCGATCCGCGACTTTGACACCATCCAACCGGGCGACATGACCGACGCCGATGGCCGGCTGGTGCAGTGCGGCGACGTGATCGAGCTGAATCTAATCGAGCCGCGTCCCAACCCACCCCACGTCGAGGACTGGCTCACCGACTTTGTGCATCACCGGCCGCGCCTGCTGCGCCGCCTGGAAGGGAAAAAGCGCGCCAGTTTCTTCCCCCGCTATCTCGACCGCGCCCCGGAGGAAGTGCTTGTCCACCACACCCGCTCGCTCTGCCTGGTGCAGCCGGAGCGCGTCTGGGCCAACTTCTCGCTGGACGCCTACTCTGGCAAGTACGAAGCGCGGATGGGCTTTCTGCTGGCGGGCGAGGACAACCGCCACCGCGCCGCCGGCAAGCGCGGCATCACCGTCACCGACCTGAAATGGGAATCACTGGGCCGGGCCTGGCTGGGCGCAAGAGGCGGCCACCTGACATTGGAGCACGATGAACTCTTCGAACGCCTGGAGACCGAGGCCCTCTACCTGGCGCTGGGGCTGGGGCGCAAGTGGCGGGGCGAGTATTGGCCCCTCGTCGTCGGAGTGCACGTGATACCAGATTACGGGAGCGAATGAGCGAATGAACGAATTTACGAATAGCGAATCTGCGAATGGCGACGTGCTGGCCGAGTTGGCGATAGCCCCGCGACAGATGGTCGGGCTGACGGGCAGCGAGCGCAGCCGGCTGCTCAACTTTCTCCTGCGCTGGGAGCAACTGGAGACCCTGCACGCTTGCCTGGACGTGCTCATCCCGGCCCGCCCCTCCCTGGTCTCGCTGCTAGACCTGCGGGCGCGCGCCTTCCTGGCCCAGGAGCGGCCCGACGACGCGCTGATGGTGATGGAAAAGCGGTTGCAGATCAGGACATCCATGACCGCTCGCGCACTGCTGGCCCGCGTCCACCTGGCCCGGACCGACTCGGATGCCGCCCACCGGATCGCCCGCGACTTGGTCAGGGAACAACCAGAGAGCGTGACTGCCTGGGGACTGCTGGGCGAGGTCGAGCTGGAGCGGGGAGATACCGACGCCGCGCTGGCCGCCTACCGTCGCCTGAACGAACTGCGCCCTCAGAGCCGCGCCTATCTGCTGGGAATGGCCGCGCTCTACCGCTTGCTCGACGACTGGATTACGGCCAGCGGCTACGCCGTGCGCTTGCTGCGTACCGCGACCGACGAAAGCCCCCTCTCCGCCGTCTACCTGCGCCGGTTGCGCGATCACTTTCGGGCCAGCGGCGAGGAGACTCGCATCGCCGACCTGGAGGCGGAGCTATCCCGCCGCCACGCCGATGAACTGGCCGAACTGCGGGCCGCCCTGTCCCCGGACTACCGCCCGCCTCCTGCGCCGCGCCCCGTGGAGGAGGAGGGACCCCCACCCACCGAACCCCTCCCCACCTTTGACCAAATCCCCGTCTCCGACGCGGAGCGGGAGCGCATCACAGAAGCCATCCGGCGGCTCTTTGGTTTCGAGAGCCTCCTGCCCGGCCAGTTGGAGACCATCGCCAGCGTCCTGCGCGGCGAGGACGTGCTGACCGTCCTGCCGACCGGCGGCGGCAAATCGTTGTGCTACCAACTCCCCGCCCTGCTGGCCGAGCGCGGCACGACGCTCGTCATCTCGCCCCTCATCGCGCTGATGAAGGATCAGGTGGACTCGCTGCCGGCCGGGGTGCGGGGCCGGGCCGCCACCATCAACAGCAGCCTGGAACGGGACGCGCTGCGCACCCGGCTGGGGCAAGTCACCGACGGCGGCTACCGCCTGCTCTATGCCGCCCCGGAGCGGCTGCGCCAGCCCCCCTTTCTGCACGCGCTGCGACGGGCGGGCGTCAACCGGCTGGTGATTGACGAGGCCCACTGCGTCAGTGTGTGGGGCCACGACTTTCGGCCCGACTATCTCACCATCGGGCGAGCGCGGCAGGCGCTGGGCAACCCGCCGCTCCTGGCGATGACGGCGACCGCCCCGCCCCGCGTGCGGCGCGACATCATCCGCCACCTGGGCAACATGCGCGTCGTCGCCGGCGACGTGACCCGCCCCAACCTGCAACTGGAGGTCTTTTACGCCCGCGCCAGCGACGATAAACTGCGTCACCTGCTGTCCTTCTGCAAAAGCGAACCGGGCAGCGGCATCATCTACGCCGGCGCCCGCGCCCGCTGCGAGGAACTGGCCGCGCTGCTGCGCTCTCACGGCGTCAACGCCGGTCACTACCACGCCGGCATCTCCAACCGGGCCGAGGTGCAGGATGACTTTATGGCCGGCCGCATCCGCGTCGTCGTGGCGACCATCGCTTTTGGCCTGGGCATTGACAAGGCCGACATTCGCTTCATCGTTCACTTTGTCCCCGCCAACTCGCTGGAAGCGTACTACCAGGAGGCCGGACGGGCCGGGCGCGATGGGTTGCCCGCCCGCTGCCTGTTGATGTACGCCCTGTCGGACCGAGCTGTGCTGTCCCGTCGCATCCGCCGGGACGCGCTGCCGGTCGAGTTCCTGCGGGCCGTCTACGGGGCCGTCAAGCGCCGTTTGGGTGAGCACTCGTCCGGCCGGATCGTGGCGGCGAACCTGGAGCGCGACCTGCGAACCGACAGAACGCGCATCCGGGTCGCTCTGAGCTTGCTGGAGGAGGCAGGTCTACTACGGCGCGGCCCCGATTTTCCCCGCAGCGGGACCGTCCGCCTGACAGCCGCCGTCAGGCAAGATACGACCCTACAGATCGCCAGTATCCTGCCAGACGAGTTTGACGCCTTCCGCCAGGCCGCCCACCTGCGGCCCGACCAATCCCTGACGCTCGACCTGGCGGACGTGGCGCGGCGGGCCGACCTGCCCCTCGACGGCGTGGAGCGGCGGATGTTGGAGTGGGCCGACGCGGGCTGGCTGAACTATTACCCGGCCGGGCGGGACTGGCTGCTGGAGCTGCCGCCGCCGCCCGCAGACGCCGCCGAACGGGTCGAGACGCTGCTGGAGCGGTATGAGACGGTGCAGGCCCAGCGGGTGGACGAGATCACGGCTTACGCCCGCACCCGTCGCTGCCGTCACGGCTACATCAACTCTTACCTGGGCGGGCGCGCCATCGAGCGTTGCGACGCCTGTGATAACTGCGTCGAGATTCAGCCACCGCCGGACACCGGCCTGCCCGGCGAGCGGGAGCAACTGCTGACCGTTCTGCGCTGCGTGGCGGACGCGGAATGGAGCTGGGGACGGCTCACGCTGGCCCGCATCCTGCGCGGCGACGATGAGGCGCGTCACGGTAGGCAGCCCCTCAAGGAAAAAGCCCGTGAGAACGCCTGTTTCGGAAAGCTGGCCTTTCGCTCGGCGGCGGCCGTCGAGCGCATGCTGGGCCTCCTGGAAAGCGGCGAGTTCCTGCAAGCGCGGCGGCTCTATCACGGCGGCGATGTGCTCGAGCTCGCCCCCGCAGGCCGGGCGGCGCTGCAAGACCCGGCCGCGTTGGATAGCCTGGTCGCTCCGGTGAGGGAGCCGCAGTCACGCAAACCATCCCCAGAAGAGAGCGCAGGGCCGGACGTGGACGAAGCGCTGTTCCAAAAGTTGCGCGCCTGGCGGCTGGAGCAGGCTCGCGCGCAAAAGGTCGCGCCCTACGTCATCTTTCACGATAGCCACCTGAGGGCCATCGCCGCGCACCGGCCTGTCACGCTGGAGGCTCTGGCTGAGTTGAAGGGAGTCGGCCCGCGCAAGCTGGAGCGGTATGGAGCAGAATTGATCGAATTGGTGCACGAGCGCCAGGAAGAAGGGGCGAATGACCCGCAAACTCGAGATTGACTGGATAGAGCTAGAGAGCGCTTTCCAAAACAGTTCCTGGGAGATGCAGTGCTATCTAGACCTGGAAACCGGCGAGGTCGTGATAGTCACCGAAGAAATCGCCGGGTACCTGGAAGAGCCGCCGGGCTGGGAGCTACACGATTGGATAAAGTTAGCAGCACGCTACAGGGCGTTAGAATACGCCCCAAGCCAACTTTGCTAATCCGGCCAGATAGTATATACTCGTATCTAGCAGCTCGTCGGAGAACCTGGTAATATGGAGCCTCGTGCCTGTTTTTGAACTACTTTGCCGCCCACGAGGGGCTAAACTACATCTCTCCAACAGCCCGCCTATCTTTGACTCGCGAGGTATAGAAGATGGAAATCGAAGCCAAGTTCGTTGTCCCCACGATGGGAATCTTCCAACGCTTGCAGGCGGCCGACCGCCTGGCCGGGTTCGCGCTCGCGGCGCGCCAGGTCAAACAGGTGCGCGATACCTACCTGGACGCGGCTGACCGGCCGATCCTGGCCGCCGGTTACGCCTGCCGCCAGCGAGAACAGGAGGGAGGGATACTGATCACCCTCAAGGGTCTGGGAGGAGCCGAGGGCGCCGTCCACCGGCGGGAGGAGTTAGAGATACTGCTGCCCGCCGCCGCGCCGCCCACCGAGTGGCCCGCCGGCCCCGTGCGTGAACGGGTACTCGCATTGATCGGGCAGGCTCCACTCCGGCCGCTTTTCTCCCTCCAACAGACACGAAGCGTGCGCCAGGTGAAACGGGGCCGGCAAACGATGGCCGAGTTGAGCCTGGACGACGTGCGCCTGACCAGCGAGGGAGCCGAGCAAACCTATCTGGAGCTGGAGGTAGAGTTGGCGGCCCAAGGGAGCGAGGAAGAGTTGGCGACGATCGTGGCCTGCCTGCAGGAGGAATGGGGACTGGAGCCTGAGCCTCGCTCCAAGTTCGAGCGGGCGCTGGCCTTCCTGGAAGAGCGGTTGCTGACGCCTCAGGAGCGCGCTATCTGCCAGCAGGTGGCCGGACGGGACGATCTGGATGGTCTCCGGGCACGCGCGCTCCTGGCGCTGGACGGGGGAGCGACGCAGGCGGAGGCCGGCGAGCAGGCTCAGAGATCGGCGCGCACGGTGCGGCGTTGGCTGGCGGCTTTTCAGCGAGAACGACTGGACATCTTTTCCGGCGCCGCCCTGGACAAGACTGGGCCAGTTGCCCCAGATCCCCTCCCCACAGAATCAAAAGAACCAGCCCGCCCTCCGGTCGCGCGTCCGGTTCGTCCAACTCCCAAGCTCAAAAAACCACCCAAAGAGCCAGGGCTAAAAGCGAACGACTCGATGGCCGAGGCAGCGCGCAAGACGTTCCACTTCCACTTCCAGCACATGCTGTACCACGAGCCGGGCACCCGGCTGGGCGAGGACATCGAAGAACTGCACGACATGCGGGTAGCCACCCGGCGGATGCGGGCCGCCTTCCGGGTGTTTGGTCATCATCTGGATATGAAGCAGTTGAGGCCAACCCTCAAGGACTTGCGACGCACCGGCCGGGCACTGGGGAATGTGCGAGACCTGGACGTGTTCTGGGAAAAAACCGAACGCTACCTGGATACGTTGCCTCCAGAACAGGAGAGCGATCTATCTCCGCTGCGGGCGGCCTGGGAAACGGAGCGGGAAAAGGCCAGAGAAAAGATGCTGGCCTACCTGGATAGCGATCGCTACGCCCAGTTCAAAAAGCGGTTCGCCGAGTTATTGGAGAATCCGGGCAATGCGGCGCTCCCTGTACTCTCGGAGAAAGGCGAGCCATTGCCCCACCGACTGCGGCACGTCGCGCCGGTGGCCGTGTACCAGCGATTGGCCGCTTTCCTGGCTTATGACGAGTGGGTGACCAAGTCCGACGTTCCGTTAGAGCGATTGCATCTGCTCCGCATCGCTGCCAAGCGGTTGCGCTACACGCTCGAATTCTTCGAGGAGGTACTGGCGCCCGAAACCAAGGGGGTGATCAAAGAGATAAAGGGGCTGCAAGATCACCTGGGGGATCTCCAGGATGCGGTGGTGGCCAGTAATCTGCTGCGCGATTTTTTGACCTGGGGTACGTGGGGCCACACCCAGGCCGGCAGCAATGCGACCACCTCGCCCACAGAGACGATCGTAGCGCCCGGCGTAGCCGCTTATCTGGCAGCCCGGCAATCCGAGATCCAACATCTGTTGGACACCTTCCCCCGGGCCTGGGCGTACTTTCATAGCGCCGATTTTAGTCGCACGGTGGCATTGGCAGCGACGCCATCGTGATTACATTCCAAGACATAACCCCAATGGAGGTGTGATTATGGCAAAAGAGCCTACGTTCATCGTTCTTCTCGGCCCGCCGGCCTCGGGCAAGGGGACTCAGGCGGCCCAATTGCGCCAGGCGCTCGACCTGCCCCACGTCGCCAGCGGCGATCTATTCCGGGAGAACCTCAAGGGCGAGACCGAATTAGGCCTAGAGGCCAAAAAGTACATGGATCGCGGCGAACTGGTGCCCGACGACATCACCATAGCTATGGTCATGGATCGCCTGAGCCGGCCGGATTGCGCCGGCGGCGCGCTGCTGGATGGCTTCCCCCGCACCATCGCTCAGGCGGAGGCGCTCGACGAGGCGCTGGCCGCCCAGGGGCACAGGATCAAGCTGGTACCCAACATCGCCGTGCCAGACGAGGTGCTGGTCGAGCGGGTGAGTGGACGCCGCATCTGCCGTACGTGTGGTGAATCCTACCACGTCCAGTTCAACCCATCCCGAGAGGAAGGGGTGTGTGATAGAGACGGGGGCGAGCTGTACCAGCGCGACGACGACAAACCAGAGACAGTTCGTAAGCGACTCCAAGTCTATTGGGAACAGACCAGCCCGCTGATTGATTACTATCGAGACCAGGGTGTGCTGGTCGAGGTCAATGGCGACCAATCCATAGAGACAGTGCAGGCCGAACTGCGTGCTGTTGTAAACAGACTCTAGGGTTTTCTGAAACCCCCAGGGTCTCAATCGGGGGAGGCGAAAAGTGTTAGAAAAAGTAGACTTGACCAAAAAGCTGAAAAAGAAGCAGTACAAAGAAGTGATGCCCGGTCTGCGCTCCCGGCTGTACGACCTACAAAAGGCGTGCTGGGATGCCAACATTCCCAGCATCATCGTCTTTGAAGGCTGGGACGCGGCCGGCAAGGGAACGTCCATCAAGGCGCTTACCCAGAGACTCGAGCCGCGTGGCTTCAAGCTCTACCCCATCCAGGCCCCGCGCACGTTCGAGACGCACATGCCCTGGCTGTGGCGCTTTTGGCAAAAGCTGCCCAACTATGGCGAGATGGCCATTTTCGACCGCAGTTGGTATGGCCGCGTGGTGGTCGAGCGGGTGGAGGGTTTTACGCCCGAGGAAAAGTGGCGCAAGGCCTATCGGGACATTGTGAATTTTGAGCGCACCATCGCCGACGATGGTTACGTCATTATAAAGTTCTGGCTGCACATCAGCAAGAAAGAACAGAAAAAGCGCTTTAAGAAATTGGAAAAAGATCCGCTCGAGAGCTGGCACGTCCAACCGGAGGACTGGGAGCATCACCGCAAATACGACGAATACCTGCTCGCCGTCGAGGAGATGCTGGAGCGTACCGAAACCGAGTGGGGCCCGTGGACGATCGTGGAGGCGACCAACTACCGCTGGGCGCGGGTCAAGGTCTTTGAGACGATCATCCGCGCCCTGGAAGAGGCGCTGGTGAATCGCGGCTTCCCGCTGCCGGAAGAACTAGAAGCCCACGCCGAGCAAGAACTCCAGGCCGAGCCACAAGGATAGGGGGAAATTATGCTGGACACAGTGGACCTGAGCAAGAGTCTCACGAGAGAGGAGTACATCGAGAACCTGATCCGCTACCAGTTGCAGTTACGAGAACTGGCCTACCAACTCTACGTCCAACAGCGAACGTTGGTGGTAGTGTACGAAGGCTGGGACGCCGGGGGCAAGGGGGGCAACATCAAGCGCGTCACCGAGCGGTTGGACCCGCGCGGCTATGAAGTATTCTCCATCGCCGCGCCCAAGGGTGAGGACGCCACCCATCACTACCTGTGGCGCTTTTGGCGGCGGCTCAAGCCGCCGGACGAGAAACAGATCCTCATCCTCGACCGAAGCTGGTATGGGCGCGTCATGGTGGAGCGGATCGAGGGGTTCTGCACCGAAGACGAGTGGAAGCGCGCTTTCCGCGAGATCAACGAGTTTGAGCGCCAGTTGGTCGATTTTGGAATGATCATGGTCAAGTTCTGGATCCACATCAGCCAGGATGAACAGATGCGCCGCTTCCAGGAGCGTCAGAACACCCCCCACAAAAAATGGAAGCTCACCGACGAGGATTGGCGCAACCGTGAGAAGTGGGATCAGTACAAATTGGCCGTGGAGGACATGCTGCTCAAAACCAGCACGGCTACGGCTCCCTGGACGGTGGTGGAGGGGAATGACAAGTGGTTCGCCAGAGTCAAAGCGTTGCGCACGCTCGTCCAGGTCTTGAGCAAGGAACTCGACTATCAACCCGCGACTCCAAAAGTCAAGAGAACCAAAAAGAAGAAAAAAGCAAGTAGCGCTGAGGGTTCCAATTAGGGAACTCTATTAATCTACGGAGGTCAAAGCTATGAGCAAGAAGAAAGATAAGAACAAGAAAGATAAGAAGAAGAAAAAGAAGTAGACCGCGAACGGCAGACGGTAAACAGAGAATACCCCGGCCTTTTCTCTCGAGACTGGGAATTGTCTTCCCCTGTCTACCGTCTGCCACCCCCAGCCGAGGACAGAGCAATGCCGAAAAAAAAAGAGAACCGCCAGCCGCAAACCAGCTCCCAGAAAGACAAAAAGGGCCCAAATCTGAACGACCCTGATCTTTATATAAATCGCGAGCTGAGCTTTCTCCAGTTCAACCACCGGGTTCTGGAGGAGGCGCTGGATGAGCGCCATCCCCTGTTGGAACGGGTAAAGTTCCTGTCCATCGTTTCCAGCAACCTGGACGAGTTCTTTATGATCCGCGTCTCCGGCTTGCGGAGGCAATTGGAGGCCGGCCCCCTGGCAGCGCCTCTCGAGAGCATGACACCGGCGGAGCAATTGGCCGCTATTCGTCGAGAATTGCTCCCGGAACTGGCGCGGCAATACGATTGCTGGCACTATGACCTGTTGCCGAAACTCCGCGAGGCCGGGATCAAAGTGCTCACTTACGACGAACTGAAGCGCAAGCAGCGCAAGCTGCTCCGCAAGCACTTTGAGCAAGAGATATTCCCCGCCCTCACACCGCTGGCCTTCGACCCAGGTCATCCCTTCCCCCACATCTCCAACCTCAGCATCAACCTGGCGGTAGTGATCAACGATCCAGTGAACGGCCAGCGGTTCGCCCGTTTGAAGGTGCCCAACATGTTCCCCCGCCTGCTGCGCATCCCCAGCGAGGAGACGGCCGACGAATATCAAAAACTGGGGTTGGTGACGGAAGCTACGTCCAACAACTTTGTGTGGTTGGAGAAAGTGGTGGTCGCTAATCTGGACAAGCTCTTCCCCGGCCTGGAAATCGTGAACGCCTATCCTTTCCGTGTCACCCGCGACGCCGACCCGGAAATCGAAGAGGACGAGGCCGCCGACCTGCTGATCGCCATTCAAGAGAGTGTACGCATGCGTCACTTTGGTTCGGCGGTACGGCTAGAGGTGGATAATACCATGCCGGAACAGGTGCGCAACATCCTGGTCGCCAACCTGGGCCTGGCGCCCTACCAGGTATACACGGCGGATGGCCCCATCGGGCTGGCTGCCCTGATGGAGTTGACCCGCGTAAACCGCCCCGAATTGAAGGATCCGCCCTTCCAACCGTCGGTGCCGCCGGCTCTGGCCCCGGAGGAGAACATCTTTTCCGTGATCCGCCGCCGCGATATTTTACTCTACCACCCCTACGACAGCTTTGACCCGGTAATAGATTTCGTCCATCAAGCAGCACGGGACCCCGACGTGCTGGCGATCAAGCAAACGTTGTACCGGGTCGGCCCGAATTCGCCGATCGTGGCAGCGCTGATGAAAGCGCGCGAGAATGGGAAACAGGTGGCCGTGCTGGTGGAGTTAAAGGCCCGTTTCGACGAGGAGAACAACATCGTGTGGGCGCGGGCGCTGGAACAGGCGGGGGTACACATAGTCTATGGCTTGGTGGGGCTCAAGACGCACTGCAAGCTCCTCATGGTGGTGCGTCGCGAGGGAGACGGCATCACGCGCTACGTCCACATGAGCACGGGTAATTACAACGACGTCACCGCCCGGCTTTATTCGGACATTGGCTTTTTTACATGTGACCCCGAGATCGGCGCGGACGTGTCGGATCTGTTCAACGCCCTCACCGGCTATTCCACCAAGCAAGAATACCGCAAGCTATTGGTGGCCCCAGGGACGATGCGGCAAGAGATTCTGGCGCGCATCGAGCGCGAGATCGAGCGGCACGAGCAGCACGGGGAGGGCTACCTGGCCTTCAAGATGAATTCCCTGGTGGATAAAGAGTGCATCCAGGCGCTCTACCGGGCCTCACAGGCAGGGGTGAAGGTGGATTTGCAGGTACGGGGCATCTGTTGCCTACGGCCAGGAGTGCCAGGAGTAAGCGAGAACATCACCGTCACCTCTATCGTGGGGCGCTTTCTGGAGCATCCCCGCATATTCTACTTCCGTAACGATGGCGAGGAAGAGATCTTTGTGGGCAGCGCCGACCTGATGCCCCGCAACCTCGACCGCAGAGTAGAGCAGTTGTTTCCGGTGGATGACCCCAATTTGCGGGACGCATTGCGCGACCACATTCTCGGTGTTCACCTGAGGGATAACGTGCAAGCCCGGCGACTGTTGCCCGATGGCAGCTACAGACGCGCGCGTCCGCAACCTGACGGGCCGAAGCTAAATTCTCAGATGTGGATGATCGAGCAGCGGGGAATATGGCATGGTGAAGAATGACTCGCGCGCCAGGTTAGCCCTGATCGGAGACGTCCACGCTAACTTGCCGGCGCTGGAAGTGGTGCTGGAACACGCACGCCAGCGCAACGTAGAGGCAATCTGGAACGTGGGCGATCTGGTCGGCTATGGCGCTTTTCCCAACCAGGTGATACGGTTGCTGCGACAGGAACGAGTGGTCAGCATCGTGGGCAACTATGACCTCAAAGTGCTGGAGTTCGAGGAAAAAAGGCAAAAGTGGCAAAAGAGCAAACGGGCAGAAAAATTCCTGGCCTTCCAATGGACCCACGACCATCTCTCACCAGAGAACCACGACTACCTGCGCTCCCTGCCCCAGGAAATACGATTGCAAGTAAAAGGGCTGCACATCCTGCTGACACACGCAAGTCCCGTCTCGAACGAGGAACCCATCACCTCCGATACCCCGGATGAGCGGCTGCGCGAACTGGCGCACGCGGCGAGCGCCGACGTGATCGTCTGCGGGCACTCGCACCGGCCCCTCACACGTCAGGTGGAGGGCGTGTGGTTCGTCAATACCGGCAGCGTGGGCCGGCCCGACGACGGCGACCCTCGCGCTTGCTACGCCGTCCTGGAAATAGGGCCAGGCAAAGCAGGGCCAGACGTCCACGTGGAGCATTTTCGGCTGGCGTACGACGTGGACGGGGCAGCGGCCGCAATCCGCGAGTGTGGGTTGCCGGAAGCGTTCGCCCAAATGCTGCTCCAGGGCCGCGATCTGGACACGGTCATGGTGGATAAACGACATCCCAGAGAAACGCCGGAAACGCGGGCTACGTCCGCTGCGGGCGCATCTCTGTGGCAGGAGGAGCAAGAGCGTCGCCTAAAGGCAGTGTTGCAACTGGCAGAGCGCTGCGATTACGAGGTGGAACACTCCTACCAGGTGACGCGGCTGGCCCTGCAGCTGTTCGACGAGCTGCAATCCCTGCACGGCCTCGGCGCGGAGGAACGCTTCTGGCTGAGATGCGGCGCCCTGCTGCACGACATCGGCTGGATCGAGGGACAGCAGCGGCATCACAAAACCAGCTTGCGCATCATTCTCGAAACACCCCACCTGCCATTCGACAGGCAAGAGCGACACATCATTGGCTCAATCGCCCGCTACCATCGCGGAGCACTCCCAAAAGATAAGCACGAGCACTTTGCCGCACTGGACGCAGAGGAGCGGCGCAGCGTGACCATTTTGGCCGCGCTCCTGCGGGTGGCCGATGGGCTGGATCGCACCCATCGCAACGTCGTGGAAGAACTCACGTGCGAGCTCTCGCCCCAGCAGATAACCGTGCGCTGCGCCACGCGCGGGTACGCGGAAGCGGAGCGAGAGCAGGCGCTAGCCAAGGGGTCGCTGTTGGAACAGATATTTGACCGGGAGCTGGTCATTGAACAAAAACAGTGTACGTCACGCGCTCGATGAGTTCATCCTCGCTCAACTCGCCAGCGCCAAAGGCCGCCAGGTCGGCCGCGCCGACGCTCGCTTCGACCCGCACGTCGGATTGAGCCCCCCGAGCCAGGACAGTGACCTCGATCTGGGTGAACGCGCAATCGCGCTCTTGCAAGGCCAGTGCGACGTCAAAGACCGCCCAAATTGACTGAGCGGCCGAGTCGGCCTCTGCGCCTGGCGGGAGAGAATGTGTGATCTCGAAACAAAGTGAGCCATCGGAAACAAGCGCCGCCGTACCGGCCAGCCCGGCCTGGGCCAGCATCTGAGCCGCCTCCCATCGGCAGACCTCGTGAGGGAACGATGCGGCCCCTCCCTCGGATCCAGGAGGCGACGCGGAAGCCTTGATCCAGGGCGTAGGCAGAGGCGAGGTAACGGCATCGAATGGGCGTAGCATCAGCCTCGCCAGAGCCAGGATCAAGACAGCGTTGGCAATTGCCAAAACTGCTACGATTAGTTTTTGTTTCCCGCTCATCGCCAAGAGTGTAACACAGGTAGGTCAACAACACAACACGGAAGCAGAGCCGGCCGGAGATGAAATGTCTAGTCTAAGCCGTGAACAACGTCAGGGAGTCGCAGCCACGGTTGTGGCCAGCTTCTTTTTGGGCTGGGCGCCCATTCTGGGCAAGATGGCCTATGCCTATGGCGTCACGCCATATACGCTGGTGGCCTTCCGCACAGTGGTAGCAGCATTGCTTCTCTGGCTGGCTTTCGTGATCTTTTGGCGCCGCGAAATCATCATATCCTGGCGTGATCTCATCGGCTGTATCGGAGTAGGCGCAGTCAACGGCTTTGGGTCGCTGCTCTACTACACGGGCCTCCTACACATAGATGCCTCCCGCGCCTCTTTGCTCAACACTCTCTACCCGTTGTGGGTGGTGCTTTTCCTCTTTGCGTCCGGGCAGCCATTGACGCGCCTCACCGTAGCGCGGCTTGGGCTCTCCACACTGGGCATCTATTTGCTGACGCGCGCCGGTACCGGAGAACTGAACTGGCTAGGGGTGACGCTGATGGTCGCCTCGGCAGCGACTTATGGCTGGCATCTGGTGCTGGGTCAATGGGTGCTGACCGACGTGCCGGCGCGCAAGGCGGCGCTCTACATCCTGACGACCATGGCCTGCATAGTCGGCATCGCGCGGGTGATACAAGCGGAGCCGCTGGAGACTATAACGACCACCGGATGGGAGGCTATACTGGCGCTGGGCCTGACGACCGCCCTATCTCGGTTGACAATGTTTTTCGCGCTGGAGCGGCTGGGAGGAATTGAGACGGCGTTGGCCGGCCTACTGGAACTCACAGTCAGCCTGGTGCTGGCCTTCTTGTTGCTGGGCGAGCGGATGACACTCGTGCAGTGGCTGGGGAGCGGGCTGCTGGGGGTCAGTCTGATTCTGATGTCTCGCGATCCAGGGATGCATCTGGCAGAGGGTAATGTTCCCCTGGAATGGAAGCTGGAATAGATGTATCGTACAACGAGAGCGAAGCTTCACGCAACGGCAGGAGAATGTGAAAGGTGCTGCCCGGCAACCGCTCCTCGTCGTACCCTTCGCTTTCCACCCAAATCTTGCCGCCGTGATTCTCGATGATGCCTCGAGCCACGGTAAGCCCCAGCCCTAACCCTCCCCCCTTGAACGCCGTTTTACTGGTGTGGTGAAAGCTGGTATCCTCCAACACGTAGAAGTGATCGAATATGTGCTCCTGCTCCCCCGGAGGAATACCCACGCCGCTGTCCTGGATAGATAGATGCACCGTATCCTGAATTTGACGGCCCACGATGCGTATGTGTCCGCCGTCGGGCGTGTACTTTATCGAGTTACTGATGACATTCCATAGCGCCTGGTGCAAACGCTTATCGTCCCCATAGAGCACCGGTAGATCATCAACTCCCTCAAAATCGAATTTCAAATCCCGCATTGGATCAACCTTCTCCAGACTGTTCACCACGTTGCGGATCAGCGACCTGAGGGGCACCGGCTCCCAGGCCAGATCCAGGCGATCGGCGTCAATGAGGGAAACGTTGCGGATCTCGTCAAAGACCAGCCCAAGCCGGTGTGTGGCGGAGGCGATGCGGTGGAGCAAGTTGCGGGCGCTGCCCTCCTCGTCGGCATCGCCGGGAATATCCGGGTTGGCGAGCAACATCTGGATGTAACCATAGACGCACGTCATCGGCGTGCGCAGCTCGTGGCTGGCCAGGATGATAAAGTCCGACTTTACCTTCTCGATGCGCTGCAACTCGGCATGCGCCCCCTCCAGCTCGCGGATCTTGCTCTCCAACCGATCCACCAGGCTACGGCTGTACTCGACCAGGTACTCGCTCTTCTCCTCCGCAGACTCGATCTCTTCCTTCGTCCCCTGGAGAAAGGAATACACCTGGCTCGGGAATTCGTCCACGTTGATCGGCTTGGGGATGTAGCCGGTGCATCCGGCAATGAGCGCACGCTCTCGGTCGCCATCCAACGTGGCGGCAGTAACGGCCACGATGGGCACGTGCTCCAGTTCCTCGATGGAGCGCAGGAGAGTGGTCAACTCGTAGCCATCTAATCCACCGATGTTTATATCCATCAGGATCAGGTCAGGCGACTCGCACCTGGCAACCTCTATGGCGGAGAGGCCATCCGAGGCGTGCACGACCCGGTAGCCCTCGCTTTCGAGCAGGCGACGCATCAAAGTCGCGCTAGATGGATCGTCCTCTACGTAGAGAATCTTTGTACTGTCCTTAGCGATCATGATGCCCGCTTGAGAATCTCCTCCAACAGTTCTTCATCGGTAAAGGAACCCTTCTGCATCAATTTGTCAATCCTTCCACTGAGGCGCTGCCGCTCGGCGGCGGTCAACTCTTTGGCCGTGATGACAATCACCGGCACGTCTCTCAAGTCTTCGTCGGCCTTGAGCGCGTCCAGCACTTCAAAGCCATCCATACCCGGCATCATCAGGTCCAACAAGACCAAGTCAGGCCGCTCGCGGCGCACCAACTCTAACCCCTCGGCCCCATCGTGCGCCTCGAAAACCCGATGCTCTCCCCTGGTTTGCAGGATACGTCGCAACAACAGCGTAGCCTGAGGGTTATCCTCAATGATGGCGATGCTCTGTACCCGGCCATCCAGTTGTTCCAAAGAACCTAACAATCCCTCTTCGACGGTAGGCTTCTCAGAGGGCACCTCCACCGTCCTCGCCCACTCGCCGCCCAGCAGGTGCTTTTCGACCGGGAAGGTATGGCCGGAGCAATTGACGACCACGACCTCGTCACGTTTTATTATACCCTTACTGAGCAACTTGAACAACCCGGCGAAAGCGACCGCCGCCGCCGGTTCCATCGAGACGCCATCCAACTTGGCCATCACGTGCATAGCGCGGAAAGTCTCCTCGTCGGTCACGGACTCAAAGGCCCCTCCGTGCTCCCGGACGACACGAGCCAAGAAAGAATAGGCCGGGCCGGGGTTTCCGGTGGCGATGGTGATGACCAACGTCTGAGGGTTGAGGATCGGCTCGGCCTCCTCCAAGCCCTTGTCGAAGGAGTGTACCATCGGTGCACAGCCGGCGGCCTGGATGCAAGCTAATTTGGGCGCCTTGTCCACCAGACCCAACTCTATCAACTCTTGGTAAGCTTTCCACACACCTACCGGCCCCATTCCCCCACTGACGGCCTGAAAGTACCAATCGGGCGCGCGCCAGGGGGTAGCGCCGGAGCCAACCAGCAGGGGTAACTGCTCGGCCATCTCGAAAGCGACGGTCTTCATAGCCTCGCGGGCCGCGATGCTCCGAATACCCCGGTCGAGAAAGATCCCTTTACGCTCGGCAAAATCGGCCGCCACTCGCTTGGTCTGATCGTAGGTGGCGGTCACTTTGACGACCTCACTCCCATAAAGCGCCACCTCGCGCATCTTTTCAGATGGCACCAGGCTGGTGAGAAAAGTCCACATCTTGATACCGGCCAGCGCAGAGTAGGCCGAGTAGGAAATGGCAACGTTGCCTGTAGAAGCGACGATCGCCTCAGTCACACCGTGCTCCTTCATCACCGAAATAGCCAACGCCGCCTGCCGGTCTTTGAACGAACCGGTCGGCCCCTGCCGCTCGTCTTTGAAGTAGATGTGGGGAGCGCCGAGCATCACTCCCAGGTTGACGGCGTGGAGCAGCGGCGTTCCACCCTCCCCCATCGTCACCTTGTTGACGTCGTCGCGCAAAGGCAAGAGTTCCCGATAGCGCCACATGTCGAAAGGGCGCTTGCTCAACACGGCCGGCCATTGCTCCCGAATACGGTCATAATCATAAGTCGCGTCGAGCCATTGCCCGCCACACTTTTCACACGCCCTCAGCGGACGAACAAACAAAGTGCGGTGCCCACAATCCGCACATTCCAGCCAAACCCGGTGGTTGAATCCGTTCTGTTTCATCTTTGTCAGTCTCCTACCTTGCCTCTCAGGCGCTCCAGCGCCCCTGCCACGTCTGCCAGTAACTCTTGCCGGTCAAAGATTCCTTTGTGGAGCAGGGACTCTACCTCACCGGTCAGGACCTCGCGCTCCTCTGGGGTCAGATCTTTGGCGGTTACAACGATGATGGGAATAGAGCGAGTGTTCTCGTCTGTCTTGACCGCCTCGAGTACTGCAAAACCATCCACGTTTGGCATCATCAGATCCAAAATAATAATATCGGGCAACGTTTGCCGGATCATGGCGATGGCCTCCTCGCCGCCGCCGGCCCCCATAACCTCGTATCCCTCTTGGCTCTCGATCATCCGGCTCAACAGATCTCGATCTTCCGGCAGGTCATCCACCACCAACACCAAGTGTCGCTCATCCTGCCGGTCCAGACGATTCAGCGCAGCCAACAAGTCCTGCTCGAGAATCGGCTTGATCAAGTAATCGGCCGCTCCCAGGCTAAGGCCATGCTCCTCCTCGCCTACGATGGTACACATTATAACGGGAATATCGCTGGTCGCAGGATCAGCCTTCAACTCCTGAACGACCTGCCAGCCATCCTTGCCGGGCATCATCACGTCCAACGTTATGGCGAACGGCTGCAACTCTCGCGCTCGTTCCAACGCCATCATACTGTTGGAGAGACCGACTACCCTGTAGCCCCGCTTGCTCAGGTAACGGCGGAAGAGGGTGATGACTCCTTCGTCATCCTCTACGCAGAGAACGACTCTTTGTCCAGGCTCTAACTCTGGCTGTTCCTCCTCCACTTGTTCCTCAATAGAAGAGAGGGTATGAATGGGCAATGCCATGTAGAATGTAGAGCCTTTACCCACCTCGCTCTCCACCCACATACGACCGCCGTGCATCTCGACAAAGCTGCTGGTGATGGAAAGGCCCAGCCCCGTGCCCCCAGTCTCGCGGGTAGTGGATGCGTCGGCCTGAGTGAAAGGCTCAAAGATCATATCAATCTTGTCTGGCGGGATGCCGACACCGCTATCGGCCACAGAGACGATCACCTCGGTATCTACAACCTCGGCTTCCACACGAATAAAGCCTTCCGTGGTGAATTTGGCAGCGTTCGAGACGAGATTGAGGATCGCCTGGCGGATACGCCGCGTGTCGCCCATAATCGTGGGCAGGTCTTGGGGAACAGACTGCTGCAATTCGACGGCGGGCTTGTCCTTGACCAGCGCGATGGCGGTTGACATGACGCCCCTGATAATATCCTGTAAATTCACCACTTCCGAGACCAAATCCATCCTGCCAGATTCTATCTTGGCCACTTCCAGGATATCGTTGATCAACCCCAACAAATGCTGCCCGCTATCGTAGACAGATTGCAGGTCAGTGCGCTGCATATCGGTAAGCGGGCCATCAATCTCTTTGAGAATGACCCGCGAGAAACCAATGATAGAGTTGAGCGGTGTGCGCAGTTCGTGGGACATGTTAGCCAGGAATTGGCTCTTGAGCCGGTCTACCTCTGCCAGGCGTTCGGCGGTTTGCACTGCCTCCTGGTACAAGCGGGCGTTTTCCACGGCCACGGTCAGGTTGGCGGCCACGAGTTCGGTGAACTCGACGTCCACGACAGGCTGCTCCTCGAGTTTCCCAATACCAAGCAAACCCAGTACCTGATCACGGGATATCAGAGGAACGTAAATGATGGATTGCGCCCGCGCCCACCTGGCCGCAGTGACCAACGGGCCGCTTGCATCGGAGGTCAGCTCCAAAACGGCAGTGCGCCGACTCTCCGCCGCCTCAAAGAGAACCGGGGCTACCCCGCGAGTCACTTGCTGAAATACCCCAGGTAACGAGACGTCGGCAGCCTGGGAGTCGTGGACGGCGACCGTACGGAACACTTTATCCTCCGCCTCCCAGACAAAGAGCGCGGTGGGCGACTCTAGTCGCCGGGAGATGACCTCTCCGGCCTGGTGAAGCAACTCCTCTGGATCCAGCGAAGCGGTAGCGGCCTGGAGCACCTCGTTGATGAGGGCGCGGCGCAACACATCGGAGCGGGTCTCTTGAAATAAGCGAGCGTTGGCAATGGCAATAGCCAACTGGTCGGCCATCGTCTGCAAAGCCGCGACGTCGTCAGCGGAGAAAGCGGCCGTCTGGTCAGATTGAACGTCCAGCACGCCGATCACTCTCTCCCGCACTTTGAGCGGCAATCCCATCTCCGAACGGGTATCGGGGAGATCGTCGTGGGCAAAGTGCACGGCATCCTGTCCCACGTCCAGAGCGACGCGAGGTTCTCCCGTGGCCGCGGCGTAGCCGACGATGCCAACCTCGCCGACCTTCAGTCTGTGCCCCCGCTCCAACATGCGGCGCCCGCCCTCGGAAGAGGCCGCTTGCAGAACGGCGTACTCGCCCCGTTCGTCCAGCAAAAACACGCCGGCGTGGTAGAAACCAAACTGTTCCGAGATGAGGTGCACCGTCTCGTCTAGCAACTGGTCCACTTCCAGGATGGCTGTGGCGTCCCGGGCGACCTCGGCAGCCGCCGCCAACTGAGCCGCCCTCCGTTGCGCTTCCTCGAAAAGATGGGCGCTCTGAAGAGCAATGGCCGCCTGGCTGGCGATGGCCGTCAACAAGTTCCGGTCGTGCTCGCTGTAGACGTGGGGCACGGTATAGTTTTGAACCGCCATGACCCCCAGCACCCGGTCGCCGACCACCAACGGCACTCCCAGGTAAGAAAGGGCCAACTGCCCGATATGCTCAATACCCATCTTGGCCGTCCGCTCCACTACCTGCTCTATGGTGTCCTCCGTGAGGAGCAGGCTCGTGCGGTTCCGCATTATGTAGCCAGCGTACCCCTGATCGGCCGAGATGGCGACGATCTGTTCGTCCACCGCCGATTCGGTGATGTTAAAAGGAAAGGATATTTCGTTCTTTTGTGGGTCGTAGAGACCGATGTAAAAGTTAGTGGTATCCAGCAAGCGAGACACGCCCTGGTAAGTCTCTTCCAGCACATCGTCCACGGTCAGGCGGGCAGTGAGAGATTGAGCCAACTCGTTCAACACGGCCAACTCCTCGGCGCGAGTGCGGGCCTCTCCAAACAAACGGGCGCTATCCAGCGCCATGGCTACCTGGTCACTCACTGCCTCGACGATGGCGACCTCTTCAGACGACCACTCACGGGCGGCATCGCTCTCTTCTACGCCCAGGATGCCGACCGTGCGACCCCGCACCTTGAGGGGCATGGTCAATATTGCGCCCGTCGTCTCCGCCTCGACGCGCTGCGGGGCCAAATCAAGCGGCGCCGGCGAATCCAATATCGGCGAGACGTCAATGCGATCGTAGATGTAACCCAGCGGTCGAACGGGCGACAGCAACTCGGCCCAGGCGGAGGCGCTGTACTCACCGTAGAGACGTTCCTGCTCACGCAACTGTTCTCCTGTGCGCTCTACCAGGCGGGCGTTATCTATGGAAACGGCCAATTGGTCGGCCAGCGTCTGAAACCCCGCCACGTCCTCCTCGGAGAAAGCAGCCTCTTGAGTGGACTGAATGTCCAGCACGCCGATGGTGCGACCACGCATCCTCAGGGGCAGCGCCATTTCCGAACGGGTGTCAGATAAGTCGGGGTTATTGAAAGCAACAGCTCCCCCCCGATCAAAGGGAAGCATCGCGGCACCCTCACCCACATCGAGGGCAATGCAGTGTTCACCTGTCGCTGCGACGTAGCCCACGGCATCTTTCCCACCAAGCGGCACCCGGTAACCTCGCTCCACCATGCGGCGCCCCCCTGCGGACGAAGCGGCGCGCAGGATGGCATACTCGCCGGACTCGCCCACCAGGAAGACTGCCGAGTGGTAAAAGCCAAATTCATTAGAGATGAGGCGCACCGTCTCTTCGAGAAGTTGTCGCACATCGAGGATAGCGGAAACTTTGCGGGTCACCTCGGCCCCCACTCGCAGTCGCGCGGTCTGGCGCTCCAGGATGGTTGTATATTTTTCTAGCTCCTCGTGCGTTTCTTGCAACACCCCTTCCATCCGCTCGCGCTCGGCCAACTCACGCTGGATTTCCTCGTACAGGCGGGCGTTCTCGATCACCACACCCACTTGATCGGCCAGCGTTTCCATCAACATCACGTCGGTCTCGTCGAAGGCGTCCAGCTCGTCACTCTGGAGATCGAGCACGCCGATGACCCTGCCGCCGCTCTCGATGGGCACGGCCAACTCTGATTTTGTATCCTCATTCGCGTTGCGCACGTAATAGGGGTTCTGGCTGACGTCGTTGCTGACTTGGGCCACACCACTGGCCGCCGCGCGCCCTATCATTCCCTCCCCAACGGCGATCTCGATATCTGTTGGAAGAACGTCAATATAGCCGCCAGCCGCGGATTGCAGGGTCAGAAAACCTGCTTCTCCCTCGAGCAACAACATCACGCCATAGTAATCAAAGGCATCGTGCACAGCAATCACGATTTCGGATAGCAGTTCGTCCAACGCCAGTTCGCCGCTGACGCGCTGGCCCACCTTGTAGGTCAGCGCCGCCTGCTCCGCTCGCCGTCGCACCTCCGCCTCCGCCCGCTTGCGCTCTCCGATTTCGCGCTGCGCCTGCTCGTACAACCGGGCGTTCTGGATGGCGATAGCCGTCGGCCCGGCAATGGCCGTCAGCAACTTGCGGTCGTGCTCGCCGTAGAGGCGGGGGGTGATATAGCTCTGAACGGCCATAACTCCTAGCACTTGGTCGCCGACGATCAGAGGTACTCCCAGCCAGGAAAGAGCCGGCTCCCCTATCACGCTAATCCCGTTCTCCTCCAACCATTCGATCACGTTCTCTTCGACTAACACGGCGGTACGATTGCGGATGATATAGCCGGTAAAGCCCTGGTCCGCAGGAACGACGGTGATGTGACGGTCAATCTCCGACTTGGAGACGATGAAGGGAATAGCCACTTCTTCCTTATCCGAGTCGTAGAGGCCGATGTAAAAGTTGGTCGTGTCCACCAGGCGAGCGGCCTGCCGGTAGGCCTCCTCCAACACATCCTCCACGCTCAAGCTGGCGGTGAGAGACTGGCTCAGCTCGTTAAGCACGGCCAGTTCTTTGGCGCGGGCCTGTTCCTGCTCGTACGATCGGGCATTCTCAATGGCGATAGCTGCCTGGCTGGCAACAGAGACCAGCAAATCTCGCTCGCGCTGGCCGTAGAGACGGGGCCTGGTGTAACTCTGCACGGCCATCACGCCTAGCACCTGGTCGCCGACGACGAGGGGCACCCCCAGCCAGGAGAGAGCAATCCGTCCAATCAACGCAATTCCCAACTCTTCCAACCGTTCGGGCAGCTCCTCTTCGATGAGCAAGGGTTCGCGGGTTTGAATGACGTGCTCGGTCAGGCCACGACCGGCCCTGCGGGTTTCGCGCGACCTCCGCACCTCTCCCTCGAGCACATCTATGGCGAACGTAACCTCCTCCTCACCCGGCTCGCAAAGGGCGACGTAAAAATTAGTGGTATCCATCAAGCGCGAGACACCCCGGTAAGCTTCGTCCAGCACTCCTTCGACGTCGAGGTGGGCGGTGAGGGCCTGCCCCAACTCGTTCAGTACCGCCAATTCCTCGGCGCGAGCCTGTGACTGCCCGAACAAGCGGGCGTTTTCGATAGCGGTGGCCGCCGGCGCCGCCAGTGAGGTCAAAAGCCGCAAATCATCCTGGTCAAAATCGCCATCCCACTTATTTACCGCCTCAATAGCGCCAATGATCTGTCCTTTGGCTCGCAAGGGAACACACAAGATCGAGCGAGTTTCCAAGCCGCTCTTATGATCAAAATCACGAAACCAACGCACGTCCCGGGATACGTCGGGTACCACCGCCGCTTCACCGTGCTGTACGACCCAGCCGGCGATACCCTGGCCCAATTCAAAGCGGGCATTGAGTATGAAATCCGCACCACTGCCGGACGCGGCAGCGAAACACAAGTCATCCTGGACCTCGTCGTGAAGGATCACCGAGGTCGCCTCTACTCCCAGCAAATTGGTCACTTGCTCGGTGATGAGGGTCAACGTCTCTTCCAGATCCAGAGCGGAGGTGAGGGCCTGACCAACCCTATTGAGGGTGGTCAGCTCGCGATTGAGTTTGACGATTTCGGCCTCCGTCCACTTGCGCCCGGTGACGTCGCGAACGATACCACGGAACCCGACGGGCTTGCCCGCAGCGTCACGGATCAGCGACACGGATGACTCGACCAGTTTCCTGGCCCCGTCCTTACTGTTGACCTCCCAATCCAATATCCTGGTAGGCTCCCCGGTGCGGTAAACCTTGTTGAAAATCCGGTACACCATATCGGCGTACACATCGTCCGTATAACGTCGGTAGTTCGCGCCCATCAATTCATCGGCCGTGTACCCTAGCATCTGGCACAGCATAGAGTTGAAGAAAGTGAAATTGCCAGCCAGGTCAACCTCGTAATAGGCTTCCTCAATGTTCTCGAGAATCGCGCGATACTTTTCCTCGCTCGCCTGCAAGGACTCTACGGCCCACTTGCGCTGCTCCTCCGGCTCTTGCAACTCTTCGACCAATTGCACCTCGGTTTTTTGCTTATCGCTAGTCTTTACCATCGCTTGCTACTCCCAACCCGAGATTTCAGAAAACCGTTAGGGTTTCTCAGGTAACTGCGCATCTGGGTTCAGCCGTATGAAGGCACGATCGGTGCCGAGGGCCGCACCCAACTCTCGGACGGTGGTCCGCAAAATGTTATCCAAATCCATAGAGGCGCGAACGCGGCTGGTGATGTCGCCGATGATGCGCTCTCGTTGCGCGCGCAATTGGGTCTCTCCCAGCAGGCGGGCGTTCTCCAGCGCCTGGGCCAACTGCCGGCCGACCGCCTCGATCACGGCCCGGTCTTCCTCAGACCAGGCGTGCTCGCCAGCGGGGTCGTCCATGCCCAGCACGCCGATGGTCTGACCGCGCAGGACGATGGGAATAGCCAACCCCGTTCGCTTCTCCTCGCCACCACCGATGTCCGCTACGGTGGGGAGACCCTGGGCCAAAGCGCGCTCCATCTCTGGCAGCCAGAGATCGGCTACCGGTTCGGTCAAGCCGTCCAGCACGGCGGCTCCTTGCGTCCGGTCGTAGAGGAAGGCCCCTCGCCGCAACGCCTCCTGCTGGCGCAAATAGTCGCGCCAGCCACGTTGCAGGTAGGCGCGGTGGGTAGCCTCGGCCTCGGCCAGGGCATTGCGGGTTTCTTGCAACAAACGAGTGCGCTCCAAAGCCAGCGCCATCTGGTCAGCCACCTGATGCAGGAGCGGCAGCTGCTCTGTAGTAAAGACTCCGGGCTGTTTACTGCCCAGGTTGATGGCACCGACAACCCGCTCCCCAACCAGCAACGGCAAAGATAAGCGCGAAATCATTCCCTCCGAGACGAGCTGTTCGTCCTCCAGGAAAAGCATCTCCCGGCGAATGTCCGCATCCAGCCACGGCTCCCGGTGAGTGATGACCCAACCGGGACAAGTTCCCTCCACCGGCAGATAAGTACCCGGTAGGGCAAAGTCATCGGCCTCCGTATCCGCGCCGGTGGAAGGAGCAAAGAGGACGTATTCCTGGTCGCCGGGGGTATAAGTAGCCAGAGTCAGTACGTCCAGGGGGACCAGTTGGCGCAAGTGTTGGGTGATAGCGGGCAAGCTCATCACCAGGTCTTGGCTGGCGGCAATGAGGGCCGCGATCTCGCGCAGAGATTGCTCGTGAAGGGCGCGGGTCCGTATCTCCTCCAGGTGGCTCAAGTTTCGCAAAGCTACGGCGGCCTGTCCAGCCAGAGTCATCAGGCTCCGCACCTGATCCTCAGGAAAGGCGCCCGGTTCGTTCATCAGCACGTTGAGCCAGCCAATCCACTGCTCGCCGGCCACCAGAGGAACGAAAATCGTTCCGCGGGCCTGAAAGAGCCCCAGGTAGAGTTGGCGCATGTTATCGTCCAGCCGCGGATCGTCCGCGATGTCTTCGACGATGAAAGGCTCGTCCGGCCGAAAATGGCGCGCCACCGGGAACGCCTCCAACTCGTAGCGCGTACCGACGGAAGCGAGGGCCTGTTGATCGGGCGCGTGCCAACTGGCGACCATGTCGACCCACTCCGGCACGCTATCACCGGACGGACTCCCGGCAGTGGCGGCGCTCCACGGACGGTTAAAGAGACCCATACCGCCTCGGCTGGCCTGGTGGACGATGGGGTGCAGTTTCAAAGCCTCGACGATTTGATCGTAGCTGGCAGCGACGTTGAGCGCCTGGCCAACGCGGTATAGAACGTCGGTCTGATCCAACGCAACCTGGGTCTGCTCGAACAGGCGGGCGCTCTCCAACGCCTGGGCCACCTGCTCCGCGACCAATTCGACCAGCGCCAGGTCCTCGTGAGAAAGGGGATGGCGCGGGTCATCCTGCACGCCCAGCGCGCCGATTACCTCGCCGCGCACCGCCAGAGGAGTGGCGACAGTTGGTCGGCCGCCGGCCTGCGGTCCCCGCGTCCATGAATCGTCGGTTGGGACGACGCTGGCCCCGTCGAAGCGATAGCCCACAGCACCGCTCTCGCGCCGGGAGATTTCCCACCCCTCGCGGATCGAGGCGCGAGTGAGTCGTTCGAGCTCACGCAGGTTCTCCTCCATCTCCAAGCGCAAGCGAGTGTCTTGGATAGCAATGGCTATCTGCCCACACAACCCTTCGAGCAAGAGTTGATCCTCTTCGGTCAAAGCACCGGCGGTCTCGCTCTGCACATCGAGAATGCCCAACACCTCGTCGCGCCACTTGATGGGCACGGCCAACTCGCCCTGGGAATCCGGCAAGAAGGGATTGGGGACCCAATCGGGGTCCTGGGCCACGTCTGAGGCTAACACAGATTGACCGGTAAAGGCGGCTGTGCCAACCACGCCGCGCCCCAGCTCCAGGCGGTGGCCGGCGACCAGCATCCGCTCGCCGGTCTCGCCGTAGCCTACCACCAACAACACGGCATCCAGCGCCGGCTCGTAGCGGAATATCTGGGCGTGATAATAATCGAAGCGTTCCTTGATCAACGTGACCACACGGCGGAACAGTTCTTCCAACTCGGTGGCGGCGGCGATCTCCTGGGCCACCTCGGTGCTGGTCTGCACCTGGCGACCACGACGATCCAACGACCCTTGAATCCTTTGTTCGAGCCGCTTGCGCTCGGTGATGTCGGTGGAAACCCCCAGCAAACGCCGGGCCACGCCGTCCTCGTCTACTAGGGGACGCTTGATAGTTTGCAGCCAGCGCACTTTGCCCGAGGCTGTGGTAATCGGTTCCTCGGGAATGTATTTCTCCTGCTGGTCGTCTATGACTCTGAGGTCGTCCCGGTGAAAGTTTTCGACTTGTTCTCTATTAGGGTTGAAATCGGCATCCGATTTTCCGATCAGCTCTTCCGGGGTCGAACCATAAGCATCGGCCACGGCCTGATTGACCAACACGAAGCGGCTCTCGCGATCCTTTACAAAGATAAAGTTCGGATCAGCATCAATCACGCGCTGCAGGAAAGCTTGCTGCTCGGCAACAGACTGCTCGGCCTGCTTGCGCTCGGTAATATCTACAAAAGTCTCCAGCAAAGCCTCTTCCCCATCCAGCGTCACGGGAACGACGCTCTTCAGAATGGAAACACGCTCCCCCTCTCGGGTCACGAGCACTCGCTCAGACCTGTCGAGTTCCTGTCCTAGATCGAGGATGGGGCATCTGTCCACTTCGGCCGGACATAGAGTCTCGTGGCAGATCTTGCCAACGATCTGCTCTTGCGATTCACACCCTATCAACTCCAAAGCCGCCTGGTTGGCGCGGCGAACGATCTTGTCTCTACCGATGACTATGACGCCAAACGGCATAGAGTCAACGATCGCCCGTAATGCCTCCTGTGCTCGTCTAGCCCTCTCGTTCGCCTCTTTGCGCGCGGTGATGTCTACGAACGCTCCCTGCGTGGCAACGCGGCCTTCGTACTCGATGAGTGTATTGTAGAGATGCACGTCCACAGGGGAGCCATCCCTGGTGATAAAGCGAGACTCGTACTGGTCTGGAACCGGCTCGCCGGCGACGCGGCGACGGGCCAGGTCGGCGATGCGCTTCTGCTCGCTCGGATGCACAAAATCGAGGATCGAGCGGCCAACGACTTGGGCTGGATCGTCGTACCCCAGGATGCGCGCCCCCTCGCGCCCAACGTAGCGCAGGATGCCGTCCTGGTGAACAAAGACCCCAACGGTGATGTTATCGGCGAGGAATTTGAAGCGCTCCTCGGTAGAGCGCGCCCGCTCCATCGCCATCTGGGAGAGCGTAGTGTTAACTTGGATCACCGCTTTCCACAAAAAACTGGCGGCCTCGACAGTGTCGAGCAGAGGCTCTACGACCTCGACCAGGGCGGTCAACGCCTGTTGTATGGAGTCAATTTCAAGTCCCTGGGCCGCCCGTTCGACCGCCACAGCTTGGACGAACTGCACGAACATATCTTGATCCCCGGCCTCTAGGCCGGTGGCGACCAATTGGACGGCATTGCGGGCCGCCTCGCTCCTGGCCTGCTGCGCCATACCGGGATAGCCGGGAATTTCCAGCAACAGCCGTTCGTACTCCTCCGCCAACCTATCCAGGTCGTCTCTGATCTTGGCTGCGAGTTCTTGCATACTACTCGTCTCCTTGTCGCAAAGCCATCCCCTGGTCGTCGTCGTTCACCTCCGCAAGCACTGGCGACAGTTCCTCCGCGCTGCCCAAAAGGACAAAAGCGGGCCGTCCCAAGGCAGCGCCCAGCTCGCGCACGGCGGCGCGCAGGATGACATCAGAATCAGTGAAGGTACGCACACGGGTGGTGATTTCGCGCAACACCTGCTCGCGGCGGACGCGGGCCTGGGTCTGCTCGATCAAGCGGGCGTTCTCTATAGCCATGGCAGCCTGCTGCACGACGCTCTGGCACAGGGCGATCTCTTCCGGCGTGAACTCCCTTCGTCCTCGGCTATCCCACAACTCCACATAGGCAATGGTTCGAGCGCGGAGCTGCAAGGGAACGATCAATACTGATTGGCCTCCATACTGCCGCAGCGCGGCCCGTTCGAACTCGGCCAGGTCAGGGTCGTCCACGTGATATTGGTGAGGAACGCCGGCGTTGACGAGAGCGACGCTTTCCTCGACGCCATACGATTCCCCCAGATCGGATACGCGCTCTTTGGCACAAGCTTCCGGGCCGTAATACTCGGCCAAGACGACGCCGGCCGTCGTCTCTGGATCGTAGGACGAAATGTAGGTGCTGGTGCCATCTACCGCCCGACATACCTGCTCGGCAAGGCGGGTCAACACGGTGCTCTGATCCAGTGCAGAGGTGAGGATGAGGCCCGCTTCCCGCAGAGCGGTTTGTTCTTCCAGTCGCCTCCGGGTCTCATCCCGCTCCTCGGTCAGCTCGCGCGTCGTCTGCAACGCCTCAGCCAACGCTTTACGCTGGCCCTCCGCTGCCCGCTCTTGCTCAGCCTTCTCCTTCCGCAGACGGTCAATCATCATCTCTAACCCGGCGGCCAACTCGGAGAGCATCTGAATTCCCTCCGGAATCTCGACCTCTACGTCCAGGTCTCCCAGGGCCACGGATTGGATGACTTGCACCAACGCCCGTCCCTGTTTTTCCAGCAGCCGTTTGTATTCTTCGAGAGAAGTCTCACTCATCGTCATTTCCTCGATCAATAACTCGACGTATCTGTTGAGCCGTATGCCATTTCTCAACTCGCTCTATCGTCGTTGGGCAACTCTTCGACATCGGTACCCAAGCGGACGTATACGCGGGGGGCGCCCAGGGCGTCTCCCAAGCGGGCGATGGTGGTCTGCAAAATAGTCTCCACGTCCACGGCGCGACGCATCTGCTCGGTGATTTGGCGGATGGTTTCCTCGCGCCGGGCGCGGGACTGGGTCTCTTCGAACAGGCGGGCGCTTTCCAGGGCCAGCGCCAGCCGGTCGGCCAACTCTTCGACCAGCGAGGCCATCTCGGGCGAAGTAGCCTCGTCCCTAAAGCGCAGGTTGAGCACGCCCAGCACCTGATCGCGCAGCTTCAGAGGCACGGCCAGGCTGCCGATAGCGTCTCCCCCGTCGCCTTCCGCTGCAGGCCGGGGAGTGGTTACGGGTCGTCCGCACTGCCACGCCTGGTCAACCTCAGGGGGGCGCTCGGCGAGTTGCTCAACGCCCAATCCCCGATAGCGATACCCTCTGGGCCGTTCGGCCTGCCACATTTCCCGGGTGTGGCGGCCGGAGGCCACCTGGAGTTCGTGCAACATGTGCTGCATCTCGCCGAGCAGGCGCGCGTTCTGAATGGCGACTGCCAACTGGTCAGCCATCGTCTGCAAGACGGTCACATCGTTCTCGTCGAACGCCTCCGCCTCCCGGCTCCGCACGTCCAAGGCGCCGACGGTGTCCTTGCCCACACGCAGCGGCAACGTCATCTCTGAACGGGTCTCTGGCAGGAACGGATCGTCGAAACGGGTCGCGCCGGCGCCCACGTCAAGGGCGATGCGAGATAGACCCACCGCAGCGACGTAGCCAACGCTGCCCTCCTGGCCCACCTTCAAGCGATACCCTTGCTCCAGCATCTGGCGGCCGATCTCGCCAGTCGCCGCCCGCAACACGGCGTACTCGCCCCGCTCGTCCACCAGGAAAATGGAGACGTGGTAGAATCCAAAGCGCTCGCGTATCAGGTTGACGGTTCGGGACAACAATTCGTCCAACTCGCTCACGGCAGCGGCGTCGCGGGCCACCTCTGACGCCGCCTGAAGTTGCACGGCCCGGCGTCGCAGCACCTCCTCAATTCGTCTGCGCTCAGTGATGTCGTGCAAAAAGACCAGCCGGCCGGTGAGTTGTCCGTACCTATCAGACAGGGGAGAGATGCGCAAGTCAAAAGTGCGCTGCATCTCGCCTGTACCCAAAACGATCTCTTCCCGCGTCTCTGTCACATCACTATAGCGTCCGACCTCGTCGCCCCAACCCAACAACACGTGTCCGGCCGATTGTCCGATGACCTCTGCGACCGGGTGGCCGATGATTTGTGCCGCGGCCGGATTGAGGTCCACGATACGGTCCTGCGCGTCCAACACGATCACGCCATCGGCCAAACCTGCGATGACGGCCTCGCGCGCCACCGGCACAACGTCCAACAGCCGGAAGTAAAACAAAGCCCAGGCCATCGCCAAGCCGGTCAAGGCAAAGGCAAAGGGCGTGATGTCCAGGCCCGGAAACGGGACGAGGCCAGAGACGTACAACACATTCCCCGCCAACGGCGTTAGCGCAGCAATCAACAACGCGACGGCCTGTCCGCGATACAGCTTGGGCGAACGGATGAGCGACTGGAAAACGAGGAGTGAACCGGACAGAACCAACAAGTAGCTATACGCTAGATAAACCCAGAAAAACACGCCATGAGTCAAGTCCCAAATCGCCGGCGAGACGCTGGTATCAATCTCGATTTCGCGCCAGATCAAACCGTGTCCATCGTTCACACCACTAGTCCAGACAAGCAGCAGTGTACATAACGGCATAATCATCAAGAGAACCAGGTTGCGGCGCGTCAGCCATCTTTTCCGGCCGGTGTATTGCACCGTAAGGATGAACCACATCGTTGGCACGCTGACAACGCCAATGTACATCACCTGAGACAGCAAAACCTTGATCGGCGGATTCAGACTCGCCATTTCCACCGCGTACACCAGTGCCCACTCGCTCCCAGCCAGCATGAGCCAGGTTAACGCTGCAGCGCCGGAGGCCGGGCGGCGTCTCCAGGCAAAGAACGCAATGGCAGCCGACATAGCCGCAACTATGACCAAGGCTAACACGTAGTGGTTGTATTGCCACTGCATCGTCATCAATCCTCCTCATTCCTCGTCCGCTGGCGCCGAGCGAGTCTCTTCGGGAGGGATCACGTGAACCGACACCTCTTCGACCGGCAGCAAGCGCCCCAGTTCGCGCACGGCGGCTCGTAGCAACCCATCCACGTCGAGGGAGCGAGTAAAGCGGGCGGTCATTTCGCCCAGCATTTGCTCTTGCTCTGCTCGTTTCTGCGTCTCCTCCAGCAAGCGGGCGTTTTCCAGCGCCAGCCCGATCTGCGTGCTGACCTCGTCAATCAACGCCAGCTCATCCGACGACCAGGGGGCCTGGTCAGGCTCCTGGCGCAGGAGGATGGAGCCAATAACCTGCCCACGTAAGCGAATGGGGGCGACCAAGCGGGGACCGTCAACCTCACGCACGACGGCCGGCTGCTGGCGGGAGAGTGAGTCCTCCAGCTCTGGGAGAGATAACGACGGGACTTGCTCCACTCTCACACCGGTGTAACGATAGGCACTTACACGCTCTTGCCAGGACTCGCGCGTCCTTCGTCCATAGAGAGATTCCAATTCTCGCAGCGCCGACCGGCTCTCGTCCAACAAACGAGCACTCTCGATGGCCAGCGCCACCTGGTCGGCCATGATCTGGAGGGTTGCCACGTCCTCGTTGGAAAAGGCCGCGCCTTCCGTGGATTGCACGTCCAACACCCCGATCACTCGCTCTCGTACCTTTAGCGGCAGCGCCATCTCTGAGCGAGTTTCGGGCAAATCGGGATTGTCGAAAAAGACGGCGTCGGCCCCCACGTCCAGCGCAATGCGAGGGTTCCCCGTCCCCGCCGCATATCCCACGATGCCCACCTCGCCCACTTTTAGCTTGTGCGCCCGCGCCAGCATGCGCTGCCCGCCCCTAGACGAGGCAGCCTGCAGCACCGCGTACTCCCCCTGGTCATCCAGCAAAAAGATGCCGGCGTGGTAAAAGCCGAAATGTTCAGAAATAAGCCGTACCGTCTCGTCGAGCAATTGGTTCACGTCACGGATCTCGGCAGCATCTCGGGCTACCAGGGCCGCGGCCTCCATCTGAGTAGCGCGGCGCTCCAGGGTGCGCGTGCGCTCGGCCACACGCTGTTCCAGACCTGAAACCAATTCCTGTATCTGGGCGACCATCATCCCGAACACTCGAGCCAGCGCGCCGATCTCGTCATCCCCCGCCGGTGGAAGCGCAACATCCCACTCCCCGGCCCCAACCCGCACAGCGGCTGTCGCCAGTTTTTTGATGGGGTCAACCAGCCGGACGGTGAAGAAAAGGCCAACCAGGGTCGCTACGGCGAGGATACCTCCACCAAGGGGCAAGATGCGCGCCAGCACCAGTGATTTGGATGAAGCTTCCAGCTCGGTCTGCAACGTACCCACAGTCTGAAGAACCGCTTCGGCGTCAACGACGTTGGCCAGGCTCCACCCCGTGCTCTCCAACGGGGCATAAGCGACTAACAATTCCGTTCCACCTACCTCCAGAGTGTCAAAGCCAACCGAGCCGGCCATCATTGCTTCCAGCACAGGGGCGAACTCTGTCGTCACTCCACTCAGATCGGCCCACACCTCGTCGAGCTCGGGATCACGTCCCAGGATGTCTCGATACCCTCTTTCTGGCAGGACAATGGCGTGCCCTGTCTCGTCGAGCAAAAAGGAGTAGCCGCTGCCAAGCAACCGCGTCTCTTCGATGCTGACGCTGATGTCGCCGAGGGTGACGTCAATGCCAATAGCTCCCACGAATTCGTCCCCGCCGGCGTATACGGGAGCGGCGGCTGTGACCATCAGGCCCTGGCCGGTGGCATCCACGTAGACGGGCGACCACACCACCGCCCGCTCGGGATTGCTCTCCGGGACGACAGAGACGTACCAGGGGCGCTGGGTGATTTGAAAGTCCGGCGGAATGAGAGTACCCAGATTGACGTTGGGGTAATAGCGGGTCACTTCTCGCTCCATCCCCAGATAGATCGCCACCGTGTTGGCGTCATTCTCGTAGGTCGGGGCAAAGACGAAATCCAGGTAGGCGCTCAACTCCAGAAGCGATTGCAGCTCCTCGTCCACGTCCGCGAAATCGGGGACAAAGACGCTGCTCGCGCCAGTCTCGTCGTTCATATACTGGCCATCGGGACCAACGAACATGTGGTCCTCGGCCCGCCAATAGGCGCCGCTGGTGAAAGCGTCGGGCTGTCCAAAGATTCCTGCGGCGTACTGGGCCAGGTTGGCGGCATCTCCTTGTATCCGCTTCAATATGAGATCGTTCCTCCGCGCATCACCGACGACCACCTGGCGCAAATACTCTTCCGCCTGAGAACGCAATGCCCCCGCGCTGATCCGCTGCGCGCTTTCACCCACGTCCTGTACCGAGTCAACGCCCAAGTAACCGACGGTCAACACCGACACCGTGGCTAAACCTAACAGCAGCACCACGAGCCGCGTTCTAATACTCCGCCTGACCACTGGCTGGTGTATCTCTTCAGACATTGTATCTCTGTTCATGTGCGCCATCTTTGCCGCGTCCTTTCACGGTCACTCTTCAGATAGCAGAGAGCCGGCATCACCGCCGCCCAGCCGAATCGCTCCATCAGACGCGCGCAACGCCTGCCCTAGTTCCCGGATCGCCGTGCGCAGGATGGTGTCCACGTCGGTCGAAGCTCGGACCTGGGCGGTGATGTCGGAGGTGAGGCGCTCCCGCTCGGCACGCCGCCGGGTGCCCTCTAACAAGCGGGCGTTCTCGATAGCCAGCGCCATCTGGGTAGCCACGGCCTCGATGAGAGCGACCTCGTCGTCCGTCCACTGCCGCCCGGTTTCCACCTCCTGCAACCCCAACGCGCCGAACACCTGGTCACGCAACGCAACCGGCACCACCAGTGTGGACTCTCGGCCGCCGGCGCTCACGTCGGACCGTACCACTGCCTCTCGCTCGGTCACCGCATGCTCGATTTCGGGCGGCACGACGTCGCCAAACGGCCGCACGCCCGATCGCACGCGCTCGTACAACGGAACAGAGCGAGAAGGTGCCAGCCTGGATCGCTGTTCACGGATACTACTCTGGACGAGTTCCTCCAGGCGAGATCGGGTCTCTGCAAATACCCGCGCGTTGCCGATGGCCGCCGCCACGTAATCGGCCAGCGCTTGAAACGCGGGAATATCTCTTTTGGAGAACGCCTCACGCTCGGTGCTATGAATGTCCAGCGCGCCGATCACCCGACCGTCAACAAGCAGTGGCAAGACCATCTGCGAGCGCGTTTTCGGCAATAGAGAATTGTACTCGACGGCGTCTATCGCGCCGCCAGGATGTAGGGCCTCTTCACCTGGGCCTAGCGACTCGTCCTCGTACCGCAGCCAATCGTGCGCCGCAGCGTTATCCAGAGCGATACGGGCCCGAGCGTCGAGGATGCAACGCCCCACCAGCGACTCGTCGTTTACCGCAAACCTATGGCCCTGCGCCAACATCTGGAAGCCCACCTCACCCGTACCCGCCTGCAATACTGCCCACATCCCATCGGCGCTCTCGACGGCCTGGTCAATCAAAAAGAGGCCAACGTGATAGAGATCAAAGCGGTCACGGATCAAGCTGACCGTCTCTGGCAGCAATCTGTCTAGTTCCAGTATCGCAATGACCGAGCGGGAAATCTCGGTTCCGGCCTGGAGTTGCAAGACCCGTCTCTGCAACGAAGCGTTGGCGGTGGCTATCTCCTGCACCCGACCCTCGAGAAACGTCCGCAAGCGCAGCGCCTCGCCGAGCCGCTCCTCTACCTCCTGGGCAGTTTTCGACAGGGAAGAATTAAAAAACCATTGTACCAGCGTTACCACGACAGCCAGCGTATAGAACGTGAGACAGAAAGGCAAACTCGACCAGGCCACCTCTCCCTGCCAAATGAAGCGGACCAGTAAGAAAACGAGAGGGGCGCCTCCGAGAATAAGCACTCCGTACAGCAGGAGGCTGAGAATACTGATGCTCCGTTTCCCCAGCGTTATCCTCCAGGAAGGAGTCGCTGCGCTTCTCTTCACGCGCCTCGAGGAGACGTCTACCTCTACTCCGCTCCCTTCCGGCCCGACCGGGGCCGATAGCGCTGGTTCCGCCGCCGTTCGCTCAGGTGCGGCAAAGGCAACATCATCTTCGAGGAGGCCGAAAACGACCCTTTCCTCTAGCGGGAGGAATTCCTCCTCCTCAGCCTCAGCCTCCGTCTCCAAATCCGGTTCGGGAACGATGTCGGAGAACAATCCACTGAGATGATCTCTGAGGTCATTATCACTCATAGTTTATCAGCTCCTCGGCCAGAGCGCGGTACTGCATGGCGCCACGAGTGCGCGGCGCGTAGAGCGTGATCGGCTGGCCAAACACCGGGCTTTCCCGCAACTTGGTATCTACCTCGATAATCGTCTTGAAGAGCACCTTGCTCAGCCCACGCTGCATCTGGTCCAATATGACCCGGTAGATCTTGTTGCGCCGGTCGTACATCGTCACCAACACGCGATATTGCAGGCGCGGGTTGGTCTTTTCTCGCACGCGCTGCACCAGCCTGATAAAGTAGAGCAGCGTGTGGGCGGCGTAGTATTCAGTCTGGATAGGAACGACGAGCAGATCGGCCGCCGTCAGGGCATTGAGAGTCAACGTCCCCAAAGAAGGGGGACAGTCAATCAGAACATAGTCGTAGAATCCCTCATCAATTTCATCCAGCCCGTTCTTTAATCTAAACTGGTAGCCCGGTCTCCCGTAGAGGATTCTATCAAGAATGACCAGTCCTTGATTGGCAGGCACAATATCCAGGCCGTACACGGGGCTCTCACGGCTAACGCCGATCAGCGAAGTATTGCCCAGGAGAGCGTCCCCCACCGTGCGACGTATTTCCTTCGGTTTAAACCCCAGCGAGAGAGTGAGATTGGCCTGGGGATCCAGATCAACCAGCAGGACGATCTTGCCCATCTCGGATAGACAAGCTCCCAAGGAAAGGCAAGTGGTGGTCTTGGCCACACCCCCTTTTTGGTTACTGATGGCAATAATCCTAGTCATTGTGCCCGCCTTGAAACATGATGCACGAGTTGGTCATCCAATTATCCAGTTTCCGAGTCTTGCACTGGTGAAGGGGGAGTGAGGCGCACAAAGGCGCGCGACGTTCCCAGCACACTGAAAAGTTCGTCCACAGCCGCCTGCACGATACCCTCCACATCGGCAGCGCGACGCATCCTATCGGTGATCTCGGCGACCAGGCGCTCGCGGGTGGCCCGGCGTTGCGCGTCCTCGTAGAGCCGCGCGCTCTCCAACGCCGTGCCCAACTGGTCGGCCAACGTTTCCAGCAGAGCGATCTCCTCGGACGTCCACTCGTCTGCGCCGCCGGGCTTGTAGGTATCCAACACGCCGACCACGTCACCGCGCACCTTGATGGGTACGGCCAGAGGGCAAATCTCACCCATGCCGTCGCCCGGCACGGTCTCTCCTTCCCGCAGCGCCTGCTCCATCTCGGGCCGCCATATCTCATCGGCCCTGGCGACGCCGCGTTCGTCGCTGCGGTAGGCCATACCGGTGGATTGGGCGCGCAGCAGCTTGCTCCACGCCTGGCGGCTCATTTCGCCATAGGCGCTGCGCGCCGCGTCCACGGCCGCTTGAGCTTCGGCGAACAGACGGGCATTGTCGAGCGCCACTGCCACCTGATCCGCCATCGTCTGCAACACGGCGATGGCGGCCTCGTCGAAGGCGGCCTCTTTGGTGCTCTGCACACTCATCGCCCCAATGACCTGGCCCCGGGAACGCAACGGCAAAGCCAACTCTGAGCGCGTGTCCGGCAGCAGGGGGTTATCGAAGCGCACGGCCTCTGCACCGACGTCCAAAGCGATGCGCGCTTCGTCCAGAGCCACGCACTGGCCGATCATCGAGCTCCCTCCCACTTCCAGCCTGTGCCCCTGCGCCAGCATGGTCTGACCAAACTCACCGGTGCCGGCCCGCAACACGGCCCATTCGCCCGCCTCGTCCACCAGGAATAGCCCCACGTAATACAGGCCGAACCGATCGCGAATCAGGTCAACCACCTGGCGGATCAAGCGCTCCGCCTCCAGGATCGAGGTGGCCGCGCGCGCCACCTCACCCGAGGCCTCCAGGTAGGAGGAACGCTGCTCCAGTTCGCGGGTGCGGTCAGCCACACGCCGCTCCAGTGCGGTTAGCAACTCCCGCAACCTATCGGCCATGAGGTTGAAAGCGGCCGCGGTGACGCCGATCTCATCCCGGCCTCGAACGGCGGCGCGAACACCCAAATCGCCGGCTCCCAAGCGCTTGGCCGCCTCGCCCAACATCTGGACCGGCCGAACTATCTGATCGGCGACGATGTAGGCGACGGAGACGCTGACGAGAAAAGTCGCCAGGGCCAAGCCAACCACCGTGAAGGTGATGTCAGACTGTCGCCCTCGAAGCCGCTCCAGCGTGGCGTCGAATTCGACCTGCTGCCGCTCGAACAAGTCAGCGACCAGCACACCGGTCAGGCCACTTTGGCTAACGAGGTTGCCCCAGCTTTGGTCGAGCAAACTAGAGTGATTCGCCGCCGCGAGAAAGTGGTCACGGTAACGCTCGATCAGATAATCCAATTGAACTCTGTCTTCCGACGACAGTTGATCTTTGTCTATGGCAGCAATCTGCTCCCCTAGTTGCCCGATCAACTCTTGCACAGCCCTGGCAGCAGCGAGGTCAGAGTACAGGAAAAAGTTCTTCTCCTGCCGCCCGATCTCCAGAGCGGTAGCCTCAAGCGATTCCAGACCAGTGTCGTCCAACAAGAGCTGTAGCTCGCCCATAACTGACCGCATCTGACCGGCCTCACCGCTGTAGTAAAAGCCCAGGCTTTCCATCTGGTCGCTCATTTTGAGCAAACTGGTCTCGTACGCGTCCACGTTGCTCGCGATGCTCGCCAAAACGGCGCGGGTAGATTCATCGGGCTCCAGTTGCTCAATTGCGGTGATGTTGTCCCGAATCTGATCTATCTGCTCCTGCAACGGAGTCACGTAGGCCCTCCGAGCAGTCTCGAATCCACCCTGACCCGACGTCTCAAAACCGGTGCTGTCCCAGGTGTCGTAGAACTCGAAAGCCTGGTTCTGGACAGACAGCAGGTCGTTGTTGATGGCGGATGCCAAGTCGGCCAACTGGCGCTGGCGCGTCAGAGTGCGGCTCACCAGTCGTTGATTTATCACACTGGTAGAGATGGTCAAGCCGGCGATGACGAGCAGACCCAAGATAGAAACGCCCAAAGCGATGTACAACTTGAAGCGCAAAGAGACGCCGGCCAACCGCCACCTCAAGCCTTGCGGGCGCACAGAAGCAGTGTCTGTCCGGTTCATACGCTCCTCTCCTCACTATCCGATCGGGCCGGCTCATCTCCGCGCACATCCCCGGCGGCTTGGGAAGAAGGAGGAGAGCCGCATAGCCTAACCACGACTTCTGGCAGTCCCAACGCCTGCCGTACCTCTTGCGCAGCGGTCTTGAGCACAGTATCCATATCCAGCGTCTCGCGCATACGGGCGGTTATTTCGCCGGTCAGCCGCTCGCGGACGGCGCTCCGCTGGGTATCCTGATAGAGCCGGGCGCTCTCTAGCGCCACGCCCAGCCGCTCGGTCAGCATCTCCATCAATTCTACCTCGCCTGGCGACCACTCGCCCGCGTCGTCGGGCTTGTGCGCCCTGACGGCGCCGATCATCTGGCCGCGCATGGTTATGGGAACGATCAGTTCTGGCAAGTCACCATCGTCCCGAGTTGCGGTACTCACTGCCACCGGAGCGACTCCGTTGGCGTCGCAGGTATAGCCCAGGCCAGGTCGCCGGCCGAGCGCCTCGGCCCAGGCCTCGCGGCTCAGCTCACCGTAGGCTCGCCGCTCCGCCTCTAGCGCCTCCTGCGCCTGTTCGAACAAGCGCGCGTTACTGATCGCCATGGCTACCTGGTCGGCCAACGTCTGCAACACCTCCACGTCCTCGTCGCTAAAGGCCTCCGGCTCTGTACTCTGCACGTCCAGCGCACCGATGATTTCTCCCCGCGCCCGCAGCGGCAGCGCCATCTCGGAGCGGGTTTCGGGCATATCGGGGTTGTCAAAGTAGACGGCATCCTCGCCCACGTCCAGCGCCACGCGCGGCTCGCCCCGGCCGGTGACGTAACCCACGATGCCTACCTCACCTACTTTGAGCCGATGGTTACGGGCCAGCATACGTTGACCGCCCTCGCTGGAGGCCGCTTGCAGTACAGCCCATTCCTTGTCCTGATCCAGCAGGAATATGCCGGCGTGGTAAAAGCCAAAGTACGTGCTAACCAGGGAAACGACCTGCTCCAGCAATTGTTGCAGCTCTAGCACCGAGGCGGCGTCGCGGGACACCTGGGCGGAGGCCTCCAGGTAACGGGCGCGGCGCTCCAGATCGCGGGTACGGTCGGCCACGCGCTGCTCCAGGCCGCCAATGAGCGTGCGCAGTTGCTCCGTCATGCTATTGAAGGTGCGAGCCAGGATGCCGATCTCGTCCTCGCCCTCCACCGGCGCAACGCGGGTCAGGTCGCCAGCCGCGATTTCGGTGGCCGTCTCGGTCAACGCGCCAATGGGCCGAGTGACCTGGCGAACGGTCAACCAGGACAGCGCCGCCAGAATAAGCACCCCCACCCCCACCGCCGCCCAGGAAACGAGTTGGGTTGACCGCAGGACGCTCAGCAACTCGGCCTCCTGCTGTTGAACGACCACGCCCCAGCGGGCGTCTTTGTATCCTGACAGTTCATCCACATAAGCTCGCCACTGTTTCCCCTCGTCATCGGTAAAAGTGATGATTCCCCGTTCCCCTCCCCGCAAGGCATAGACGGGGGGATAAGTGTTAAAATCCTGCAACTCGGACGAGACTGCCGGGTCAGGGTGAGCGACCACGTTATTGTGAGCGTCCACCACGAAGGCAAACCCGGTCTCTCCCACATTGCTGGCCTGTACCCCTTGGGCGACCAGGTTCAGATCGGTGGCAAACATACCCACGCCGACGATGCCGCCCGATTCATTCCTGATCGGCATGGACACCACCAGGGCCGGCTGGCCCGACGTGCGGTCTATGAGCGTCTGGAACGTCACGGGGGTTCCATTCCTGGCGCCGATATGCCACAGCCGGTCGTGATAGTCTTTAGGGAGCTGATCGTCGTTGCGAGCCACGTTGATGCCGTCCAGATCAGTAGTGCTGACCAGGTACATGTGGGGATGCGCCTCGGCCATCGCTTCCAAAATTGGCTTTTGCCTCTCGGGGTCCATACTGACGATATCGGGCAGGAGGACCAGCTCTCGTAAAGACTGGATGTTCATATCCAGCCACACCGCGACGTTCGATGCCAGGGCCCGGTTGGTCACCCCCAGCCGCTCGACGGCATCCTGCTCTATCAACTCCCAGGCGCGGCTGCCCACAAAGGTCACCACTCCCAAGAGGAGGGGGAGCGTGACAGCCAGAATGAGAGCCGTCAGGCGGACCTGCAAGCGAACCCGCTGCGCGCGCCGCTCCGAGAGCATCTGTTGGAAAGCGGCGTAGGCATAGGCGAGGACATAGATCGTGTTGGCAATGAGAGCGGAAACCTCACCGGCGAGCAAGTTGCGCAATCCGAACATGACGATCATGACCGCGATCTGCGCCCCCAAGAGCAGCCACGTCAACCGGCGCGCCAGCCGCGTCACTTGCTTGTCCAGCAGGGCGACGTACAGCAGAGTGACGAGTACCGCCGCCGGTGCCACCCGAAAATTCAGCATCCTGAGGAGCGGGGACTGGGCGCCGGCAGTAAGCTCCGCCAGAGGCACGTACCCGCCAGTATATGTTCCGGCATCGAGACCAGTGTACCACAACCGGGTGCCTAGCCTGGCGTCCACCAGAGTCAACAGAATGGGCCAGAGAATCAGGACGTAAGCCGACCACCAGACCCACCGCCACCGTCCGCGCAACCAATTAGGCTTCAGCAAGACAACGGTGACGAGGAATAGCCCCGGGCTGGCGACCGGCAAAGTTGCGGCCATGACGTAGGACGGCCAGGTAGCCTGAATTGCGTCTGTTGCACCCACCATTGCACCCAGGGCAAAGCTGTTGAGCGCAAAGAGTAAGAGCAAGCCGCCCACGTGCCGATTGGCGGCGTGCCAAACATTGAGCAACAGCACATAGAGGGCCAGGACGAACTCGATCAGGGCCAGCCCCCAAGCGATGTATTGTAGAATCTGATCCGCAGGCGCCACGTTCATAAGCGCATCTCCTCATCTTTCAGGGATCACGTCCGATCATCCTCAGCCGGCTCCCAACTCTCCACAGGGCCAGTTCTGTTCAGGCTCCCCAGTTGGACCGTTACGTCGTGCAGGCCCAGCGCCTCACGCATCTCACGCGCGGCGGTCTGCAAAACAGTGTCCATATCCAACGTCTCCCTCATACGGGCCGTCACCTCACCCGTCAGCCGCTCGCGGGCGGCGCGGCGCTGGGTATCTTGATACAGCCTGGCGCTCTCCAAAGCCTGGCTGGCCTGGTCCGCTATGGCCTGGGCCAGAGCCTCGTCTTCGGGAGTTGGCGACCGGTCACCCAGGGCCAGGTTCAGGTTGCCAATGTGCTCACCGCGCACCTGGAGCCGTACCGTCAACCGGGACTCTGTCTCCGCTACGAGGGCTTGCTCTCGCGGCACCACATCTACACCATCGTAGACGTACCCCCAGCCAGGCCGTTCCGCCGCCATCCGTCCCCAACCCTCCCGGCTTTGGCGGCCCATAAGTGCACCGATCTCTAGCAGCCGCCCCTCCGCCTGGCTCAACAAACGGGCGTTCTCGATGGCCAGGGCCACCTGGTCGGCCATCGTCTGTAGCACCGCCACGTCCTCCTCGGAGAAGGCTTTCGGTTCAGTGGAGTGCACGTCCAGCACCCCGATGACCCGGTCGCGGGCTTTGAGCGACAGGGCCATCTCCGAACGGGTCTGCGGCATATCTGGGTCACGGGGAAATACAACGTCAGCCCCCGCGTCCAGTACGATACGCGGCTCTCCCATCCCTGCGACGTATCCCACAATGCCCTCTCCGCCCACTCTCGATTTATGTCCTCGCTCCAACATGCGCCGCCCCCACTCCGAAGAAGTGGCCCGCAGAACCGCCCACTCCCCTTCCTCGTCTAGCAGGTAGATACCTACGTGGTGGAAACCGAAACGGTCAGAGACGAGGCGCACCGTCTCGTCCAGCAACTGGCCCACGTCCCGGATCGCCGCCGCTCTCCGGGCCACCTGGGCAGCCGCCTGCAACTGAATGGAGCGCTGTTCCAGGTCAGCGGTACGCTCGGCGACCCGGCGCTCCAGTTGCAGGCGATGGGTCTCCAATTCAGCGCTCAGTTCCCGCTCCCTTTGCAGTGCTTGACCCATCTCGCGACTGTTGAGCCACTCAAAGATCACCAGGACGAACAACCCCAAGCCCACCCCGGCCGCGTCCGCGACAACCGTTGACTCTGGCGCAATCACGCTGGCAAGTCTGCCCGTCGCCTGAGCCATTCCGACGAACAAGTAAGCAACCGTGCTGCTCAGCACGAAAAAGATCGCGGCCCCATTGCCGATCAACAGGCTGGCGGTCAGGGTGACCATGGCATAGCCAATCAGAGTAGCGTGGCCGATGCCAAGTTGGTAGCTCCCTCCGACCATGGCCAGGAAAACGCCGATGACGGGAAAGTAGGCGGCCAGGCGCACCCGTCCGCGCCGCCCCAGCCAGTAGGCCAGCAGGTAGAATGGCTGCACGCCAAAGCCAGCCAACGCACCGATGGCGCTGGGGCTGCCCAGGGCCCACAAGACAGCCGAAACCACTCCGAAAAGAAACCCCGGGCCGGCCAGTCCCAATAGCACCATGTTCAACAGGTACTGACGCCGCGCCACGTCCGGATCTTTTGCGATTGGCGCCAACCAGGAAGAAATACGTTCCATCATCAGAAACTCCCTCTTTCGGCAAGGGCCAGAAGAGCCTCGAGCGCCTCGGGCGTGGTATACTGTGGCGTCCAGCCCAGCCCCTTTAGTTTTTCGTTACTGGCTACCAGTGGATAGCGGCTCAGGTCCACCCACTCCGGAGCGAAAGGGGAACGGCCCAAGCGCCAGATCAGCCACATCAAGCCGCGCACTGCCCAACCGGGCGGCGCAATAATCCGTACTCCCGGCCGAGAGCGAGCCAATTGCCGCAAGCTGCGCGATTCGTCGCTGGTCACGTTGTAAATGCCGGGGATATCTCGCCGGATCGCCAGGCACAGCGCGCGGGCCAGGTCATCCTCGTGAAGCAATTGGTAGGGTGGATCGTACCCCTGCACCAGCATGGCGGTCGGGCTGATCAGTGCGGCCATCTGCGCCGGGTCGGCCTGTGGCCCTACCACCGTGCACGGCCGCAGTCTGGTGACCACCACCTCTGGATGCTCAGGCTCAAAGGCATCCAAATAACCTTCCACGGCCGCCTTGGCCCGGCTGTAATACAGGCCAGGGTTGGGGCGCAACGGCGATTCCTCGGTCAGAGGGACGGGGTTATCTGGGTACAGCCCGTAAGCCACCACACTGCTGGTAAAGATCAGTTTCCGCACCCCTTGCCGGGCGGCCGCTTCAAACACGCGGCGCGAGCCAACGACGTTGATCTCGTCTATCTCGCGCTCATCGTCTCCGGGCCGGCGCATCAGCACAAAGGCCAAGTGAACCAGCACATCGGCGCCGGCGAGCGCCTGTTCAACTTTTGCCTCCCTGACGTCGAGTTGATGGAAAATCAACTTGTCTTTAGTACAGTTCTCCGGTGGTCGAATGTCAATACCGATAATTCGATCAATCTCGGCGTCCTGTTCGAGGTAGGGCAAAAGCACCCGCCCCAAATAACCAGATATACCAGTGATAGCAACCGTTGTTCGTCCCTCCATTATACCCCGCCTTTCGATTCAAAATGTGTTGATTCGCGATTTATTGATCGGAGACACACGATCCACATCTCCTTCACCAGGGCCAGTAATCTCTATGCTCGCCATCTCGGCGCCCAGCGCCCGGCCCAGTTCTCGCACAGTGGTTTTGAGAATAGTATCTGGGTCCAGCGAAGCACGCACCTGTCCAGCGACTTTGCCCGTCAGTCGCTCGCGGGATGCGCGACGCTGGCTGTCCTCCAGCAACCGCAGGTTCTCCGCAGCCAGGGCCATACGCTCGGCGACGGCCTCGATGATTGCAATATCATCGTCGCTCCAGCGCCGACCTTTTTCATCACCGTGGACGCCCAGCGCGCCGATGACCTCCCCGCGCAAGGCAACGGGTGCGACCAGGGCGGAGTGCGGTGACCGAGCGTGAGGGGCGCTCTCCAACACCGCCGCGCCCCCGTGCTCCACCGCCCGTTGAATCTCTGGCAACACGGCATCACCCAATGGCGCAACGCCCGCGCGCTTGGTCTCGTAACCAACCTCATCCGCGGTCTGAGCGTATTCGGCCCACGCCTGGCCCAATTGTCGCCGTTGGGCGGCCGCCATCTCTGCCAGCGCTTCCTGAGACTCGGCAAAGAGACGGGCGTTATCAATCGCCACTGCCACCTGGTCGGCCATCGTCTGCAACACGGCGATATACTCCTCGTCGAAAGCGGCTTCTTCCACGCTCTGCACAGTCATTGCGCCGATGACCCGGCCGCGCGCTATGAGCGGCAGGGCCAGCTCAGAATGGGTCTCCGGCAATAGAGGGTTATCGAAGCGGACGGCCTCTACACCCACGTCCAACGCAATACGCGGTTCAGCCCTAAAGACACATTGGCCGATCATCGAATCGCCGCCGACTTCCAGTCTGTGCCCTTGCGCCATCATCTGCCGCCCGGCCTCGCCCGTGCCAGCGCGCAGCACGGCAAAAGAGCGACCAGAGTCGCCTTCGAGAAGGAACAGGCCCACATAATAGAGATCGAACCGCTCACGGGCCAGGTTCACCACGCGCCGCAACAGTTGATCTGGATCTAGCACCGAGGTAGTGGCCCGGCCGACCTCGGCCGCTGCCCGCAGACCGCGCGTGCGCTCGTCCACGCGCCGCTCCAAGTCGCCGATCACATCAGACAATTCACCCGCCATTTTGTTGAACTCGTCGCCCAACTCTTCAATCTCGTCACCGGTTCGAATATCCAGTTTGTGGGCGAGGTCGCCGCCGCCGATGCGAGCTACCCCGTACCGCAGTTCGGTGATGGAGCGACTCAGACCCTGGAAGACAACTTGCCGCCAGCCCACAGCAATGAGCACGGCCGCTATCATGAGAACGGCCAACAGTACAATCGCCTGCCCAACGACTCTTTGGACGTGCCGGCCCACCGCCTCCACATCTTGATCGGTGCGGCGTACGAGTCTCCTGAGGAGGATGTTCATACGCTCGTTGACCGGCCTGACATCCTGCTCCAGCGCCGCCTCCGTCTCTGTCCAGAGTTCCTGCCGGGCCAACAAGTCTACCTCACTCACCCCCTGACGTAGCTCGCCATAGGCCCCTTGCATCTCTTCGAGAATGCCCAATATCTCTGGATCGCCGCCGGCTTCCTGCAAGACCTCCATGTAGAAAGATAGATAGCCCAAAGAGACCGGGACATCGGCGCTCAGCAAAGCCTGATCCTGCGTCACAAGCATACGATCCAGGGAGGCAACCAGTCTGTGTCCCGCGGCCAACAATTCCAGGGAGCGCTCCCGTTGCAGCTCTTTTTCGCGCGCGTCACCGATGACCTGGTCAATGGCGAGCACCTGCCAGAGGCCAACTCCTCCAGCCAACAGGGTCAACACGACCATCAACACGGAAGCGGCCGCCAACTTGTACGCAATGGGCCATCTGATCCTGGACGATCTGGAGCGCCTGTCTGCCGCCGGCGCGTTGCTTCCCTTTGACTGCGTGGGGAGCGTCTCTCGATCGAATCCGAAAATTCCGGCCACTTTCATATTTCTCACGCCCTTTCTTCCTGCGACTCGCCTGACCCAGCAGCCCAACCGGCCTGCGCGCCCAGGCGCACGTAGGCGCGCGAGCCGCCCAGTACGCGGTTTAATTCCTCCGCCGTGATACGCAGCAAGGAACCCATATCCGTAGCGCGCTGCATCTGGTCCGAGATCTCGCCTACCACCCGCTCGCGGGCGGCGATGCGCTGTGTTTCGTCCATCAGGCGCAGGTTCTCGACGCTCAACGCTACCTGCTCGGCGACTGTTTCCGCCATTTCTACTTCTCCGCTATCCCACGGCCGGCGGCGGCGCGTTTCGTGCAAAATCATCGTGCCGATGACTTGCTCTCGCAACTTTAGGGGGACCACGAGCGCCGTCTGCGGCACAGAGTCCCCATCGTCTGCGCTCGTCGAGGGAGCGTCAAGAGCAACTGCCCTTTCGTGCACCACCGCAGCACGCTGCGCCTCACGCAAGAACTCGTCATCCACCGGCCCTGCCGCTGGCTGGACGTGATCCACCCGAGCAACAGCCCCGGCAGCCAGGAAATCTTCCCAGGCCTCGACCAGGTAACGACGATGGGCGATCTGAACCTCTTCCAAAGCGGCTTCAGTTTGGCTAAAGAGTCTGGCATTGTCTATCGCCACCGCCATCTGGTCGGCCATAGTTTGTAGGGCAGCGATGTCAGCCTCGTCGAAAGATGTTTCCCGTGTGCTTTGCACACTCAACGCCCCCACGACGCGACCACGAGAGCGCAGGGGGAGTGCGATTTCCGAGCGTGTGTAAGACATAGGGACAGAGTCAAAATGGACCGTACCCTCTTCCATGTTCGATACCACCCGAGCCTCCCGATGGACAATGCACCAACCGACCGAGGTTATGTCATCCAGCGCCACCTTGTGTCCCATCTCTAGCAACAACTTGCCGGCTTCACCGGTGGCGGCTTTCAACACGGCAAACTGCTCGCCGGCGACCTCGTCGAGCAAGAACAGACCCACGTAGTAGACGCCCAAAGGCTCGAACCCTTCCTGGATGCGGTTTACTGCCTCGACGAACAATCTCTCCGGATCCAGGATAGAGGAGCCGGCCCGAGCGATCTCGGCCGTCAGCCGCAGCCGGGAGGTCCGCAACTGCAACTGCTCGTTCGCTGCCTCCAGTTCCCGCGAACGCGCCCGCAACTCTGCGTTAGCGACGCTCGTCCCCCTCAAAGACTCTAACCAGCCCTGGCTGAACGAGTGCAGGATCACGGTCACAATAGCGATCACAAAGATGAAAGAGATGCCCTCGTCGCGCAGCGGGGCCAGCGCGCTCAGATCATCGGCCACCTGAGGAACGATCCATTTCTGGTTGATGGCGATGGCAAAAGAAATGTAGGTGAGGCCGGCAATGAATCCCCCCGCGACGCCGGCTCGCAAGCCCATCAAGACAAAGGCCAACACTGGGAGTAGCAACAGCCAGGCCCGCCCGCTCCCAGGCAACCCGCCCCGCATAAAAATGATGCAACCCAGCACGTAAAGGAGCAACGTGAAGAACGAGACGCGGACACGATAGCCCAAGCCACGCCAAGCCCAGACTATCAATACGGCCAGCCAGCCAGCAAAGAAGGGGACCATCGCAGTCCACCACTCCCCCGCTTCCAAGGCTGTCGCCATCGAAACAGCGCTCAGTAACAACGCCACCAGGCCACCAATAACTGCGGATAGCAGCATATAGTTCAAAAGCCTGGCGCGGCGACGCTCGAGTTCGGCGCTCCACTCAGGTATGGCTTGTACGTTTCCGTTCATTGACATTCCCCACAGTAGATCTATTCGACCTCGAGAGGAATTCCTCCTACCTCTCGAGCGCTTCGACGTTCAGTTCAATCGAGACGTGTGGCACTTGCATCGCCTGCGCAATTTGCTCCGCCGTGGCCTGCAAAACATGCTCTATGTCCACAGCGCGCCGGACGCGATCAACTATGCGAAGAGTCATCTGTTCCCGTTCCGCGCGTCTCTGCGCCCTCTCCACCAATTGAGCGCGCTCCAATGCCACCGCCGCCTGGTCACTCAGAACCTCATAGAGGCGCAAGGCGCTATCCGAAAAGGAACCGGGAGTGGTGCGCAGGACGACCACCTGGCCGATCACGTCATCGCCGGAGCGCAGGGGGATATTGACCAACGCCCGCGCATCCGTCTTCAGAAATACCTGCCGGGCGCTGGGCGGCAAGCGCTTGTCCTGCTCCACGTCGGCCACCGCCCACAACTTGCTCACCAATTCGAAGGGAAAAGGGCTTTCCGAGATTGGAAGCCGTAGACCAGTCCGGAACTGGGGTTCCCGATCTCGGCGCCACACTCCCCGGTATATGAGGGCTTGAGGTTCACCGCCGGCCGAGAACTCGAACTCTACCACCAAGCATCCATCGGCGCCCGTCTCGGCCACGGAGGCGATGATCGCTTCGGCGACCTCGGTGGTCGTCGTCGCCGTCGTCAAATTGCGGCTGGCGCGATAGATAGGGCTGGTCGCTTCCAACATGGCCGCTTCGTCAGAGACGCGGCGGGCGTTCTCAATGGCAACGGCGACCTGGTTAGCCATGCTTTGCAGCGTTCGCACGTCATCCTCGTCGAAGGCGGCCTCTTCGATGGATTGGACGTTCAAGACGCCTATCACTCGCCCACCGATCATCAACGGAATACTCATCTCTGACCGGGTGTAAGGGAGCAGGGGGTTGGCGAAACGGACGGCATCCTCTCCCACATCCAGGGCAATGCGAGACCGGCGGTGCAAGGCGCTCCACCCGACCATGCTGGTGTTGTCCACGGCCAAGCGATGGCCCTGAGCCTTCATCTGCGCGCCGGCCTCGCCGGTGGCCTCCCGGAGGATCGCCCACTTTCCGGCCTCGTCCAACAAGAATATGCCAGCGTGATAAAATTTAAAGCGGTCGCGGATCAGATCAACCGTTTTGCGCAATAGCTGATCTATGTCAAAAATGGAGGCGATGGCCTGCCCCACCTCGGAACTGGCCTCCAACTGGATGGCCCGCCGCTGAAGGGCATAATTGGCGTCCTGGAGAGCGCGGGTTCGCTCGGCCACCTGCTCTTCCAGTTCAACGTAGTAGGTTTGAAGCTGGTCAGCCATCTCGTTAAATGCGGCGCCCAAGCCGCCAAACTCGTCTGACGACTCGACTGCTACCCGCTCCTCCAGATTCCCTTCGGCCAGGCGGCCGGCCACCTCGGTCAAATGCTCCAAGGGGCGAGCGATGGCGCGAATGGTGGTAAAGACAATGACGGCAAACACGCCCCCAATCAGCGCCCCCCACACAACGGGAATCGTATGCACCATGTCGAGAGCCACGTCGGTCTCTTCGAGGGCGGCGGACTGCTCGGCCGTCGGCGCGTCGAGCTGCGTCGCCGCGTCCTTCAAGATGGCGATGGTCTGATCCAAGTGGGAGAAAGCATCAGAGTAGAGAATGATACTCAGTGATAATAAAGAGAGCACAATTAGCACGTTTCCCACGAGTCGGGCACGGATGTTTGTCACGCGCGCGGAGAGAATTGATTTCGACTCCTCACTCATACTGCTTCCTTCCTTTTCCCGTCCCGAGCCTGGCTTCCGGCAACGGTTCCGGTTTCAGGGGCAACGCGAATGTGAAGGTGGAACCCTTTCCCACCTCGCTCTCCACCCAAATACGCCCCCCGTGCATCTCTACAAATTCCTTGCTCAGAGCTAACCCCAAGCCGGCCCCATTTGGACGGCGCCCATCCCCCAGAGTGCCGCTCCGCTTCCCCTCGATTGGAATGGTGCCCTGTTCAAATCGCTCAAAGATCCGCTCCCGATCCTCGGGCAAGATGCCCAAGCCGGTGTCACTGACGCTTACCCAAACCTCCCCATCTTTGAGCCGGGCCCGCACGGTGATGCTCCCCTGCAAAGTGAACTTGGCCGCATTGGTCAGGAGCAGCAGTAGCACCTGGCGGATGCGCGCCTGGTCAACTTGCACCACCGGCAAATCAGGCGCGATCTCTTGATTCAACTCAATGTCCCTATCCCGCACCAAGGCGCTGGCAGTAGCCATCACGCTATGGATCAGATCGGCCAGGTCCACGGTACGGAACTCGAGCTCCATCAGTCCGGCCTCGATCTGAGAAACGTCCAACAAGTCGTTGATCAAGCCCAGCAAGTGCTGACCATTGTTGTAAATGATCTCCAAATCGTTCCGGTTTTGCTCCGTGAGCGCTCCGCCGGCAGCAAGGCGACGCTTCCCCTCGACTTGAGCAGCCCTGTCGGCCTCCTTCAGCATCAACCGAGAGAATCCCAGGATGTTGGTGAGAGGGGTACGCAACTCGTGGGACATGTTGGCCAGGAAACGACGCTTGGAGCGATCCAACTCTCGCAATCGCTCGGCCGCCTCCCGCTCCACGGCGTAGGCGCGGGCGTTCTCCAAAGCAATAGTGATCTGATTCGCCACGTTCTGGAGAACAGAGACATCGTCGGCGTCAAAGTCATCCTCCTCGGTGCTTAGAATATCGAGCACACCAATGGTCTGCCCTCCGATCTTGAGCGGCATGGCGGCCTCGGCGCGGATGTAGGGAGATAAAAGCGTTTCTTGGGCACGCCCGGCGTCCCAGCGAACGATATACGGATCTCCTGTCAGGGCAGCCCGACCAACCGCGCTCCCATCTTCGACCCGCAGCACCTCTGGCCTGGCGGCCACTATTTCTTTGCCGCCCTTGCTCTCTCTGAGCACCACTCGCTTGCCTGTATCATCCAAAAGGTAAATGCCAACGAAAGAATAAGCAAAAAAGCCGCCGTGCACCAAGCTCACCGCCTCGCGCAATAGCTGGTCCGGCTCCAGGATCGAGGTGGACGCCTGGCTGACCTCGACGGTGGTAGCCAGCTGAATAGCCCGCCGCTGTATCTGATAGTTGGCTTGTTGCAGGAGGGCCGTGCGTTGAGCGACCTTGGCCTCCAGGTCGTCGTAAAGAGCCTTCAACTCGGCCGTCATGTGATTGAACACGTAAGCCAATATGCCAATCTCGTCCCGCGACGTGACTGGCACCCGCTGCTCCATATCTCCCTCTGCGATGTCGAGGGCGGATTCAGTCAAACGCACAATGGGACGTGTGATCTGCCGCGTCACTACCGCGGCGATCACGGCAGTGACCAACGCCACCACCAGCGTGGCGCCGACGACGGCGGCTGTGACACTCTCGGTCGGGGCAAAGGCCTCCTCCTGAGCCTGCTCCGCCACCAACGCCAACTCTAAATCTGGCATCCAATGATATACCCCGATGACGGGGACACCGTCACTGTTCTCGCAAAGTCCTTCCCTGTCCTCCCCGGCGAGGGCGGATGCGATACCCTGACTGGTCACCTCTCGACCTTGAGGCAGCGCCATCCCACTGGCATCCACGAGATAGACTTCACCGGTATCTCCCAGCCTGCCAATCGCCCGCAGATCGGCGACAAAGCTGCCAAGGTTGAGCCAGCCGACCAGCAAGCCAAGCGCCTCGTCATCCTGGCCGACGATGGCCTGGGAAACCAGCGGCCCTCCCTCACCGACGGTTGAATCGAGTAAAACGGGCCGAGAATCAGGGTTATGCTGGAGTTCGAGTGCAGCCATCTGCTCCAGCCGAGCGCCCTCGGTCTGCGGATCGGTGGAGAGCAACACCTTCCCTTCGCTATCGAGCACGGCCAGACGACGAAAAGAGGGGTTTCGCGACACCATAGCCTGTAATTGTAACCGTAATGCATCACGGGCAAGGTCGGCGCCAGCCGAATCAGCGGCTATAACACTCGCGCTCTCTCGAGTAGCCGGCAAGGCCGCCACGAATGACAGATCGGCAGCACAATGTTCGACACATTGGCGGACGTGGGTCTCCACCATCGCGGCCACAGCAGATAGCTTGGCTGTCACTTCACGTTGGATGTCTTGCCGCTCACGGAGGGTAGCATACCAGCTAATGGCGCCAAGCGGCACGATCGCCAAGATCAAAAAGGCGGTCAGCAGGGTTCTGCCCAGCCCTCCGCGCATCCCGGTGGTTGGGATACGAGGTCGTTCCTGCGAACTTGACGACAACATGGCAGTTCATCTCATCCGTATACGGGAGTCTTTTCAATGACTTGTAATGTAGGGCAGGTTTCTATGATGCTGTGGAAAAAGTGGCGGTTATGGAAAACCGACCTACATACATTAGGTTTGTGCTCCCGCGCCTCCCACATCTTGTAAGGCGCGTTTCGGCAAGTGTAGCAGCGCACGCCGGTTTTCCAATCATCCGAGGTCCCATATCTCTTCGCCCCGCAGAACACGGCGGATTTGGTTGGGGAAACGGTCTGGGTCAAGCGGTTTGCCGATGAAACCGTTGAAACCAGATTTGCGGGCGCGCTCCATATTTTCGTGAGATACGTCGGCCGTCACGGCAACAATGAGCGCATCCTCGAAGCGAGAGTGAGCACGCAACTTGCTCAACACCTGATAGCCGTCTTCCTCCGGCAGAAAGAGGTCCATCAATATCAGATCAATGTGGGGCAACGACTCGGCGAACTCTAACACTTGCCAGCCCGATGCTTTCCACTCGCACTTTTTCACGCCCAGGTAGGCCAACAGGCGCGTGATAAGCACAAAGTTCTGAAAATTATCCTCGACAACGAGTATCGTAGCCTCTTTTGGTTGTACGCTCATAGTGTGACCTCTATGACCTGGCAGTCTTTTGCAGCGCCGCTCTTACCTGATCGGGTAGCCGGTCTACGTCTATAGGTTTCTGAATATAACCATCGCAACCCGCTTCCAGCGTGCGCTCCCGATCACCTCTCATCACGTTGGCCGTGAGAGCCAGAATGGGCACTAGCTGCAGGCCGGGCGTCTCACGAAAGCGCCGAGCCAGATCATAACCATCTATCTCTGGAAGATTGATGTCTAACAGAATCAAGTCCGGCTTTATCAGAGCTGCCCTCTCCAACCCGGCCAAACCGCTCACCGCCTCCTCAACGGCGTAACCTTCCGCCTCCAGAATACGCCTCACCAGCAGGCGATTTGAAGGGTCGTCCTCAATGTAGAGGATTCGTACATCACTCATTAGGCAAGCCCTCCGTAATCATAAATCTGTCCCCAGGAGCAAGATCGTATCTTGTTCGCTTCTCATTATAGCAGATTACAATTTACGTGCCAATTCTACTACGTTACAGATTGGTTACAGCACAACCTGTCGTGATACGCCCACCGACTCCTTTGCCCCTTCCGTTCACCTGCGTTATAATACCGTCCTGGTTCTTGCAAGGTTGCAGCTATGAAAAAAGAGCGTTTACAAAAAATCCTGGCCCGCGCCGGTTACGGTTCTCGCCGCGCTTGTGAGGAACTGATTCGCCAGGGACGGGCCGCCCTCAACGGGCAAGCGGCTCGATTAGGGCAGCGGGCGGACCCAGAGCGGGACAGCATCACCGTGGACGGGAGACCGGTGCAGGCCGATGTTACCCCTGTCTACGTCGCGCTTCACAAGCCGCGCGGTGTCCTCTCCGACGAGGGTGATGGCTCGGGCCGCCGCCCCACCGTGCTGGACCTGGCGCCGCTGCCGGGACACCTCTTCCCGGTGGGGCGGCTCGATCTGCGCAGCGAAGGGCTGATCCTGCTCACCAACGACGGGGAGCTAGGTCACTTGCTGACGCACCCGCGTTACGAGCACTCCAAAGAGTATCACGTCTACGTGGCCGGAGCTCCCAGCGACGAGGTTTTGAGGCAATGGCGGCGAGGGGTTTTCCTGGACGGGCGGAGGACGGCGCCCGCCCAAGTCACCATCCTGCGTCGCGAAGAGGGCTATACCTGGCTGCGGGTGGTGTTGCGCGAGGGCCGCAAACGTCAAATTCGGCGCGTGGGGGCGATGTTGGGCCATCCGGTGCACCGGCTCATCCGCGTGCGCATCGGCCCGCTGCGGTTGGGGGATCTGAAGCCAGGGCAGTGGCGCAGGCTCACTGACGCAGAGATCAGCTCCCTGCGGTCAGCGGCCCACAAATCAAAAGGGTGTGTTTCAAATGAGTAAGACCTCGGAGGTCTAGGGTCTCTACTGAAATGAAAATTAGGACACTTGTCC